>CAZFZX010000081.1:0-18722 GCA_964523765.1 uncultured Enterobacteriaceae bacterium
GAAGGACCCGGCATAATTGGTGAACACGGTAGGTTGGGTTAGCCCGCAGGGCGTAGCCCAACACGATAGCCAAATCGTTGGGTTACAGCGCTCATCAAGCCTAACCCAACCTACGGTGCACATGTGTTCAGTCTTTCTATAAACCTCAATAGACAAAGGACGGAAACGATCGCGGTCGATGCGGTTGATTCCCGATTGTTTCCTCCGATCCCCGGGGTGACCCGCTATGAAAAAAAAAGCAGTCGCTGAATCGGCGATCGACGCGCATATCTATAAAGTCTTCCCCAACGACTTAAACGCGCATTACACAATGTTCGGTGGTCGGGTGATGGCGATCTCCGATCGTTTGGCCCTAGTGGTAGCCGAACGTCACAGTGGGAATATGTGCGTCACCGTATCCATCGACGACGTACATTTCTTGGGTCCGGCCAAAGACGGAGAGACCCTGGTTTTCAGTGCTGCCATGAACCGGGCCTGGACGAGTTCCATGGAGATCGGGGTCCGCGTGGTAACCGAAAACAGTTATACCGGCGAACGACGGCACATCGTTTCCGCCTATTTTACGTTCGTGGCACTTGATGAAAACGGTAACACCTGCGGTGTTCCGAAGCTGGTTCCCGAGAGTAAGGCGGAGAAGCGCCGATACCGGCAGGCCGGAGTGAGACGTCAATCCCGAGTGAAACAAAGCAAATAGAGGGGGACTTCAAAGCGACGGACGGCGTTTATCACAACGAATATCGATGGTCCGTTGCCTTTAGCATGTTCTAAATACGCGTTCCGAAAGATGGTTCACTTTTGTGCTTATACCCGCGCCCGTCACCCCGGGGTTCAGTAAAATAGTGTCCGCCTGCGGCGGGCTTTATCTACTAGATACCGGGTCCGTCACCCCGGACTCGATCCGGGGCCGGTATGACGATGCACGGTCGTCGGCTCTTATTCCCAAACTGACCGATAATTTGGACCAGCTATTTAGCCCCGGTATGTCGGTGATGATATACAGCAATCGGCCTTTAACCCGAAACTGATCGACGTTTTGGAACGCGTATTCAGCGTACGCTGACCACTAAACGCACCATGGAATCGCGATCGGTACTCCCGGACGGCGATTGTTGTTGCTGGGCCTGACGCAAGGCGAGGGCAACGAGATCGGGACGGTCGGCATGAACCTGGTGTCCGGCGCCCGCCGCGATCCAATGATCCGATTGTTTGGAAAGCAGCGCCATGCGCCGCTGCATGGTGCGCCACATCCGTTCGCTCTGGCGGCCGCCGGCGTCGGCCGGGAAGATTGTTCGTGCGTGCGAGATAACGATGACCGGCATGTCGAGTGCGGCGTTTTGCTGCTGCAGTAAGCGGCGCGCGCCCGCTTCAAAGTGCCGCATTTCGGAGATATAGGCCCGTCGCGCTTTGGGCAGGAGCATCAGGTGCAAGCCCTGAGTACGAAGCCCGACCGGAAAGATCTTGCCGGGTTTCGGTAGAGAACGAACGCGCGCGCCGTCGCGTAGGGCCGCGACCAAGGCGAGCGGCAAAGCGCCGGCCGGCAGGCGTTCGAATTGTTCTGGCGCGGAGGCATCGACCAAAACCAGGCCGCGTACTTCGTCGGGATGTCGCTCGGCAAACAAGCGGACGATGAAGCCGCCGTAAGAATGGGCGGCAAGCAGATACGGCGGTGCTTCGCCAGCGGCGGCGAGCAGTGTATGCAATTCGCCCGCGCTGCGTGTAGCCGTCCGCGGCATCGGGCCGCTTTCGCTCCAACCGTAGCCGGCGCGGTCATAGGCGCACACGCGCGTATGTGCAGCCAGCGCGCTTTGGACCGCATGCCATTCGAGCGAGAATCCGCCGATGCCCGATTCAAGTACGATGGTCGGTTGGCCGTTCCCGCGACAATCGAGGTGGATAGAGTGAGTACCAATCGATACCAGGCGTCCCGGGTATGCATCCAGGATCGACGTCTCTGCGCCAAAGGCGCGCGCGCCAAACAGCAGCGCCGCGAGTCCTATCACGGTCAACGCCTTTGTCAGCCCGGCCGGTGTCGCGGTTTTATGTGTGCCCGCGTAGAGCGGCTGCGCGTTTGCTTTGTCCTCCCGCTCAGGCCCAGGCTTGTGGCTACCAAACATGGCGGCGGCCCTCCTGTTACGAGCGAATCACTCACCGACAGGACGTGCAATACTGATGCCAATTAGAGTTAAAGAGTGTAAAAGCAGAGGAAAAATAATGGGTTAGGGGTGATTGCGGCTGAGCGTCGGCGGCTGCCAGTTGCCGTTTCGCCGCCTCCCTGCCGAATTATGGTGCAACGTGACGATCCGCGGCACTCTGGGACGGACCACGGCGGGTCCCATGCGGGCTGCGGACGGAATCCGATAGGCCCGTTTTCCCGTCTGTCGCCGACAAGCTTCTAGATCGGCTTTAGCACCATAAAAGCGAAAGCGACGATAAGCAGCAACAAGTGGCCTATGTGCAGCGTAACCTGCATACCGACTTTCACCGCGTTGCTGCCCTCGGCTATGACCGAGCGCGCGGGTGCGGTGATCAATAACATGGCGGCACTATAAGACACCACGATGAGCACGCTCATCCACAACCAAAGCTGCGAAAAGGACCAGGAACCGCTAAATACCATTACTACCCCGGTAAGCGCCACTACACCGACAACAATATTCTCTACCAGCCCGACGGTATTCGCCTTTTTGGTGAGACTTTCGTTGGCATGGTCGGCGGCGGGCTTCACCGCTATCAATATGGAAAGCAACAGGGAACTCATCGCCAACAAAACGAGCAACATCGCCGTAACGGCGTGCACGATATATAGAAACGTATGCAAAGTCATCGATAAAGCAGCCTTCTGTTCGGTTACTCGACATGGCTAGATATGCGTTCCGAAATATCGATCACTTTCATCGTTACGCCAAGAACCGTCACCCCGGACTTGATCCGGGGTCTAGTCAAACAATATCCCTCCTGCGGCGGGCTTTTCCTACTGGATACCGGGTCCGTCACCCCGGACTCGATCCGGGGCCGGTATGACGGTGACGAACTACAGCGATCGGCCTTTAACCCGAAACTGATCGATGTTTTGGAACGCGTATCTAGCCGAGGACAACCATTCTACACCGGTCATCGAGTCGGTGATTGTTCGATAATACGCAGTTTGCTTTTCCGCCGCCGGTTGGATGCCCCTCGTGCCGATCAGGTACCCTTCGGGTGGGCGTTACCGACGGTCCAGTTCGCTGCGTCGGCGCGGCTGATCCTCGAGCGGGCCTTGGCTGTAGTCGCCGAACGGGCCGTCGCGCGTCTCAATTGCACCGCGTACTCCCTGGTCCCGCGCGACGTCGACGAAGTTCCTGCCCTGTGGAGTGTTGCGCATGACACCGTCGAGGATCGGTCCCAATGTTTGGGTGCTCTGCAAGCCCATATTGTCATAGGCCTGATTGACGACGAGTTTCATCGCCATGAGTTGTGTAAGGGGGATCCGCGCGAGCTTTTCCGCCAACTCCTGCACTCGTTGATCCAGTTCTTCGAGCGGGTAGGAAAAGTTGATCAGTTCTGCTTTGGCAGCTTCTTTTCCGCTGATCCAGTCTCCGGTAAGCGCATAGTATTTGGCTTTGGCCAAGCCCAGGCGGTATACCCACATACCGGTGAGGTGGCAGCCCCAGACTCGGGAGTAGGGGGTGCCGAAGCGCGTGCAATCCGAAGCGAGGACCAGATCCGAACATAGCGCGAGCTCAGAGCCGCCACCCACACAATAGCCGTGTACTTTCGAAATCGTTGGTTTCAGTCCGCGCCATAGGCCCATGAACGTGGTGATGTAGCTGGTGTAGTGGTTGGTCACCCAATGAACGTCCATGCCCGGGTCATAGCCGGATTCCTGGATGTCCTCGTAGTGCTCCAACCCGCCGGAAAAATCAAAACCGCCGCAAAAAGAGTCGCCAGCACCTTCGAGAACAATAACGCGGACCTCGTCATCTCTGTTGGCATCTTCTAAGGAGTTTTTGATGCCGTCGATCACTTCGCGGCGCAACGTGTTGTACTTTTCGGGCCGATTCAATGTAACTGTCGCGATCCGATCCTGCTTTGAATATTTGATCACCTCGGACATTTTCTCCCTCTCCTGTTCAGTGTGAAACTTCTTTGTGCGCTATATGGTAAACCGATCTCCGGTTTAGAATACGGGTGCAGGATCTCGTGAGTGGCTCGCAGAAAAGGAGAAAAACCATGAAGCGCGTCTGTTTAGTGATCGGTGCCGGCGCGGGTATCGGTGGTCATGTCGCAAAACGCTTCGCGCGCGAGGGCTATCACGCGTGCCTGTGTCGGCGGAGCGACCAAACGGGGCTCGATACGATCGTCGAAGAGATCGAGCGGGGAGGCGGTTCGGCAACGGGATTTTTGCTCAACGCGATCGAAGCAAATTCCATTGAGGCGCTTGTCGACACAATCGAAACCGACATCGGGCCGATTGAGGTCGCGGTCTACAATCTTGGTGCGCAAATTGGTGACCGGGCGCTCGAAGATACCTCCCATAAAGCGTTTGAAATGGGCTGGCGGCTGGGTACATTTGGGCTGTTTCGCCTGGCCTCGGCGGTGTGCCCGCAGATGCAGGAACGCGGCAAGGGAACCCTCCTGGTCACTTCATCGACTGCGGCCGTGCGCGGGAATGCACGACAACACTCCCACGCGGCGGCCATGGGAGGGCGACGAATGCTCTGCCAATCACTGAATGCGGAGTTCGCGGCCAAGGGCATTCATATCGCTCATATCGTTATCGATGGATCCGTCGACGCGCCGGATACGCTCGGAAAGATGCTTGGTCCGGAGAAATTCCAGGCGCTCAGGGAAAGCAAAGGTCTGGCGCACGATGGGCTCATACTACCTGTCGAGATTGCGGATACCTACTTCCACCTTACGAAACAACACCGATCGGCGTGGACACATGAAATCGACGTTCGGTCGTTCTCTGATCTCCCCTGGTGGAATCATTGAGCGCGCACGCATCCGAGCGTCGAGTGTTGGGCGAATAGGCCAAATCGGGGCGATGGGGGCCCGAAGGCGACGGTCCGTTCACGGGGGCGACCGCCGTCTTTAACCGTTTGCTCCGGGACGTGTACGATAGGCGTGTACCGTTCCACGAAAACACCGGAGTAACACTGATGGGAATAACATCCGATAAGGTCGTATCGGGACTCGAAGGCGTCCTCGCGTTCGAGTCGGGGATCGCTTTCATCGACGGCGACAAGCCCGAACTGTCCTTCCGCGGCTACGACATCGCCGATGTGGTCCGCAACTTCAACTTCGAGGCCACGACCTACCTCCTTTGGTACGGCCGCATCCCCACGGCAGCCGAGCTGGCTTCGTTTACCGAAGAATTGGCCGGTCAGCGGACCGTTGCGCCCCAGGTGCTCGAGATCCTGAAACAAACGCCGCATTCTTCTCATCCGATGGCGGGCCTGCGCACTGCAGTCTCGATGCTCGGCTCGCTGGATCCGGACGCGGACGATATCGGCCCCGACACACTATTCGCTAAAGCGTGCTCCGTCACGGCTAAATTGCCGACAATCGTCGCCGCCCAGGTACGCCTTCAGGCCGGACATGAACCGATCGCACCCGAACCCGACTTAGGCCACGCCGCCAATTATCATTACATGGTTACCGGTACCGCTCCCGATCCGGTCACGACGAAAACTTTCGATACCGCTCTCGTCCTTTACACCGAGCACGAAACCAATGCGTCGACATTCGCGGCCCGGGTCGTCGCCGGCACCCAATCCGATTTCTATTCCGCGATCGTCGCCGGGATCGGCGCCATCAAAGGGCCGTTGCACGGGGGCGCCATAGACGATGCCATGAGTATGCTCATGGCGATCGGCTCACCCGATGAAGCCGCCGATTACGTAGACGCGGCCGTCGCCGCGAAGCGCAAACTGCCGGGGTTCGGACATCGCGTGTACCGCGCCGGCGACCCGCGCGCCACTCAGCTTCGTGTTATGGCGGAGCAAATGGCCGAAGCTGTCGGCGATCGGCGCTGGTTCGACGTGGCGCTCGCCACGGAAAAACGTATGGCAGACACCAAGGGCATCATTCCAAACGTCGACTACTTCGCGGCGCCCGTACTCTACCAGCTGGGCTTTCCACTCAATATCATGACAAACGTTGTCGCAAGTGCGCGCGTCGCCGGATGGTCGGCCCACGTCCTCGAGCAATACGCCAACAACCGTCTCATCCGGCCGCGCGCGCTCTATAACGGCCCGCGTGACCAGCAGATCCCGTGACACTGAAAATTCCCGCCGTGTTCATGCGCGGCGGCACTAGCCGCGCATTGTTCTTCCGCGAGGCGGACCTTGCAGCGTATGAGCGAGCCATGCGCGACCACATTATTCTGACGGCGCTTGGCAGCCCCGATCCGCACGGCCGTCAGGTGGACGGCCTCGGCGGCGGTATCTCCTCGCTGAGCAAGGTCGCCATTATCGGGCGCGACCCGGAAGGTGCCGTGGCTTTCAACTTCGGTCAGGTCGAGATTCGCGAAGCCGCCATAGACTGGTCGGGCACGTGCGGCAATATCTCGGCGGCGGTTGGCCCGTATGCGATCGACGAAGGAATTTACCCCGCGACCAGTCCCGTCACAAAAGTTCCCGTGCGCTCCGTTAACACGGGCGGGCGCTATATCGCCCACGTTCCCGTTCGTGATGGCAGGGCCCGGACGGACGGCGATTACGCCATAGCCGGTGTTCCCGGCTCCGGTGCCAAGATAACGACCGAGTTTATCGATGCCGGAGCTTCTTTGGGCAAAGGCGTTCTGCCGACTGGCATAGCCCGTCAGACTTTGCCTTTCGACGCCGATCAGGACATCGAAGTGAGTATCGTGGACGCGGTGACCGCTGTCGTTTTCGTTCGTGCGGCCGACCTCGACGCGGACATCAAGAAGTCAGCTGCCGAGCTTGATGAAGATGCTGTTCTGCAAGCGCGCCTCGAGCAGATCCGCGGATGCGCCGCCGTCCTCCTTGGCCTGGCCAAAACGACCGACGAGGCGCGGAGGAAAAAGCGCGCGGTGCCGAAGATAGTCATGGTCATGCCTCCCGTTTCTTATCGAGCGAGCGATGGCGAGTTAGTGAGCGCAGCCGACACGGACCTGGCGGCCCGTGCTATTTCCATGGGCAATACGCACCGCACCTTACCCGGCTCTGTGTCGATGTGTTTAGCCGTTGCGGCTGCCATCGACGGTACGCTCGTGCAGGCGTGCGTCGCCGACACCGCGAACGGTGTTCTTCGCATCGGCCATCCCGCCGGAACGATGGAAGTATCGGCCACGGTGACGCGCGGTGCGAACGGCTGGTACGTCCCGGACATCACGGTCTACCGTACGGCCCGTAGTATTATGGAGGGACTTGTCCTTATTCCCGAACGCGTATTGAAGTGAACCTCGTCCACAAACTGATTGCAGATCACCTCCTTGAAGGGGAGTTGCGCCCGGGCGAGGAGATCGCGATCCGCGTCGACCAGACCCTCACGCAAGACGCCACCGGTACGCTGGCCCACCTTCAGTTCGAGGCTACCGGTGTGCCCCGGGCCAAACCGCAGCTATCGGTCAGCTATATCGACCACAACACGCTTCAGGCGGACTTCCGTAACGCCGACGATCACGCTTATCTCCAGGACGTTGCCGCGAAATACGGCATTCATTTTTCGCGGCCCGGCAACGGGATCTGCCATCAGGTTCATCTCGAGCGCTTCGCCGCCCCCGGGATCAGTCTCGTCGGCAGCGACAGCCATACCCCCACCTGCGGCGGCATCGGCGCGCTCGCCATCGGCGCCGGCGGGCTCGACGTTGCTGTAGCGATGGCAGCTGCTTCCTATCACATGCGCATGCCGAAGATTCTCGGTGTTGAATTGGTCGGAAGACTGCAGAGCGGCGTGACGTCCAAGGACGTTATCCTCGAAATCCTCCGTCGACTCGGTGTGAAGGGAGGCGTCGGCTATGTCCTCGAGTACCGTGGCCCGGCCGTCGCCTCTCTGGATGTCCCTGCTCGCGCTACGATCACCAACATGGGTGCCGAACTCGGTGCGACTACTTCCGTTTTTCCAAGCGACGAGCGGACGCGCGAGTACATGGTGCGTCAAGGTCGTGCGGCGTTGTTCAAACCGCTTTCCGCCGACGCCGGCGCCGAATACGACGAAAGCATGACCGTCGATCTCGACGCGCTCGAGCCGCTCATCGCCGGTCCCGACAGCCCTGATGCGGTAAGAACCGTTCGGGAAGTCGCAGGTATGCGGGTCGACCAGGTCGCCATCGGGAGCTGTACCAACTCTTCTTATGCCGATCTCATGGAAGTGGCCGCGGTCTTCAAAGGTCGAACCGTCGATCCTCGGGTCAGCACCTCCCTGAGTCCGGGCTCCCGCCAGGTATTGCAGATGATTGCGCGCAACGGTGCGCTCGCCGACATGGTTGCTGCGGGCGCGCGCATTCTCGAATCTGCCTGCGGCCCGTGCGGGGGTATCGGACAGGTACCCGCCCACGGCGCCGTCTCGTTGCGTTCTTTCAACCGCAACTTTCCAGGTCGCTCCGGCGACCCCAACAACCAGGTCTATCTCGCGAGCCCAGCGGTTTGCGCAGCCTCAGCGGTAGCCGGCGTCGTCACCGACCCGCGAGAGTACGTCGATCGATTCGTGCTCAGCCTGCCGGAGAAGTATCCGATCGACGATACCGGCGTCATCGCACCCGCTGAAGACCCTACGGCGGTTGAAATTCGGCGCGGCCCCAATATCAAACCGGTGCCAGTCCGAGACCCGCTCGACGGAGACCTGGAAGGGGAAGTGCTGATCATGCTCGGTGACAATATCTCGACCGATCACATTCTACCGGCCGGCGCGCATACCCTGGCGCTGCGCTCCAACGTCCCCGCGATCTCCGAATATGTTTTTCATTACCTCGACCGGGACTTCGTCCGGCGCGCCAAAGAGAAAGACGGCGGCGTGATCGTCGCTGCCTCTAACTACGGCCAGGGCAGTTCGCGGGAACACGCAGCAATCGGTCCGATGTACCTCGGCGTCACGATCGTTTTGGCAAAATCCTTCGCCCGCATCCATCGGGACAACCTGGTCAACTACGGGATCCTGCCGCTTACCTTCGCCGATGAGTCTGACTACGATGCGCTCGATCGGGGTCACGTGCTCAGCATTGCAGAGGTCGCAAGCCGGATCGAGGACGGCGCCGGCACTCTCATGGTGAGCGACGTGACCGGCGGCACCCAAATCAAAACGAACGTCGAACTAAGCGAACGCCAACGCCGTATTCTGGTGATGGGCGGGCTGCTGACATACGCTTCGCGCTCGGCCGCTTGACCTACCGTTATCCGCCGAGCAGACTCCGGGGCGCATCGCTAGAATCCGCTACGTTCGCCCCGGCCTTGCAAGTCCACGGACATAATCGAGGAGAAAACGATGACTGATCTCCCTATCCTGCCGACCACGGTTGTCGGATCCCACGCCAAACCCGGCTGGTGGCACGCCTGCAAGGCGCTCGTCGGCACGGAGCAATGGGGGCAGGCCGATCTCGATGAGCTACTGGCTGACGCCGTCGACATCGCGATACTCGACCAGGAACGCGCCGGAATCGACATCATCAGCGACGGTGAATCACGTCGCCTGGACGGCTATGTGGACGGCTTTTACAAAATCATTAAAGGTATCGGCCCTCTTGTCCCTCAACGCAAAGCTGGCCCCTGGGGTTATGACCAACAAACGCGTTACGAAGCCCTCGGTAAGATCGACGTACCGGCTTATGGTCTCGGCATCGTCGCCGAGTTCAAGTATCTGAGCGCCCACACCAACCGGGCCACGAAGGTCTGTTGTCCGGGGCCGCTCACGTTTGGTTCCCGCATCCGCCCGAACGAACATTACACAAATACCGTGGCCATTGCCGAGCATTTCGCCGATGTCATCAATACCGAACTCAAGAGCCTGGTGAAGGCCGGCGCGACGTTTATCCAGATCGACGAACCGGCTCGCGGTAACGTCACCGGTCAGGAAATGGCCCGCTTGTTCAACTTGGCCACTGAGGGTGTCGATGCGAAGCTCGCTTTTCACATTTGCTTCGGCAATCGTTACGGGCGGTCGCGGTTCGAACGCGACTATGCGGATTACTTCCCGGGTGCGCTGGATGCCCGAGCCGATCAGTTCGTGCTGGAATACGCCAGCCGCTTCATGGGGAACCTCGCGCAGTGGAAAGATTGGTCTGACGGGCGTGAGTTGGGCGCAGGTATTATCGACGTAAAATCGTTTTACCCGGAGACGCCGGAAGACGTTGCCGCGCGCGTTCACGAAGTCCTCCAATGCGCCGATCCGGAGAAAGTCTACCTGAATCCAGATTGCGGTTTCGGCTGGTCGCCACGCTACATAGCAGTTGCTAAACTCAAAGCCCTGGCGGAGGGCGCCGCGCTGGCGCGACAACAGTTATCGGGATGAACTGCGCAGTACTCGGATAACGGTTAAAGAGACAGGCTTACTCGTACACCCGGCGGCGGTGACCGACGACCAGCACCAGCACGACCAGGCGGTCGTCCTCGATCCGACACACCGCACGATAGTCGCCAGTCCGATAACGCCACAAGCTTTGTAGCTCGTGGCGCAGGCTGCGCCCGAATCGGCGCGGGTCTTCGTCAGTGGCAATGCGCTCGCGAAAGTAACGTAGAATCTGGCGTTGAATGGCGCGGTCTAAGCGGCGCAGCTCACGCCGCGCGCGGTCGTCCCGCTCAACCGTCCAGGTCGAGCTCGGCCTCCAGCTCGTCCTGCGTCCAACGCTTCTTTGGACGCTTGGTGCGAGAGGCCGCTAGGTAGGTATCTTCCAGTTCTTCGAGATGCGACACGATGGCCTCGCGCGCATAGAACGTCTTCGTGCGGCCGGTCTTCTCGGCCAGCTTCGCGAGACGGCGCTCGATATCTTCGGGTAGGCGGATGGCCAACATCGATCGCATCCTGAGTTACAGCGTAATACATGTATAGCGTAGCACTATACGGCCAGGAAAACCGCCCTTCGACGCGCTATAGTTGGAGGAACTGAGCAGTGTCCCCGGTTCCCAGTTATCGATTAAGTCACGCAACGGTGTCCCGGAGATCCCAACGCGCGACCCCATTCCTCGTTTAAGGATTAATCGACTCCGACTCTTCCTTTTTTGTGACCGACGATCGAGTAGCGCCGGCAACGTTCAAGGGATCTGACCCCTTGATTCTAGGCCGTTTTTCTTCTCGAATATCCGATGCCGGCGAGGCCGAGGGCCATGAGGGCAAGGGTGGTGGGTTCTGGCACCCGCCCCGTCGACGCACCAAACTCGATATTCGCAAAGCCGTGCGGCAGAGCACCGATGTCGCTGGCGACGCCGGTCAACGGGTTGAGCGTCGCAAGGCGCCTTTCTCTCAGCCCAGTAGCATCTTGGGTCTTCAATGTACTATATAGGACCCCGCTATCCGGGTCTGTGGTCAGAGAGTTGATTCCATCCACGGAAAAAGCTGCCATGGTTACCGCAACGGTCGAGTTCGTGCCGCCGGTGAGTGGGTTGATGTTATCAAGCGTGTTCAAAAAGCGGTCGCCCGCATACAAGCTGCCGCCGTTAAACGCGATCCCGCGGTAGCCACCACCACCGTTCCCGACCGAACCGATGACAGACCACGAACCAGCGACCGATACCGCGCTCAAATTACCCATGATGTCGGTTACCAGGAAACGGTCGTTGGCGGCGTCATAGGTGGAGCCAAAGACTTCATCCGGGTTGTACGCTCCGAAATTCTGGGGGATGTCGGTCAGGGTCCCGTTGGTTAAGTTTATCGTCTCCATGATCTGCGGACCATTGTATCCGGACCAGTGATACATGAGACCGTCGGTGGGGCGGAATGCGATGGACTCACCGTCATTGCCGTTGCCGAGCGCTTGAATGAGGGCTGTCGCGCCAGTAGCAGGATTAACGCTAAAAAACGACTCGGGATCGAAGTTCGCTCCATCCCCGGATACGCCATACAGTAGGGCGGCGTGGGCCGCGCTGCTGAGACCAACTATTAACCCTGCCATCAAGACGGCAACCAGGCGACGAAGTATTCCTAATTCTGCGATCGTGTTCATGGTGATTTATCCTTCTCGCTATCGTTTCCGCATCTATTGCTCAATCGATATCAACAACCGTACTAAAATAGGCAAAAAGCATACCGAAAAATAAAAATCAATAGATTGCAGATAGTTAGCGACGTTCTGGTTGGTCCAAGTCAGATGCGTGTAAAGAATATTGACAGTTTTCCGGTCCTCTACCAAAGGAAATCGACCGGTCCTCGGCAAGCCTCCAGTATAAGTTATGCAAAAACATCGAGTTACGGCCGATTCACCCGGAAATTTCGTTGTAAAGAATCTTGACAAATCTGCCTCGATCCGCGCGGATAAATAGAAAAGGTCGGAGTAAATATTCCGCGACCGAGGGGGGGGCGGGGACACTGCTCCGTTAACCACTTAACGACAAGGAAGGAAGAACACCAACACTCGGGAGCAGCCGTGAGCGCGGGGCAAATGGACACCATCGAGAATCAGGCCGCGGTATGTTCACTAACCCGCTTTGTTTTGGCAAATAAGGAATACCTACAATTCCTATGGCCGCTTGGGCAAGAAGTTTTGCTACGGCCCATCGGGACCCATCAATAGCGCCAGTAACCAGAGATAGAGCTGCGAGTTCGCTTACTTCCTTCGCAGGCACCTTCCCGTGCCAGGACTTTTCGGACGGAATATTGAGACATGTTCTGTCGCTCCCGTCAGGCTATAGATTTCTCGTGCGTTGTGACGATGATGATATTGCGATAGACCCAAATAACATCTATATTTAGTACTATCTTCAACATATCGAAAGTGAATTCGAAATGAAGCTCAGCGAATGCGTTAAGCCAATTAGTTATCTGAAAAGCCATACCGCCGAAGCCCTTCGTGACGTCAGCGACCGTCGCCAAGCAATGGTGATCACGCAGCACGGGGAGGCCAAAGCGGTGTTACAAGATATCGATAGTTACGAAAAGACCCAAGAATCATTGGCAATGCTGAAAATCCTCGCACAAAGTAGCAAGAGTAAGCATCAGGGAAAGAGCAAATCTGCAAAAAAGACGTTTAGCGATATTCGTGCGAGGATCAAGGAAAGGGAAGGGTGAAGCGGTATCGGGTTCAGATAATCGAGGATGCTGAACACGACTTGCTCGAAATATTTAGCTACGTTGCCTCGCACGATTCCATCGAGAATGCGACGCACGTATTAGACGAACTGGAAGCGCTATGCTTGAGTCTTGCTGAACTCCCGTCCCGTGGTCACATTCCGCCAGAGCTGGATCGTGTTGGCATTAGCGATTTCCGTGAAGTCCATTTCAAACCTTATCGAGCGATCTACGAGGTGGTTGGGCAAACCGTCTTCATTCACTGCGTCTTGGATGGTCGTCGCGATATCCAATCGGTTCTCGAAAGGCGCCTAATTAGATAGGATGTATTAGTGCCTGTTTATCTTTCGTCGACGAAAGTTAGACAGGCACTAGAATCGGTGTGGGTGGCGAATTAGTATTTATCGCCCGAATATTCGTCTAAACCCGTTCCGTAACTGACGCCGACCCCTTTCCCGCCGCCTGCGGCGGGCTTTTCCTACTGGATCCCGGGTCCGTCACCCCGGACTCGATCCGGGGCCGGTATGACGGTGATGATATACAGCAATCGGCCTTTAACCCGAAACTGATCGATGCTTTGGAACGCACATTTAGCTTGCCGGTAGTGGCAATGGGTCGGTCAACAAATAGCTCGGTGTAGTACGGCGCACCGCGGGCGATGTGGTCATACGATGTCGTTAGGTGATTAACGGAGCAGCCGTGTAGTTCCGTCTCTTTCTCGTTTCTGTGGTCATCGCTCACCTCGTTATGGCATTTTGCAACCTTACCTCGGTATCCGGATTTGGTAGACTACATCAAAACGCCGTCGCTACTCGACAAATCCGCTAAGCAGCCTGTCTCCCGCCCTTGATCCGACAGGTTGCTAATCCCGGACTCGCTAAAAGAGCGCGCGCAAGCCGAGAAAGAAACCGATCGCGAGCAGAGCCCCGGCGGGGATAGTGACGAGCCAGGACAGGACGACATCGCGAACGGTGCGAAGGTCGACCGCGCCGATGCCACGTGCAAGGCCAACGCCCAATACAGCACCGACCAGCGTGTGGGTCGTGGAAATCGGGAGTCCGAGTTTTGTGGCCAGGACAATCGTCGTCGCCGCCCCGATCTCCGCGCAGAACCCCCGCGTTGGTGTCAGGCTCGTGATGTTCCGTCCGACCGTTTCCATCACGCGCCAACCCCAGGTAGCCAGGCCAACAACGATCCCGATGCCGCCGATGGCAAGCACCCACAAGGGTACGGGTGCCTCGGCCGCGATGCTTTCTCCGCCCGCCATAGCGACGGCAATGACCGCCGAGAGCGGACCAATGGCGTTGGCGACATCGTTGGCACCGTGCGCGAACGCGACGAAGCAGGCGCTCAGGATCTGCAAGTAGGCGAACAGTTTTTCGACGCTCTGATACTCGAGGCTGTCGGTGTGAAACCGGTATCGCCGTTGCGATTCGAACCGCAGCCGACGGACTTCGCTGATCGCATCGGCCACCTCTGATTTCAGAGGCCCCGGTGCGCCGAGGTGAACGCGTTCCAGGTGTTTGGCTGCCTTTTCGAGTGAGCGAACAACCGCGGGATCCGTTACCGCCTCGTTTTCGGCGGCCTCGGTATCGTGGTCCGGTTCGGGCATGCGCGACACTAGCCACGCGCCGATGACCGACGCCACCAGCCCGACCGCGGATGCGACCACGAAGGCCATGGGGAGACTCAAGTCCAATTTGAGATTCTTGAGGCCCTTGAATACCATCGTTAGGGCCAGGACCGTGACCACGCAGAATACGAGAACGGGCGCAAGTTTTTTCGCCGATCGCAACGGCTTCGCCTGATAGAAAATCTTGCGAAGCACGAGCGTAAACACGGAATAGGAGATAAGGCCGCTCAGTAATGGTGAAATGACCCAGCTTGCAACGATGCTTCCGAGTTTGTCCCAGTGGATAGCTTCCAGTCCTCCATAGACCAGGCCGAAGCCGACGACGGCACCGACGATCGAATGCGTCGTCGAAACTGGCCACCCTTTGAATGAAGCAAACTGGAGCCAAACGGCGGCGGCCAACAGTGCCGCCAGCATCCCCAACATGAACGACAAACCGTCGCCGGCAAATATGCCCGGATCGACGATGCCCTTACGAACGGTTTCCGATACGTGCGTGCCCGCAATGATCGCGCCACTAAGTTCCAGCACGGCAGCAATGATGACCGCTTGTTTCAGCGTCAACGCGCCGGAACCAACCGAGGTTCCCATCGCGTTCGCGACGTCGTTTGCACCGATACCCCAAGCCATATAGAAACCAAAAAGTGTGGCCAGGACGAGAATGATCAGTAGGTAGGTTTCCATGACGTCTTTTGGTTCGTGAAAGGTGTTTCTAAATGAGTGTTCCTAAATGTCGATCAGTTGCGGATCGGTGGCCGACGAGCATACGCCGTAACCGTCATACCGGCCCCGGTTCGAGTTGGGCGTGACGACTACCAGTGCGACTGCAAATGGGAAGCACTTTTCGGAACACCTATTCAGTTCGGCGCGTGTACGATCAATTTTCGAGCGTCGAGCGGATGGCGGAAGCCAGGTTGTTCGACCGGTCGGCGATCCCGGAGATTTGACGGATGAGCCTGGTCAAAAGGAAAAAATCGCCATGCGAAATCAGGTCTTCCCCGTTGAACATTATCCGTACGAGTTCGCGCTGGGCGATGTCCGACTCGTATTCCCGCAGTGCCACCTTATCCGCCAGTTCCCGGACATTGTGGGCTTCTTTGCCGCCGAATCCCGATTCGAGCAATTCGTCGAACTCATTCGTGACACTGCGTGCCAGCCGGAACGTGTCGAGACACGTTTCGACGAAAGAATCGAACGCTTGGTCGAACGCTTCGAAGGACTTGGCCTGCTTGAAGGTTAGGATTACGCCAATGTTCTCAGCACGATTCGCGATACTGTCCTGAATGGTCAGTATCTTGAGCAGGTCCGCGCGATCGAGCGGCAGGAAAAGGCTTCTCGGCAGATTGTCGCGAATGTCGTGTTTGATTAGATCCGCTTCATGTTCGGTTTTAGAAATCGCGTCCGCCATTTCCTGTACCGTTTTGGCGTCACCCCGTCGGTAGATTTCCAGGATCTCCGGGATCTTTTCGACGCATTTCACGACCTTTCCCATGTGGATCTGCAACGGTACGAATGGCGACGGTCCGAAAATCCTGAATATGCTGCGCATGGTGACCTTCCCGGGTGCTAGTACAGGCTCAAGCATAGGATATGGCCGGGTAGGGGGGTAGTGACCCCGCTCAACTTCGGCAGAACATCTTGGGTGTGCGTCGGGATGCGGTTCGCGAGTCTCCCTGGCCCGTAACCGTGAATCCGGGGATTTCATGAGGCGTTAAGGGCGCTTATGTGACCCCCCTGCAGCGGGGGGATTGTCCCGGGTTCGCGGCGGCTGAATCCGGATATCGAGCACGCGGTGCTCGTAGCCCTTGTGCTCATGGATTGAATGGAACGGAACGGACAATCGGGGCGTCGCGGTAGTCCCAGCAATGATTCAGTGTTTCCAGCGCGCGGTCGCTACCGCGGCGCGACAACATCCGGGGTCCCTTCAGCTTACGGGCGTCCGCCCAAAATCTGTCGACACTCCCGTCGTGACGTCCGGCGGTATCACGGCAGGCCGGACCGCTAAATGCATCCATCCGCTCAGATCCAAACGCCGAGCGGAGCCCGGTCGTCCCCGTCGTCGGGTCGATGAGCCGATAACCTCAAGAATTCACAACATCGGTGACGATCTTAGTCGGGAAATTCGGGATCAGGACAAATGATCAACCCGTATGGGAATATTTTCCATTAATATGGCTATCCTATTCCTATTAGTTTCGTGTGGTACTAATTAGCTATATGGGGCCCAAAAAGTAGTTATTATTCCCGAAAAGGAGAATCTATGAATTTATCGACCCTGGGGAGGATGGTGCGCCGTCAGCGCCGGAAGCACGGGCTCCGGCAGGTGGAAGTCGCCGCGCTTGCCGATGTCGGCACGCGATTTGTATCCGAGCTGGAGAACGGCAAGCACACCTTGGAGATTGGTCGCGTTCTCCGCGTTGCGGCGATCGTCGGGCTGGCAGTGCGAATAGAGCCCAAATCCTGGACAGACTTTCTATCTGTCGATGACCGCTGAACTCGAGATTTCCCATAGCGGTGAGTTCATCGGCCACCTCATCGACGAGGCGGCCGACGGTTGGGCGTTTGTATACACGCCGCGATTCCTGGAGTCTGCGCGGATAAACAAGACGCTTTCGCTGAATTACCCGCCGCGGGAGTCAACGTACCGGGGTGACGACGTCGCAGCACTATTTCGAAACCTGTTGCCGGAAGGTGACATCAGGCTCCAACTTGCCCACAAGATCGGGATTTCCGAGGGTAACGATTTTGGGTTGTTGGGTGCCATCGGCGGCGACTGCCCCGGCGCATTGACCGTGGGGCCACCGGGAGGACGTTCATTCACCGAAAGCGCGGTTCGCGCGTTGACGGAGCGGGATCTGAGAAATGTTATTGCCGCGCTGCCTTCCCACCCTTTGCTGAGCGAGGTCGAGGGTGCACGGTTTACCTTACCCGGCGAACACCAGAAGATCCCGGTCCGTGTCGTTTCCGATCAGATCGCGCTAACGTTCGGGAATACGCTGAGTTCACACATCGCTAAACCAGCAAAACGAGGACTGCGCGAATCCGTTATGAATGAGGGATTCTGTTTGGATTTGGCTTCCGAGCTGGATTTGGCGACTGGCGGCGCGACAGTTCGGCACGGGGCCGTGACCGTGCTGTTGGTCGAGCGGCTCGACCGGGAGCAGCGTGATGGAGACTGGGTCCCCATTCATATGGAGGATTTGTGCCAGTTGATGGGTGTCCCGCCGGCACAAAAATACGAGCGCGAAGGTGGTCTAGGGGCTGTGGACTGCGTTAACTGTATCAAGCGTTACAGCAGTGTGCCGGCAGCCGATATGCGGGCGTTTGTCAGGTGGTTGGGGTTTTGCTTTCTTGTTGGTAACGGCGGGGGGCACGCGAAGCAAGTAGCAATACGCCATCTGCCGAGTGGCCCGCGATTGGCGCCTTTCTACGGACTGATGTCGACGCATGTCTATTCAACGCTCAATCAACGCATGGCGATGTCTATCGGCGGCGAAGATCGACCGGATTGGATCATTCCGCAGCGCTGGCGCGAATTCGCGGATCGCGCCGAGATAAAGGGTACCTACGTAATGTCCTTATTACGGGAGTTGGCGGAACAAATCCCGCGCGCGAGCGCGCAAGTGGCGGAACGTTTTCAACGCCAGCACGGTTTTGCATCGATCATCGGCGATATACGCGGTCTGATCGAAAAACGTGCGCGACAGGTTCTCGTAGCACTTGAGGCGGAGACGGTTTAGACCGGATATTCCATGAGGCGCTGACGGCGCCGGGTCCTTCCGGTTCCCCTTCGAATGTCGCGGGAACCGGCGATGGCGGGAGCGATCGTCTGCGCTCCCCGCGACGTATCCGGTTTGGCGTTGTCAGCACGGAGCGTAGAGTTATTGTCAAATCTGGTGTTCAGGCAGTTGAATCAAGCGGCGACCTGATC
>CAZFZX010000082.1:0-11097 GCA_964523765.1 uncultured Enterobacteriaceae bacterium
CGTTAATCCTATTCGTTAATCCCCCGACGCGAAAGAACCCATATCCACGTGCGTCCAGCGGTTCGATCGCAACGCTTATAGACCGAGCTGGACGCCGATCCTTCACTATGTCGGCCAAACGTCGTTTATCCTAAAATCGCGAGTATCCTCCGCAATCGGGCCGAACACGCAGTGTCCGGCTGCTAAATGATCTTTTTCCTCATCCTGAGAAAATTTCCGGCGCTATTGTTTAGATGACCGTACGTGCAATCATCCATTATTTCCTGAATGAAATAGGTTCCCAAACCGCCCGGCTTCACGTCCTCGAGATCGCGCGGTCGTATCCTTTGAGCGTCGACCGGCTCGGCGAAATCGGTCAGAATGACCTGCAGATCATCGCTGTTCTTTTGGATTTCCAGAACGATTTCTCCGGTTTTGTTGCCCTTATAAGCGTGCTGCATGATATTCATGCAGGCTTCGTTGACAGCAATTACTAGATCCGAAATCAACTTTTTCGAACAGCCTATCTCCTCAGCGACTTCTTGTACGCGTTCTCGAACCATTCGCAATCTTTTCGGGTCGGACGTGAAGCGAAGTTCAAGCATGGAAGACTCAGACATGCGAGTTCGTCTCAATTAGCAGTAAGGTCAGATCATCGTGTACCGTTCGACCCTGGTCGTGAATCCTTTCGACGATTTCTTCGAGCCGCCGCTCCGAATCGAATCTCGACGCCGCATCGATAATAGTGCACAAACCCTCGACCCCGAGATCGGTACCGTCCGGCGCAAGGCTTTCTGTGACACCGTCGGTAAAGATGTACAAGCTGCCATCACCCAATTCAACGCGGGTGGTTTCGAAACTTACCTCCGCGAGAATCCCAATCGGCGGTGCAGTCGCGACCAACTCTTCGTATTTCCCGTCTCTACACCAGAATAATGGCGGTTGATGTCCTGCGTTCGACAGTTCGACGACGCCTGAATCGGGATAGAAATAACCTGCCACGATAGTAACGAACATTCCCAGCGAAGCAGTTTCGCAGATCTCCGCATTCACTTTTGCGAGCAATTCCGCGGGTCCTTCCGTCGATTTGGCAAGACACCGCAACAGGCTGGTTGTTTTCGCCATGAGCAGTGCGGCGTTCATCCCCTTTCCGGATACGTCGGCGACACTAAAATATATTCTCCCCCCATCCACTTCGCAGTAGTCGAAGAAATCTCCCGAAACTTCACGCGCCGGAATATTGAGGCCGTGAACCGGGAAGCTCGCCGGTGCAGCCGCCGGTAACAAACTCATTTGAATCTGGCGCGCCAACTCCAATTCTTTGCGAACCCTCTCCTGCTCGACCAACGCTTGTGCCATTCTCGCGTTGTGTATCGCGAGCGCCGCCGCGGAGGCGACCGCCGTAGCGAGATGCATATCACTTGCGGCGAACAGCCGGTCCCCGCTGCGCTTATTGATGAGTTCGAGGGCGCCTATGCAACGCCCCCGAACAGTTAACGGCGCGCACATGATCGATCGGGTAATAAATCCGGTGTCTTCATCGACGACGGCCGAGAAATTCTCATTCTTTGAGACGTCTCGCACGATCTGGGCGGCATTCTGACTGACAGTCTCACCGACGATACCCTGGTCCGGAAGCAGACGTAGCCCAGTGACATCGACTGGTCCGGCGCACTTACGGCATATCAAAGCTGAATCGTCATCCTCGAGCAGGAAAATCGAGGCGGCCTCGGCATTGAGGTATACGATGATTTGATCAATTGCGTTTTGCAGCGTTTCCTCGACGTTCAGGGAACTCGCAAATTCGTGCGTTACGTCGGCCAGCAATCCGGCGAGACGTTCAGGGGTCGCCATGCCGCCCTGAAATAGAGGATCGAGTGCCGTGTCTTTACTCATAGGGCACGCTTCGGATCAGGAACGTTCGCAGACTTACGGGAAGGACTCGAGGCGGTCCGGGCCGGCCACAAACCGGTGGAAGAGCGTTCCATCATTCTGTGTTCTATCGCGTGCACGTCAAAGGAAGTGTTTTTCAAGCACACATTGTACGCTTTAACCGCCCTGGGTGGTCGCTCGGTCCGCAGTTCCTCGCGGATGGGCACGCAGACTCGGGGAAGGAACACCGCCGATCGCAAACGATCCCGCATAATAGGCAGCCGCCAGCCCTACTACTTCATGGAGACCGCGGATGCCGGGCCGCGCTCGAACCGGACAGCACCGGGTGCACTCGGGGCTGACGGCGGCGTCTGCGCTGTCATTTGACGCCGATTTGCATGGACGGGCCTTCCCGAGGAACTCGACACCGTGCGGCGCCCCCGCCCGGCGACGTCACCTGCCGTTCGCGTGGCCCTTCTTTTCGTCCCATGCACAGAGATCGAACACGCAGCAGTCGTCGCATTTTGGTTTCCGAGCGACACAAGTATACCTCCCGTGGAGAATCAACCAATGATGAGCGTCCTTTTTGTATCGATCCGGAACCACTTCGAGCAACACCCGCTCCACAGCCAGCGGCGTTTTCCCGGGCGCCAAACCGGTTCTGTTCGACACCCGGAATATGTGTGTATCGACGGCGATGGTCGGTTCGCCAAACGCAGTATTCAGAATAACGTTAGCCGTCTTTCTGCCGACGCCGGGCAGAGACTCCAGCGACGCCCGCTCGCGCGGAACTTGCGAGCCAAACTCGGCGACGAGAATGCGACACGTCTTCACGATGTTGCGCGCCTTAGTATTGAATAGTCCAATGGCCTTTATGTGGTCCTTAAGCCGGTTCTCTCCGAGGCCGATGATCGCTTCGGGTGTACTGGCAACCTGAAACAACCCACGGGTTGCTTTGTTAACGCTGAGGTCCGTAGCCTGGGCAGATAGAATTACAGAAACCAGCAACTCGAACTCCGAGCTGTAATCCAATTCAGTCGTGGGGGCCGGAATACGCCGCTTGAGGCGGCGAAAAAACAGTCTTCGTTCTCGAACGTCCAAATGCTCTTTCCTGTTAGCGGTTACGAACCGCTGCCTGAACTATCGATGATTATCGTCGCAAGCGCCGGAGAGCGCTTCCTTCTCGTCGACTCCCGGGAACGCCGCCTACGCGCATTTCCGTCGGCATCATAGCCACCTGGGTTTTCGCGCGGTCGATAACGGTGGCGCCCGAAATCGCATCGAGGCAGTCCCGCGAACTCTGAAATATCAGATTTGCGCTATCCGCGGGCCGGGAAAATCTGCAATACTCTCCGACTCCGCGATCTCGCCTAACCGATGCACGCAGGCGCCGCGATCACCGCCTATCGCCTGGCGGTCGCGGCGCTGGTCTCGCCCACGACTACTTCACCCGCATACCCGGCTCCGCCCCCGCGTCCGGAGTCACCAGGAAAATATCTTCGCCGCCCGGCCCCGCGGCCAAGACCATCCCCTCGGAGAGTCCGAACCGCATTTTCCGGGGCTCAAGATTGGCAACGAAGACGACGTGTCGGCCTTCGAGTCGTTCGGGTTCGTACGCATTCTTGATGCCGGCAAAAACCGTACGCCTCTCGTCGCCGACTTCCAGATCCAACTGCAGAAGCTTGTCCGCCCCGTCTACCGGAATCGCCTCGACAATTCTCGCGACCCGCAGATCAATTTTCATGAAATCGTCGATCGAGATTAGTGGATCGGAATCGTTTTCGGGCGCAGCGCCGGATGTTTCGCCCTGTTGCTTGCTATCGTCGATCATGGCCTCGATTTTCTCAGTTTCCACGCGATGCATCAGTGGTTTGAATCGATTGATGCGGTGTCCCGCTATATTCTGTTCGATGTCCTGCCACAACAGCGGTGAACAGTTCAAAAACGCCTCGACCTCACGCGCGGTGCGCGGCAAGACCGGCTTCAGATAGACCATCAAGATCCGAAACAACGCGATCCCCGTCGTACACACACGGTGGACGTCACGTTCGCCGTCCGCCGTTTTCGCCAGCACCCAGGGCTTACGCCGGTCGATATACTGATTGGCGGCGTCCGCGAGCCCCATGATCTCGCGCATCGCGCGCGCAAAATCGCGCGCCTCGTAGCACTCGGCGATACGCGGTGCGGCCCCCTTCAGTTGGTCGACCAAAGCCGGTTCGTCGAATATATCGCTCAACACACCATCGAAGCGTTTGCTGAGAAATCCGGCACAGCGGCTCGCAATGTTGACGACTTTACCGACGAGATCGGAATTTACGCGCTGTCGGAAATCGTCGAGATTGAGATCGATGTCCTCGATAGCGGGCGCCAGCTTAGCGGCAAAGTAATAACGCAAATATTCTGGATTCAGATGGTCGAGGTAAGTTCGTGCCATCACGAAAGTACCGCGGGACTTCGACATCTTTTGACCTTCCACGGTCAGAAATCCGTGTACGAAAACATTCGTCGGTACCCGGAACCCGGCACCGTGTAGCATTGCAGGCCAAAACAAGGTATGGAAATACATGATGTCCTTACCGATGAAATGGTACATCTCGGCATCGCCGTCTGGCGCACAAAACTCGTCGAAATCCAAACCCGTCTTCGCGCACAGATTCTTAAAGCTCGCCAGGTAACCGATCGGAGCATCCAGCCAAACATAGAAATACTTGCCCTGCTCCTGCGGGATCTCGAATCCGAAATACGGCGCGTCGCGCGAGATATCCCAGTCCTGCAGTCCGGCTTCGAACCATTCGTTGAGCTTATTCACGACGCCGGCCTGCAAATCGTTGTCCTCGAGCCACTCCTTCAACATGTGTTCGAAGTGCTCGAGTCTGAAAAACAGGTGTTCTGACTCCCGCTGTTCCGGTGTCACACCGCTCAACGCCGACACCGGGCTCACGAGATCGTTCGGAGAATACGTACGGCTGCAGTTCTCGCAACTGTCGCCGTACTGGTCTTCGGCGCCGCAGTGCGGGCAGGTGCCGCGGATGAATCGATCGGGCAGGAAGATATTCTTGACCGGATCATAGGCCTGGGTGATCACTTTGCGCGCGATGTGACCACCCTCCTTCAGGTGCAAGTAGATCAGTTCAGAAATTTCTTTGTTCTCGGCGGAGTGCGTCGAGTGGTAGTTGTCGAACTCGATCTCGAACCCGGAAAAATCCCGGCGGTGTTCCTCGCCTACGCGCTCGATCAATGCCTCAGGGGTCTCGCCCTCCTGCTCGGCCTTGAGCATGATTGGGGTGCCGTGCGCGTCGTCAGCGCAGACGTAGTAGCATTCGTTACCGCACATTTTCTGGAACCGCACCCAGATATCGGTCTGAATATATTCGACGAGGTGCCCAATATGGATCGGTCCATTCGCATACGGCAAAGCGCTCGTTACGAGGATTTTTCGCTTCTCCTTGGTCATTCTGGTCAGTCTTTGGGGGTTAAGGAACCTATGAATAAGTGGCCGTGCGGTTCGATGGCGGCGCTGCCCGATACTCGCGGCCCCGCCTGTCTGAAGGTTCGGTAATTCGGCGCCTGGGCCGGTCGTTTTCGGCCCTCATCTTGGTCGCGACACGTTAACACCTCACGGACCCTGATACCATGCATGGTCTGGCCGGTTCTTTGTGTAGAATACCCGCCGATTCGACAACCCTAAAGGCCTCTTAATGTCCATCACGCAAGAAGCAGTCAGCGCCGCCATTGAATCTATAGTCGACCCCTACCTTGGGCGCGATCTGGTGTCGGCGGGCGCCGTCAAGGAGATAGAAGTGGAAGGCGACTCGGTTCGCGTCGCGATCGAACTCGGATTCCCAGTCGCCCGTTACGCGGCTGAACTCGAAGAATCGTTGAGGGCTCCCATTCAAGCGCTCGGCGACAATATTGCAGTCGAATTCGATATTCGCGCCAATATCGTCGCACATGCCGTACAGCAAGGCGCAAAAAGACTCTCTGAGGTCCGCAACGTCATCGCGGTGGCATCCGGCAAGGGCGGCGTCGGCAAATCTACGACGAGTACCAATGTGGCGCTGGCGCTGCGCGACGAAGGTGCGAACGTTGCGATTCTCGACGCCGACATCTACGGACCGAGCCAGCCGCGAATGCTCGGCGCGCAGGGCAAGCCGGAGTCGCGCGACGGCCAATCGATGGAACCGATCGTCAGCTACGGCATTCAATCCATGTCTATTGGAAACCTCATCGAAGAAGACACTCCGATGATCTGGCGTGGGCCGATGGTGACAGGCGCCCTGGAGCAACTATTGAATGATACGAATTGGACGGACGTCGACTATCTGATCATCGACCTGCCGCCGGGTACGGGCGATATCCAACTGACGTTGTGCCAGAAGATTCCGGTCAGCGGCGCGATAATCGTCACTACACCTCAAGATATCGCGCTGTTGGACGCGCGAAGAGCGCTCAAAATGTTTGAAAAAGTCGACGTGCCCGTGTTTGGCGTCATCGAAAACATGAGCGTCCATATCTGCAGCCAGTGCGGACACGAAGAGCACATTTTCGGTGCCGGGGGCGGCGAATCCATGGCCCGACAATATGATATCGATTTGCTCGGGTCGCTACCGCTCGACGCGCAAATCAGAGAAGGCATGGACGGAGGCAGACCGATCGTAGCATTGTTACCGGATTCGAGACCCAGCCAGATGTATCGTGAAATCGCCCGGCGGACTGCCGCCAAACTGGCGGTGCGTGGCAAGGACTACTCGGCAAAATTCCCCAACATCGTGGTTCAGAACACGTGAGCTTGCGTCGTGCCGGTTAAGTCGGACAGGTGGATCAAGCGAATGGCGATCGAACGGGGTTTAATCGATCCCTTCGAACCCACGCAGATCCGCGAAGCGGACGGCGAGCGCGTGATCTCGTTCGGTGTTTCGAGCTATGGCTACGACATTCGCTGCGCGCCCGAATTCAAGGTCTTCACCAATATCAATTCGGCCGTCGTCGACCCAAAGAACTTTGACCCGGACAGTTTCGTAGACGTAAACCGGGACATCTGCATCATACCGCCCAACTCTTTCGCTCTCGCCCGGACACTCGAATATTTCCGGATCCCGCGGAACGTGCTTACGATTTGTCTGGGTAAATCAACCTACGCCCGGTGCGGCATTATCGTTAACGTCACGCCACTCGAACCCGAATGGGAAGGGCATGTTACGCTCGAGTTCTCGAATACGACACCGCTCCCGGCCAAGATCTATGCCAATGAGGGCGTCGCGCAGGTCATATTTCTGGAATCGGACGAAAGCTGCGAGATCTCCTACCGCGATCGCGGTGGAAAATACCAGAGCCAGACCGGTGTCACCCTGCCCAAGACGTAGCCCTCGGGTTCGGCGTTCCTTGATCCGACCGGGACCCTGATTCGATTCTACGCGGATTCCTGCCGGGCGGAACGCAATTCGCGTGACTGCCGCCGGAGCACATGCTGGACCAGACGATCCTGATCTTCCTCGCGGATTTCTTCAAACGCGATCGAGATAACGTAGTGTCCCGAGTCGTTCTTGCGGCCGTCGACGACCTTACCGAAGATGCGCATCGGGTCGTTGTCCGGTAAGAGCACGAGGTCGATAGCCAGATGGGCCCCGGCAGCGAGTGGAGATTCTGCCGTGATCGCCATTCCCCCGCCGCTGAGGTCAATTTCCTTCGGCTCGTGCGGGAGATCGCCGTCGCGGTCCGACGGCGCGCTTTCGCGCGAAACGACACGCTCCAGCAAGCTGATCTTCCGATTCATAAGCCCGAGCGCTTCACCTAAAGCCGGGTCGGTGCGGCGGATCTTCTCGAAGATCTCCTGCAGCTGTGTCTCGAGACCGAAGAGCGCCGCCCGGACATCTTCAACCTTGACCCGATTCAGGTGCACATTGCGTCTCTCAACTTCGAGCATGTCCTCCTGGATCACCCGGTATTTCACCAGGGCCATATCCTGGACCCTGTAGTACTCTCTGCGGTCGCTCGTCATTTCTACATCCTCATTAAGGATTTTCGGGCTGCCCGCCGGATTCGCTTTCGGCAGCTGACTGAATTTCACCGGTTTGCGGCACCGTCGACGCGGCGTCTAATTCACCGTCAGCCGCGGGCAACGTCAGCGCCGCGATCGGTTCGTCCTTCGCAGCGTCGCCCTTTTCCTTCTGTTGAATCGTCATCTCGACCCGCCGGTTCAGGGACCGGTTTTCCGCCGTGTCGTTCGGTACTAGAGGATGGGCGTCTCCGTGTCCCTCGACAACGAAACGCGCCGGATCCAGCGCAACTCCGTCCAATAGTTCGTGGACGACGGAGACGGCACGCGCTGCGGAGAGATCCCAGTTGGACCGGAATCGAGTCGTCTTGATCGGGATGTTGTCCGTGTGACCGGCGACGACGATGGTGCCGCCGATTTCTTGCAGTGAAGTCCGCAGCTTAGTAATTACCGGCAGAAAACCCGAGTGAAAATGAGCTGCGCCGGACGGGAAAGAAGCCTTTTCGCGGATCCTGATGACGATCGTTTGTCCGGCGGTTTCGATCTGGATCATTCCCTTGTCGATTTCTTCGCTGAGCGATTCCATCAGCGTCCTGGTATCGGCCTCGGTCTGCTCGGATCTTTCGGCGCGTTGCCCGTCGTACCCGTCGCCGTCCTGGGGATCTAAGGGATCGACCTCCTCGGTAAGAGAATCGGTGAATTCGATCGTCTGCTTGTTCGAATCCATGGTCGTTTGGCGCACGTCGTTGATCGCCGTCGGTTCGGGTCGGCCCGGACTGAACTCCTGGGCAATGATGCTGGTCCCGACCGGGGTTTCGGGTGCCCGCACTTCCCGTTGGACACCGAACGCCAGGCTCATCGATCCGGCTATAGCCTTGAACTTATTGAGATCCATCTCGGCGAAGGAGAGCAGCAAAACAAAAAAGCACATCAGCAACGACATCAAATCTGCAAATGTCGTTATCCAATCTCCACCTTCTTCGTCGCTTTTGCGGGGGGGGGCTTGATCATCCATGGCTGCCGACCGACGCTCTTAAGCGTCTTCCGGTGAACCGCGTTTCGAACTCGGAAGATAGGTTTTCAGGATCTCCTCGATGACTCGTGGATTGCGGCCTTCCTGAATGCCGCCCAGACTATCAATGATCATCGACTTGATCATGCGCTCTTCGCCGGAGCGAAGCGCGAGCTTATCGGCGATAGGCAATGCAAAGATGTTGGCGATCATGGCGCCATACAACGTAGTTAACAAGGCCACGGCCATAGCGGGGCCGATGGACTTGGGGTCGCTCATGTTCGCCAGCATCTGCACGAGCCCAATTAGTGTCCCGATCATGCCCATCGCGGGCGCCGTGTCGCCGATCGACTTGAAGATTTTCTTACCGACGTCGTGACGGTCGAGCGTGGAATGCATGTCGTTCATAAGGGTCTGGCGCACGACCTCCGGTTCGTGGCCGTCGACCATGAGTTGAATGCCTTTAGCGAGAAAAGTGTTTTCGGTTTCCTTGCCCTCGAGTGCAAGCAGGCCGCCTTTACGCGCCTCGTTCGCCATGTCGATGGTTTGTTCGATCAGGTCTTCAGGTTTGTCTAATTTGTCGAAAAATGCTTTCAGGGCGACCTTAAACGCCCAGAGAAATTGGGCGAGCGTGAATTTCATCATGACGGCGCCGACCGTGCCACCGACGACGACCAGCAACCCCGGCGCGTTTAGAAACATCATTGCGCTGCCGCCGAGGATAATTGCGGAGAGCACGATTCCAAAAGCGCCAAGCAACCCGATCAACGTTGCTAGATCCACGTCGACTCCTTTTAACTCACTGTTGTTATTGAACTATTTCTCAGTTTCCGGGGCAGTCGGGGGCACCCGGCCCAAGTTGCCCTGCAACGTTATTCTTATCGGGAAATCGGTACCGAAACTTTAGGGCATCGAATCGAGACACGCCCCGGCAAAGCGGATCGCCGGCCCGCGGATGGTCGCCAACCGGTCCTGGTTGGCGAACCACCGGATCAGCGCGCAACCCGACGGATCGCGCGCAGATTGGGCGTCCTGCCGAGGCGAACAGCGTTCGGCCATCTTGGAGACTCGCTGGGCCAACCCGGAAGCAATCGGCGCCCGTCGACCTGGTGCGCAATGCGGGCTAGGATGGCCGCGGCAAAAGCTTCGGATGAGACCTACAAGACCATGAATTACTTACCGATATTCGTCGACTTGTCGCATTCCCGGTGCTTGGTCGTCGGCGCCGGCGAGGTCGCGCAACGCAAGATCGAGACGCTGCTCAAAGCCAAAGCCGCAGTCGTGGTCGTGAGCACGAGCGCCTGTGCCGCGGTGGCAGCCATGGCCGACTCCGGCGATATCGAGCTGGAATTGCGGGAATACACCTCGACCGACATAGACTGGCCTTCGCTGGTCGTCGCCGCGACCGGGGATCAGGCGCTCAACGCGCGCGTCGCACAGGACGCGCGGCGCTGCCGAATTCCCGTGAACGTGGTCGACAACCCCACGCTCTGCAGTTTTATCATGCCGTCCATCGTCGATCGCTCGCCCGTGCTCATCGCGGTTTCGACCGGCGGCGCCGCACCGGTACTCGCGCGCATTCTGCGCTCTAAACTGGAGACCATGGTCCCCTCATCGTACGGTCGACTCGCGGAATTGATGCACGATTTTCGGGAACGGGTACGCAAAAGAATCCCGAAGGGGACGGCACGCCGCCGGTTTTGGGAACAGACGGCGACGGGCTCGGTCGCGGAACGCATCTTCGAGGGAAAGGAACAAGCGGCCGAAGAGGCATTAGAAGCGCTGCTTGCCGGGACCAGTACCGCGGCGCCAAGCGGCGAGGTCTATCTCGTTGGCGGCGGACCCGGTGATCCTGACTTGCTAACCTTTCGGGCACTTCGCTTAATGCAGCAGGCCGATGTCGTCGTTTACGATCGGCTGGTGGCGCCGCAAATCGTCGACCTGTGCCGCAAAGATGCGGAACGAATCTTCGTCGGGAAACAGCGCGACCATCACGCGCTCGATCAAACCGAAATCAGTACGCTGCTCGTGCGGCTGAGCCGCGAGGGAAAACGAGTCGTCCGGCTCAAAGGCGGAGATCCTTTCCTGTTCGGCCGGGGCGGCGAGGAAATCGACACTCTGGCGACGAACGGGATCGCATTTCAGATCGTCCCGGGCGTCACCGCCGCCAGCGGCTGCGCCGCTTACGCTGGGATCCCGCTTACCCACCGGGATCATGCGCAACAATGCGTATTTGTCA
>CAZFZX010000082.1:11197-18681 GCA_964523765.1 uncultured Enterobacteriaceae bacterium
TACGCTGGGATCCCGCTTACCCACCGGGATCATGCGCAACAATGCGTATTTGTCACCGGGCATCAGAAAGACGGAAAAACCGACCTGCCCTGGGAAGCGCTCGTACAGCCGCAGCAAACCATCGCCGTTTATATGGGAATGCACGGCGTCGAACAGTTCTGTGCAGAATTGATCGCTCATCAAATGTCGCCTGAGACGCCGGCGGCTATCATCGAACGGGGGACGATGCCGGATCAACGAGTCCTGGTCTCGACGGTCGCCGAGCTTCCGGTTGCCGCTAAGAATAGAGGATACGCGGCCCCGGCGATTATCATCGTCGGCGAAGTCGTGCGCTTAAGAGACCGGCTGGCCTGGTGCGAAACCGCCGCCAAGCAGCCCGAGCCTCAGCCCCCTGGATCGCCTTCCGGCTGAAACCCCAAAGCGACGGAATTGACGCAATAACGTAGGTTCGTAGGCTCGGGTCCATCGGGAAACACGTGGCCTAGGTGGGCGTCACAAACCGCGCACGCTACCTCGGTCCTAACCATACCGTGACTCATGTCCTCTCGCGCCACAACCGCGCCCGGGTTGGCAAGCTGCCAAAAACTCGGCCACCCAGTACCCGATTCAAATTTGTGCTCTGATTTGAATAACGATGTCCCACAACATTTGCACTGGTAGATACCGGGGTCTTTGGTCGCGTGGTATTCGCCCGTAAACGGCCGTTCGGTGTCGTGTTGTCGGCAAACCCGATATTCCTCGGGCGTTAAGAGCTCGCGCCATTCGGCGTCCTTTTTTTCCATTCGTTTTACCATCGGATCCTCCGGCCTGGCGAGGCAAACCGCACCGTCGCGTTCGGCGCAGCCAAGTTGATTCGGCGGAAATCAACAGATTAACCGTCCGCCGTGTATATAAGCTATTATAAATGGAGGGAAGGCCCGTTGGGTCGTTAAGGTGCGTACAACTGGAGGTAAAGTCCGACTACTAATCGGGGAGAATCGCCTTGCGAATCGCATTACTCGAAGATGATCTCGATCAGGCCGCGCTATTTACGGAATGGCTCAGATAGAGTGGAAACAGTTGCGAGCATTTCGCAGCCGGCAAGCCGTTTATCAGGAACATCAAACACGACAGCTACGATGTACTCATCCTTGATTGGATGGTACCCGACATGGATGGGTACGAAGTTCTGCGGTGGGTGCGAGAAAACTTCGATTGGCCGGTACCAATCGTATTCGTCACCGCAAAGGATGATGAAGACGACATCGTGCGGGCACTGGAACAAGGTGCGGACGATTACATAGTAAAACCGGCGAAGCAAAGAGAACTGGTGGCCCGGATAACGGCGGTTGCCCGACGGTCGTCTCCGATCGACGAATCACAAACGACCATCGAATACGAACCTTTCGCGATCGATCTCGGTAACCACGAGGTAAAGCGCGACGGCGAGCGCATCGAGGTCACCCAGAAAGAATATGAATTAATCGTTTTTCTGTTTCGGAATATCGGGCGGATATTGTCGCGCGCCCACATTCTAGAGAGCGTATGGGGATGCAATCCGGACATCAACACGCGGACGGTCGATACCCACGTCAGCCGGATCCGGACGAAATTGTCGCTGGCGGCCGAGATGGGCTGAAAACTGTCCTCTATCTATCAGCACGGATACCGGCTAGAACGCATCACCTCCTGAACGATAGGGACGGACCCTGCCAATCTGATCGATTCCGCTGCCGCGAAAGCGTTTGGCAATATTCGCGAGGCGCGACGGAAAGGCAACGAATTCAGCAAGCGACGTGATCTTCACCGCCAGGATGAACGGCACACGACGCTGAATTGCGACGCGTCCGTTTCGGCTCGAGACGCGGCGCCGTGAACCGCCTGGCGCCACGTTACTCTTTGACCCACGATCAGATTTTTCCGACGAGCCCGCTTCTGGCCCGTATTCCTCACCAGTCGGCGTTGTTCGGCTGGCGCAATCTGCAGTCTAACTATGCGTTCCAAGAGAACGCTTCACTTTCGCGCTCAACCCCGCGCCCGTCATCCCGGACTTGATCCGGGACCGGTATGACGGTGATGCCGTAGGACCGTCGGCACTCATTCGCAAACTGATCGATAATTTGGAACCGCTATTTAGGGGCGCGTCGCGCCGGTGAGAAATGCGAGCTAGAAAAAAAAGCCCGGTGCTGCTACCGGAGGGGGAGAGAGGAAAGCGCAGTCACCGGGCGTATCAAGATGTCGTTTTGGAGCTGTCCGCAAACGACATTGTCAGTTTAGTCACCGACGGTCGAAGGCTCTGTGACTAGGGTCACACCGAGCCGCCGAATGCTCGACGGTGTGCGGACCGTCACATAATCGCGGCGACGGGCCACGGTAGAGACTCGGCAAATCATTGTGTCTAGCCTGCAGTTTGCACCAGCATCGCGAGAGCCGGCGGAATTCGCAGCCAATGTGGGGCCGGTTTGGAGGGAGAGTGATAGCCGTAGCTATCGCTTGAGCGAAAACCAAACCACAGTGAGCGAGAAACCGCCGGAATCGCGATAGAACAACGCCGAAGTCAGTTTGCCACGGTTCGAATCTCGTGCTGGTTCCGGGAATCGGTCCGACTATCAACGCATTGCCAAGCAGGCGCTGTTCGGCTGGCGCAAACTGCAGGCTAGACCGGTTCGGGCGACCACAACCACGCTGCTCCGCGAACACCGCTGCTGTCCCCGTAACGCGCCGGCACGACGCGTGTCCGTACCTGGTCAGAAAATACATATTTTCGCAGCAGTGGTGGTACCAAATCGTACAATAATGCGATATTGGACAGCCCCCCGCCCAGTACAATCACGTCGGGATCGACGACATTGATCACCGATGACAGGCCTCTTGCGAGGCGATCGGCATAGATAGCGATCGCGGCCGACGCCCGGGCTTCGCCGGCGTCCGCCCTGGCTGCAATTTCTCGCGCATCGATACCGCCGAGTCCCTGAGCGGAAAACGCCCTGGACAATCCCGATCCCGAGAGGAAAGTCTCCAGGCACCCGCGTTTCCCGCAGTAGCAATCCGGCCCCTCTACTTCGCCCGCTTTCGCCCATGGCAGCGGGTTGTGTCCCCATTCGCCCGCGATAGCATTGGCGCCGCGCAGAATCTTTCGGTCGATCACGATACCGCCGCCCGTTCCGGTACCGATAATGACGCCAAAGACGACGGACTGGCCGCGGGCCGCTCCGTCCAGCGCTTCGGATAATGCGAAACAGTTGGCATCGTTCTCGAATCTGAGATCCCGGTCCAACAGCGCCGCCAAATCGCGATCGATCGATTTACCGTTGAGAACGATGGTGTTCGAGTTTTTGACCAGGCCGCTGTATGGCGACAGGATCCCCGGCATACCGACGCCGACGCTGCAACTTCGACCAACGTCGGATTCGAGCCCACACACCAACTCGCGGATGCTCGCGAGGATTGCCGCGTAGTCGTCCCGGGGCGTCGCAATCCGGCGCCGCGCCGCGATGCGATGGTCTGCGGCAACGACAACTCCCTCGATCTTTGTGCCGCCCAAATCGATCCCGACACGCATCACGGAAATTGGGGGCCCCACGGGGTGCCTTTTGCCGTACTACTCGGCACTAAGTTAGAATCCGAGTCCATGATTCTTGTGAACATCTATGACCGCCATACCCAACTATCATCGTCGTAAAAGCGTAGGCGTCAAGGTCGATTCTGTCACGATCGGCGACGGACACCCGATCGTCGTTCAATCCATGACGAATACCGACACCGCGGACGCACAAGCGACGGCGAAGCAGGTGCAGCAACTCACGGCGGCGGGGTCCGAACTCGTCCGTCTGACCGTCGACACCGAAGCGGCAGCTGCTCAGATCCCGAGGATCCGGGACAAGCTCGACGCGCTTGGCTGCGAGGTCCCATTGATCGGCGACTTCCACTACAACGGCCACATGTTGCTTACCAAGTACCCGGCGTGCGCGGAGGCTCTAGCAAAATACCGCATTAACCCTGGCAACGTCGGTTTCGGGCACAAGAAGGATGCGCAATTCGCGACGATGATCGAAACCGCCGTAAAACTCGACAAACCAATCCGGATCGGCGTCAACTGGGGGAGTCTCGACCCTGGGTTAGTCGGCGAGATGATGGACGCGAACGCCAGGCTCACGGAACCGAAAGACGCTGCCGAGATCACGCGCGATGCGTTGATTTCATCCGCTTTGACAAGCGCCGCCAAGGCCGAAGAATTGGGATTGAGCCGTGAGCGTATCATCCTCTCGTGCAAAGTCAGTGGCGTCCAGGAATTGATAGCGGTCTACGTGGACTTGGCTGGACGCTGTGACTACGCGTTGCATCTCGGTCTCACCGAAGCGGGTATGGGGTCGAAGGGAATCGTTTCCTCAACTGCCGCGATGGGTTATCTGTTGCAGCAGGGGATCGGCGATACGATCCGAGTATCGTTGACACCGGAACCGGGCGGCGACAGATCCAAAGAGGTCGTCGTCGCGCAAGAGATCTTGCAAACGATCGGCTTGCGTTCGTTCAGCCCACTCGTGACCGCGTGTCCGGGTTGCGGGCGTACCACCAGCACCGTATTCCAAGAACTGGCGGAGAGCATCCAAACCTACGTCCGCGAACAGATGCCGATCTGGCAGGAAACGCACGCCGGCGTAGAAGCCATGACGCTTGCGGTGATGGGTTGTGTGGTCAACGGACCCGGCGAAAGCAAGCATGCCGACATCGGGATCAGCCTCCCGGGAAACGGAGAGGAACCGGCGGCGCCGGTTTTTGTCGATGGGAAGAAAGTCACCACGCTCCGCGGCGACCGCATCGCGGCTGAATTCAAGACTATCTTAGACGCCTATGTCGACCAGCATTATGGGGGCCATAACAGCGCGACAGAGGATATCGCGTGATCCGGAGCCTCTAACGTCGCGCGCACGTGAATAGTTTTACGATGGGTTCTAGCTTGGCCGGAGCGTTTTGGGAGCTCTGCCTCCTCAAACGCCGTCCTCAGGACATCCCGTTCTCGCCATTCCTTTTTAAGGTCGTCGTCTGCGGCTACTTCTTGCGCTGCACTGCGATTAATCTCGTCGGATTTCCGTTCGCCGAAGCAATACTCCTAGGCGCGGTCATGACCGTATTGCTACTGGCAGTCTTCGAAGTCCTGCTGTTGATTCGCGGCTACCGAAAGCGAATGTTGCAGACGGTAACGGCGATGATGGGAACCAAGCTCGTGTTGTTTCCCGCCGCCTTCGCGCTGCGGTACTGGTTTCATATAATCGAGCAATCGGGAACGCGATCGGATCTGGCCGGATACCTATGGGTGCTTTTGTTCGTTTGGGGGTTGTTTATCGCGGCGCACATATTGCGCCACGCTCTAAACGCAAGGCTAATTGTCGGATTCTTTATTGCAATCGCTTATGTTTTTCTCCAGTTTCGAGTGATGTTCATCGTCCACCACGAGTTCGCGCAATGGTTAGTGTAGGCCGGCGAACATACGAAGGTTTCCCGTAAGCGCCGCTATGCACATTCATATCCTCGGGATCTGCGGAACCTTCATGGCGGGCATCGCTGAACTCGCCGGGCAACTCGAGCACCGCGTCACAGGTTCAGACGCCAATGTTTACCCGCCCATGAGTACCTTTCTGCGTAAGCGAGGAATCAAAGTTTTTGAGGGTTACGATCGCTCACAACTCGAACCGGCACCGGATCTCGTACTTATCGGGAATGCACTCAGCCGAGGAAACGAGGCAGTCGAGTATACGCTCAGCGAACGCCTACCTTATCAGTCGGGACCACAATGGTTAGCGGAAGAAGTATTGCGATCGCGTCATGTGATCGCGGTGGCGGGCACGCACGGCAAAACAACGACCACGAGTATCCTAGCCTGGATCCTAGAACAATGCGGCCTCGAACCGGGTTATCTCATCGGCGGCATAGCAAAGGATTTTGATGGTCCCGCGAAACTCGGTGGTGGGCGCTATTTCGTAATCGAGGCGGATGAATATGACACTGCGTTCTTCGATAAGCGCTCAAAATTCATCCACTATCACCCGGAGACGTTGGTGATCAATAATCTCGAATTCGATCACGCCGATATCTTCCCCGACCTCGAAGCGATCAAGCTACAGTTTCATCACCTCCTTAAGACTGTTCCGGCGGCGGGCACGGTGCTCTATGCAAGCGACGATCCGGAGATCGAGGATGTGCTGGTCCGGGGCTGCTGGAGCCACCGCTCAAGGTTCGGATTCGCCCCTTCGGCCGAGCGGCAAATTGTAGATTATGAAGTAAGCGGTCCCGGGAAATTCGGTTTGCGGGCCGCCGGTGAACGGCCGCTGATCGTGCATTCGCCGCTACTTGGGCGCCACAACGCGTTGAATGCGACGGCGGCGCTTAGCGCTGCGGCGGAAGTCGGTGTGCCTTTGCGGGAAGCAATCACGGCGCTGGCATCCTTTGGCGGCGTGAGGCGCCGGTTGGAGGTGATCGGGACCATTAAGGGGATCACCGTGTACGACGATTTTGCCCACCACCCTACTGCCATTCGCGCAACGCTGGAGGCACTCAGAACAGCCGTCGGTGGCGCCAGAGTCATCTGTATACTGGAACCTCGCTCCAACACGATGCGCCTCGGCGTCCACGCCCCGGTGCTCGGTGCCGCGTTGGAATGCGCCGATTTAGTATACGTTTATGCGGATCCGAATCTCACCTGGGCTCCGCAATCGATCGCGGACGCACTCGGACCCGGATGTTCCGTTTGTTCCTCGGTCGAAGAAATTCTCGCACGAGTGGCGGAATCCGTGGCTGCCGAAGATCATGTCGTGATCATGAGCAACGGTAGTTTTTCCAATATTCATTCGCGATTGCTCGCCGCGCTCGACTGAGGCATCGATCATCGATACCCGCGGCGTACGCGAACTACCGTTGTTCCCGCTGAATACGGTGTTGTTTCCCACGACCTTCATGCCCCTGCGCATATTCGAACCCCGTTATGTAGACCTCGTTGGACGGTGCATGAAAGATGGCGCGGGGTTCGGCGTTATCGCAATCACGGAAGGTTCGGAGACAGGTCTCCCGGCACGCACCTACGGAACCGGAACGGTCGCAACGATTGTCGACTTCGATCGGGGCAACGACTGCCTGCTCAATATCGTGATCCGCGGCGACGGGCGGTTTCGTTTACTCACACGGTCGATCCAAGACGACAACTTGTTGCTTTGCCACGTGCGCTATCTGGACGACGTCGCCCGACTATCTATCCCCGAAGCATTCCAATACCTCGCAGACTTACTGCAAGAAATAGTGTCCAACGCCGAAGTGGTGCTAATACCCGGCCCCGCTCCTTCTACGGCGTCCCAACTCGTCTATGGCTTGGCGCAGTTCCTGCCATTGACCTTGGCGGCAAAAGTTCGGCTCCTGGAGATCGACAATCCCCTCAATTTGCTTAAACGCATGTCAATCGATGTCCGGCGCCTGGCCGCAACTTCCCGCTGAGCTGCCGGAAGATCGGCCAGCTA
>CAZFZX010000083.1:0-18437 GCA_964523765.1 uncultured Enterobacteriaceae bacterium
CTCAAAATGGCGAAAAAATGGACTCACTTTCCCACTCGCCTCGCTACGACCGCCAGGGATGGCGGAAGTGCCGGTTATGCAGGAGCAATTTCCGGCCGAACCCCTAAGTCCGACAGGCTCCTAGATTCGCCAAACAGCGCTTCATTCGCGCTGAGCGCTATCTCAGCTGGCTGTCCTTGCTCCCGCGCCGGTTGATCGAGCCGGCGGTTTGTTGCTCTGCGTCCCTGAGTTCCTGGCACCCTACGCACCGGCGCACGCCGGGCACGGCGCGGCGACGCGCATGCGGAATGGCCTCACCGCACTCTTCGCATTCCGCCAGGCTTTCGCCGTGTGCCATCTCGCTGCGGGCGCGTTTGACGGCGTCGGCGACGCTGGCGTCGATTTGTTCCTGGACCGCCCCGTCTTTCGACCAACCACCGGCCATTACTGCCTCCTGAATCTCGCCTACCCGTAGGAAGCGATCGTCGCTTCCTACTATTTCCACGAATGCATATCATAGCCGAACTGTCGTCACTGGAAGGTGTTCCGATCATGAAGAACTTCGCCGGCGCATTGAAAGCAGACTGGGCGACCCGGCCCTAGTGGATGAATCTCATTTTCTACTTTTGCGTCTATATGACGCTGTTCTATTTACCGTTCGATCTTTTCTGGAAACCGGTGGCCGACGATCATGAAATCTGGTTCGGGTTTGCGTTGACCGGCTGGTGGGCGAAAGCGACCGAACCTTTGCACTGGCTCATTTATGGCGCCGGCGCGGTCGGCTTCTGGAAAATGAAATCCTGGATGTGGCCGTGGGCGGCGGTGTATAGCGGCCAGGTCGTCATCGCGATGTTCGTTTGGAACCTGGTCAATCCGAACGGCGGCGGTTGGCTTGCCGGTCTTGTCTCCGCTGCGGTTCTAGCCCTGCCGACGGTAGCGTTGTGGCGGGCTAAGCCCCGGTTCGCCGATACGTCGGGTGTGGCCGAATGAGCATCTGATCCTGCCGGACAGGGTGTGTCGGTGATGGCCGAAGCTTAACCGGAGTCCGGGTTCGCGACCAAACGGATCGCAATCGCATCGTCGCGACCGAAAAAAAGGTCGATGCAGTCATCGGCCCAGCCGTATTTCTCGTCCATCAAGGCGTTGATCGTTTCGGTCGCATCCGTGGCCGGTTCGGCGAGCGCACTAAACGAGTTTTCGCCTCGCTGTACTGTGATGTTCGGGTTGGCCGTGATTCTCCTAAACCAGCCGGATGCCGGAGAACCGGCCCGTAACCAGGCGTCGCCATCGTGATCCACCACCCATAGCCGGGTTTGTTGTGCCCCCTCGGCCGTGTCCCGCGTCGTGATGACGACGACTTCTCCACTTTCCGATGCGATAACGATCAACAGACAAATAGCGGCGATTAGTGCAACGATTAATGCGCCAAGGGTAAGCAATGTCTTCATGGTTTTCACCGATTTCCCCTTCCTTCAGTAATCTGTTTTCTGGTTTGGTGCAAAAGACCTATGTTCTTCTGCGCACGTGGTTTAATCTTCTAGACCGAGTTTCGAGGAGGATTCGACTATGAGTATCAATCGCAGACAAGCTCTTACCGGTACCGCCGCGCTGCTGTTGTCCGGGTGGGGGGGCGTACGGGTCACATTGGCCGCCGAATCCCCGGCGGTCGCTTTTCTCGATAAGTCCCAGCTGATCTATCTCACGCCGTTCCGGGCAGATGGGGGGGAAAGTACCTGCCACGCTGAAGTCTGGTTCGTGCATCATGGCGCGGACATTTTCGTGGTCACCAAATCGGATGCGTGGCGAACGGAAGCGCTGCGCCGCGGCCTGACGCGTGCGGGGATCTGGATCGGAGAATTCGGCGCTTGGAAAGATGCCAAGGATCGTTACCGTTCGGCACCCTACCTGGTCATCGAAGGGCGACTCGAAACCGATACCGCCGTTCATGGCGAAGTGCTCGGCAAGTTCGCCACCAAATACGAAAGCGAGTGGGGAACGTGGGGCCCGCGCTTTCGCAAAGGGCTCGCCGACGGTGCGCGTGTCATGTTGCGGTATCAAGTCGCCTCCTGAGGCAGACGGTCGAGGATGCAACGCCGCAACATCGTGTCGAGTGGCGTTAGCTTGATCCCGAGGGCTTCCGCCGCGCCGGACGGGTCGATCGCGTCGTCGTGGTCGAGAACCCGCAGCAGTTCCCGCGTCATCGGCGGGTGGTGCGTCGTCCATTCGAGCAGACCGGCGAGTCCCAGTCCCATGCTTAACGGCAGGGAGTAGATCGACGGTCGATTGTCGAGCACCGAAGCGGCGCGCTCGATCAATTCCCGGCGTGAGATGGACTCCGGGCCGGCGAGATCGAATATGTGATCGTCCGGTGCGGCGAATGCCGTGGCGTGGGTTATCGCAGCCACGACGTCTCCCGCATAGATGGGTTGCTCGCGGCTGCCCGCTCTGAAAAGCACTACGCGTGCGGCGGCTGCGCGTTTCGCCAGCGCGAAGCTCGCGCGATCGCGTTCACCGAGCACCATCGGCACCCGGATAACGGAAACCGAGGGCCGTCCCGCCATCAGTATTTCTTCTACCGCCGCGCGCGCCCGCAAACACCGGCTTGGGCTGTTCGGGTCGCTGCCGAGGATGCTGACGTAGACAATGTGCGTCAAAGCGGTCTGTGGAGCCGCTTTGGAGAGCGCCAGCGCCGGGCGTTCGTGCGCATCCCGATAGCGGTTGTCACGGGTTTCCTTGATCATGCCGATGAGGTGGACCGCTTGTTCGCAGCGCGCCGCGACTTCCGCGACCGCGGCCGGATCACCCGGATCGGCGATCGTGACGTTCAGTCGCTGCCTGTCGCCCGTATGGGACAGCAAAACATCGTGCGCCCGCTGACTGCGGACCAGCGCTTCCACCGCCCGCTCCGCCGGTAGCGTCTTGATGAACCGTCGTCCGAGATGGCCGTTGGCACCGGTAACGAGAATGGGAGCCACGTTACTCGATTAGGCCCGGCGTTTCGGCACGCCGCCTCGGGCGCAGTACACTGTGGAGACCATGCCAAACATCGAATTCACCCGCCCGCCGCTGTTGACGGTACCGAACGTCGTCAGTCTCTCGCGGCTTGCGTTTACGCCCGCTGTGGCTTGGGCGATGCTGCAAGGCAGGGGCGTGCTTGCCCTCGGGCTCTTCGCGCTGGTCGTTACGAGCGACATGCTTGATGGGTTCATCGCCCGCCGGAGGCGCCAAGTAACCCGAGTGGGTACGCTACTCGACCATGGCGCGGATGCAATTTTCGTCATATCGATGACAGCGCTGTGCGCGCATCTCGGCTTGTTGCCGTCGTTTCTATCACCGTTGATTGCGCTCGCTTTCATACAGTACGTGCTGGATTCCCATGTGTTAGCAGGTGCGGGTTTGCGTGCCTCGGTCATTGGTCGCTGGAACGGTATTGCGTATTTCGCTGCGGTCGGATCCGCGATTTTCGTTCATCATTATGCCAGGGGTGCCGGCATCGTTTCGCTACTTTGGGCCGCCGGTTGTGTGCTTGCGGCAACCACCGTGATATCGATTACCGAGCGGGCAGTTCACCTTCTGCGACGCCGGCGCCCGTCGTGAAAGGGGCGGTTTCGTCGCTACCCCTCATTCCGGGTTCCTGGCCTCGGCGGTCGTTGCCTCAAACAACTCCCGATTCGCGAGCGGTAGAAACAGCAACCCGATCGCGGCGTTAAACAGGACAAAAAACGTGTGCATCACCAGGCTGAAAGCGCTGACTTCCGGATAGTCAGGGAACAACACCGTCCACAGGAGCAGCGCGCCGGCGTGGAAGGGCAGCGGCAGCGCCGCCGCCAGGAAAATCACAGGGAGAAAAGCGAGCATTTGGCCGAACTCCACCTCCACGTTGAACAGTTGTAGCGCAAGCATGTAGACGAGTACTGCCGCCAGCAGGTTCGGCGCCTTGAAGAGAACAACCAGGATATAGTGATGAAATCCGGCCAACCGAAAGGCACGGAAGATCTGAGCGTCGCGGAGTTTTGATCGCGCTAACACGGCGCCGGAGAAATACGCTAGGTGCAGCGGGAAGTACAGTGCTGCTATCGCGAAAATCGAGAGGAGAATCGTATCCAGCGGCAGCATCGTCGATGCCTCCACGACGAGTTCGAAATACAGCATCGTCCCGATCGCCGAGAATAGGAGCAGCTGATAAACCTCCATCATTCCGAGCAGTACCATGCTCGACAGCGCCTGCCAGCCGGGGACCGCGTGACGGCGCCAGAGGTACAGCGTGATCGCGCCTTTACCGACCTGTTCGTTGACCAGCGAAAGAATATAGGCGCTGGCGCGGATCGGCAGCATGCGTCTGAAACGGAATTCGGGCGCATTGAACCAGCGCACGACACGCCAGGTGACGTGCGCGTCGACCAGGAAGAAAAAGCACGAATAGGGGATCATGATTCCGAGCCATGCCACCCAGTCCGCGTCGCCGAAAAAGCGTACGAGGTAGTCGAACGTGGTCGTCTGCTCGCGCATTGCCGCAGCTTGGATCTTCGCGAAGACGAGATAAAAGCAGGCGCCCGCGAGCAGCCAGGTGGTGGCACGCAAGAGACGGTGGCGCCACCGGGCGGATTTTCGCGAGCGATCTGTTTCTGAAGGCGGTGCGTTTTTCACGATCTCGGCAACCATAACATGTCGACATGATGTTCTACGTTCAAATCGCGCTGCCAACCTTCAATCCATCGAGCACGGCCTCTTCAGCGGTTCGCGGCGACAGGGCATCGCCGATGACGTGGATTTCCGCATCTGAGTCATGGAGGCCATTGTAGAGTTCCATCTCGCTCTCGTGCCCGTAGGCGAGGACCAACGTATCGCAGTCGAACTCCATGGCGTGCCCACCGGCGGCATGGACGAAATACGTAGTACTTTCATCGGCGCCAGCGAGGCGCGCGTAATGGGTAAACTCGACGCCGAGGCGGTCGAGTTCTGCGATCAGCGGATCGCGCGTGTAGTATTGAACGTTTACCCCGGTGCTGTTCGCCACGCTTGCCAGACGCACGTGGTGGCCGGCGCGAACGAGTTTCATCGCGACCCCAAGGCTCACCCAATCGCCACGCCAGTCGGCGATAATAACCCCGGCGCCGCATCGGACTTCATCGCTGATCACAGCCCACGCATCGACGACGTGCGCGCTGTCGCTGAATTCCAAGTCCGGGATATGTGGTACGGCGCCCGCGGCGATGATCACGACCTCAGCACTGGCGGTACGGATCCTCTCGGCTGTCAGTTCAACACCCGTAAGGATGCGGACGCCGGCACGACGGGCCTCGCGCTCCAGGTTGGTAACGATACCGCCGAATTCACTCCGCTCCGGCAGCAGTTGGGCGAGCAGTACCTGGCCGCCGAGCCTGGTGTTTTTTTCGTATAAGATCACGCGGTGGCCGCGTTCGGCCGCGACCGCGGCAGCCTTCAGGCCGGCCGGCCCGCCACCCACGACTAATACTTCTCGCGACTCCTTGGCCGCCGTGCGCTTGCCGTAGTCCAACTCGCGCCCGGTTTCCGGGTGTTGAATACACGAGATCGGAGCGCCGAGCGCGTAATGTCCGATACAGGCTTGGTTACACGCGACGCAGATCCGAATGTCGTCTGGTCTTTGCTCCTGGGTTTTGCGGGCCAGGTCTGGATCGCAGATCTGGGCGCGTGTCATGCCGATCATGTCCGCATGACCGTCTGCGATCGCATTCTCGGCGTCCTGTGGGCGGTTGAATCGCCCGGTCGCAAGGATGCTACGGTTCGTCGCACGCCTAACGCGCGCGGCGTAGGGCGCAACATAGGCCGGTTCGATCGACATTGGCGGGACGATATGTACGGCGCCTTCGGTTGTCGACGACGAGCCCAAGGTAACGTTGAAATAGTCGAAACGATCCGCCGCGTCGAGCGCACCCAAGACTTCGGAGACTTCATCCTCGCCGAACCCGTCGTACGCCTGGTCATCGGCGGAAATCCGCAAGCCCACCAGGGCGTCGTTACCGACTTTAGCGCGGATGGTGTCGTGCACTTCGTTCAGAAAGCGCAGACGATTCTCGAACCCGCCGCCATATGCGTCGGTACGATGATTGACCCGGGGATTACAGAATTGGATCGGCAGGTAACCGTGGCTGGCAAGGACCTCAACGCCGTCGAGTCCCGCGGCGACCATACGCGCTGCGGTGTCCGCGTAGCCTTCGATAACTTCGCGGATCATTGATACCGGCATTGGCCGGGCAGTAACGAGGTAACGCTCTTGATAATGTATCGACGGCGCCCACGCTGCCGGCCGGCTGCCATCGTCGAGGATTGCCGCCACTTCGGCGCCGGGATGGAAGAGCTGTCCCAACAATCCACAATCGTGTGCGTGAATGGCCTCGGCGAGCCGGCGAAAACCGGGGATGGATTCGTCGAGAAATCCGGATGGCACGTATTCATTGAAATACGCGGATTCGTGCGCTGACACAGCCTCGGTAATGATGAGGCCGGCACCGCCGCTGGCGCGCGCTTCGTGATAGGCGACAAAGGCATCGGTGATTAGGCCATCGCGCGCAAGTAATGTCTGGTGGCCGGACGAGAAGATACGGTTGCGCAAGGTTCGGCCGCGGAGTGTAATCGGCGAAGTCAGGTGTTCAAACATGGCACTACGTGCTCTATGGGCAAAAGCAATCCGGTTCTGGCCGAGCGACGCGTTTTCGCTGTAGGTATGGTCGTACTGTTCGCGGACTAATATTTAGCGGGGGTAAAAACAGCGACGACGTCGTTGGGTCCGTCGGTTACTTTATAGCCATAGGTCTGGCCGCGCGGAATGTAGATCGTTTTACCCTTGCCGAGAGATTGGGTTTGTCCATCAAAGGTGAACTCCACCGTGCCGGTCAATATGTAGACGATTTCGTCTTGGTCGGGATAGGTCACCTCCGGGTCGTTATACCCTTGGTGCAAAGTCGAGACGTTAAACGACATACCTTGGGCGCCGTGTTCCTTGCGGATCACCCGACGACTGACGAGCGTCGGCTCCTCGAAGACTTCGGCCTCGCTGACGTCGGTGATTATGATTCCACTCATCGGTTTGTTCTCCTTTTCCCCAGTTCGGATTAAATAAGCGTTCCAAAATATCGAACAGTTTCGTATCGGGAACCGACGAATATACTTGGTCCGTCATACCGGGCTTGACCCGGTATCCAGTAAAAGAAGCCCGCCGCAGGCGGACATTGTTTGACTGGACCCCGGATCGAGTCCGGGGTGACGACTGCTATTGCAACTACAAAAGTAAAGCATATTTTCGAACACTCATTTAGAGTCCGATCGTGATCAATGAACTGCCGTCGGCTTGAACGACGAGGGCGTCGTCGGGGTTGACGACGACCGTCGTGGTCGCGAATTCGATGATGGCGGGGCCGGTGATCCGATCACCCGCGGCCAGCGTATCGCCTTGGTAGACGTCCGTTGCGACCTCGGCATTGACGGCGGCCATGTAGGCCGCGCGTTGTCCGGATGGTTTGGTGGAGCCGTCGGTGCGTCGCTGCAGCCGTCCTTCGGGCGCCGGCCGGCTGCCCGTCGCCGCAACGCGCCAATGAAGGCACTCTACCGGTTGGTCGCGCATGGAATAGGTGAATCGTTTTTCGTGCTCCGCGTGGAAATCGGTCTCCAGGCGGCGCAGAAAAGCATCGTCGATCGGCCCCTCGGCCAACGGCACGGTGAGGTTATGCACCTGTCCCGGGTAGCGCCCTTCGAGATGTCGCGAAAAACCGATTTCTTCCGGCTTGAAACCGTCAGCCTGGAGTTGGGTGCGGCCTTCGGCCATCAACTCCTCGAGCACGCCGTTGATGCGCGCGGCGACCCCGGGTTTCGTCGAATAGCAATGGGAAAGCCTTACGTAATCGTGACGGACCGGCGTCACTGCCATACCGAACGCACAGAGTCCGCCGGCCGAGCGCGGGATCAGTACTTCGCCGATGCCGAGCATGCGCGCTAGTTCCGCAGCATGCAGTCCACCGGCACCGCCGCCCGCGACCATCACATAGTCGCGCGGGTCGATACCTCGCTCGATCGAGACGGCGCGAATCGCCGTGGCCATGTTTGAGTTGACGATGGTCAGGATCCCGGCCGCCGCCGTGTTGACGTCCAAGCCCAGCGGCGTCGCGATATGCGTAGCGATGGCCTTGACGGCGAGGTCCATATCGAGCGAGCGGCGACCGCCGAGAAACGCACCGGCGGCCATCCTACCAACGACAAGATTTGCGTCGGTCACCGCCGGCTCGGTGCCGCCGCGGCCGTAACAAGCCGGTCCCGGCTGGGAGCCCGCGCTGCGCGGTCCAACCCTGAGTGAGTTGCCGCTGTCGATCCAGGCGACGGAGCCGCCGCCGGCCCCCACCGACAACACTTCGACCCCGTTGACGCCGATCGGTTGATCGGCAACCTTGATGTCGCCGGACATGACGGGTTCGCCGTCGCGCAGCAGGCAGACATCGAAACTGGTACCGCCCATGTCAACGACAATCAGGCGATCGGGGGATTTGGTACTGGCGGCGTAATGCGCGCCGGCGGCGGGGCCGGCAGCCGGCCCGGATGCGACCGCGTTAACCGGGCGCGCCAGCAGATCGGGAACCGCTGCACAACCGCCGTTGACCTGCATGATAAGCGGCCGATGCGGCATTCCACCTTTTTCCATCTCGGATTCGAAGGCGCGCAGATATTTGCCGATGATGGGGGCGACGTAGGCGCTCACGATCGTCGAGGAAGTACGCTCCCATTCGCGGATCTCGGGCAGAATATCCGACGAACACAGGACGTCGACATCAGGCAATTCCTCGCGGATGATTTCGGCCGTACGCTTTTCGTGCAGCGCATCGAGAATCGACCAGATATACGCGATCGCGACCGCCTTGACCCCGTGTTTAGCAAACATGCGGGCAGCCTCGCGGACCGCGTCTTCGTCCAGCGCTTTGACTTCTGAACCGTCGGCCGCGGTGCGCTCGGGAATGCCGACGCGCAGATACCGCGGTACGAAATCTTCGGGTTTTCCCAGATGGACGTTAAAACGCTCGGGCTTGGCCCCGCGGCCGAGATGAATCACGTCGCGGAAACCTTCGGTACAGAGCAAACCGACCAGCGGACCGTTCCGTTGTATCAAGGCGTTGGTTGCCATCGTTTGCCCGTGAACGAGAAACTCGGTCGAGCGCAACAAGGATTCGACCTCTACGTTCACTTCTCGAGCGATACCGGCGAGTCCTTGGGTGATCGCGCGCAGTGGCTCATCCGGGGTCGAATCTTCCTTGTAGACGAGGAACTCCCCATTGTCCTGAAGCAATACCACGTCGGTAAACGTGCCACCTACGTCAATTCCGATCCGGTTCGACATCGCTACGACTCCGCCGCTTCTTCGCTGAAGTGATCGGCAATTGTCGGGGCTTCGATGAAGCGATCGCCCGGGCGCATGTTGCGCGGTATCCAGGTACCCGCGCCCGGTACGGTCGGATCGATCATCGGACGCGGTTTGCCGCGTAGCTCCGCGCGTAGTTTTTCAGTCGCCGGCTCGTCGAGCGTGCGTTCGAAATCGTCGTTACAGACGACGCCGAAAAGTTCGCGTGCGTTTTCTTCGCTGATCCAGCCGTCGCGAAGATTGCGCCGCACCAGTTCCGCGGCGCGGTCGACGGGACTACCCCAGCCGCCGCCGCCGGAGGAATAGGCGGTCCACGACTCGCCTTCGCGCACTAGGGTCTGACCGGCGACGGATGTGAACGTGCGTGTTCCGTCTTGGTGCTCGATATAGATGCCGCCGCCCGGGCTCATGCTGCCGCCGTTGACCCCATGAGGGGGATTCCTGGAGCCTTCGCCGAACCCGACGGCCTCCATCTCGCCGGCAATCGGGCGATAGCGCGTGCGCGTACCGACACCGCCGATCCATTGTCCCGCCCCCATGGAATCGGTCTCGATTTCGTTGAAGTCGATCCGGAGCGGATAGAGCAATTCGACTTCCTCGACCGACGCAGAGGTCAGTCCGCCCATGCCGGCGATGGTGCCGATCATGGGCCAGCCGTCGGCGTCCATTGCGGCTCCGGATCCCCCCATGCTGTTGAACAGCATGCAGCCCCATTCGCGGCCGTTTCGCGTGTCGATGCCGTTGAAATTCGGCATGTGACCGGCGTGACAGGATCCGGCGGGAACGCGATCCGGGACGGCCTCGGCCATCGCAATGTTGATAACGTCGTGCATGGGATCCGCCGGGTTCGTCGTCGCGCCGCCGACGGCAGCCGGATACTCCGCCTTACAGATCGTGCCCGGCGCCGCGTCGGCCGTGATGTGCTTCAACACACCGTGGTTATGCGGAATATCCGGATCGATGTAGTACAGGAACGGGATCGTGGACGTCGCCATCCTTACCGCGTGGGTCGCATTGAACGAACCGGTCGAAGGTGCGCCACCGTCGTAGTAAACCTGAATGTCGGCGCCCTTTTTCGTGACCGTTGCCTTGATGGGAACGTCGACGGCACCATTGCCGTCCGTGTCGGTCCAGGTCAGCCCTTCGTACACTCCGTCGGGGATATTACGGAACTCTTCCGACGCACGGTGATCGGCGTATTCCATCAAGCCGTCGCTGTAACGCATCACCTCATCGCGGCCGTATTGTTCGCAAAGCTCGATTAGGCCGTTGCGGGCGACCCCGCAAGCGCCGAGCTGTGCGCGCAGATCGCCGTGTAAGGCGTCACGGTAGCGAACGTTTGCAAGATACAACGCCACCATATCGTGGCGTTCGGTGCCGCGATCAACGAGTTTCGTGGGCGGGATCACGATGCCTTCCTGGAAAATTGAGCGGGCGGCCGGGACGATACTGCACGCTTCAGCGGCGCCGCAATCGAGCTGATGCCCGCGCGCGACGGTCCAGAATACGTGTTTGCCGTCGACAAAGACCGGCTGTGCGGTGACGAGGTCCGGAATGTGGGTGTTTCCTCGGTACGGATCGTTCGCGATGTAGACGTCGCCGTCGTGAATATCGCCTGTGAACACACTCACGATTTCTATCAAGAGTTCGCGAATGCTGTTGCAATGGATCGGCAGGCATTCGGCCATCGTGACCTGGCGGGGTCCGTCGGCGTGAGCGTCGTAGATCATGCAGGAGTAGTCGCGGGCCAGAGCAATCACAGAAGTCCATGCCGTCTGCTCCATCGCCAGAGTCATTTCCTGGCCGATGGCTTCGAACCGGTTGCGGATCACGCTGAAGGTGATCGGATCGAAATCTTTGATCGAGTCGTCTTGGATCACGGTCGCCATTACGCGCGCCTCCTCAAGATCAATGGATGGACTATTTTCATCACGGTTGCACTTTTTTTGCAATGACCTATTTCGTGCTGCTATAAGTATTCGAACGGAAAATTGTGCGGACGACCACTGCGGCCGCTTTACCTTGCTTTTACGCGCGAGGCGGCCCGACCAACGAGGACTGATCGAATGACTGTAGCCAGCGGCTCGCGGAGTCTGAAAATCGGTTTGTTACTCCCGCAAGCGGAAGGCATGCGCGGACCTGGCGTGCGCGGCTGGCGCGAGGTTAGCGACATGGCGCGAGTTGCAGAGGACGTCGGTTTCGACTCGCTGTGGCTGGTCGATCACCTGCTGTACAAGCTCGACGGCGAAGACGACGCACGCGGTGTGTGGGAGGGTTGGTCCCTGTTGTCCGCGACCGCGGCGGTGACGAGTCGAGTGGAACTAGGGACGCTGGTTCTAGCGATGGGATGGCGCAACCCGGCGCTGCTCGCGAAGATGGCGGACACCGTTGAGGAGATCAGCGGCGGCCGTTTGATCCTCGGCCTTGGCTCTGGCTACCACAGGCATGAGTACGACGCCTTCGGGTTCCCCTTCGACTACAAGGTCAGCCGTTTCGAGGAGGCGATCCAGATCCTGCATGGGTTGTTGCGCAACGGCACGGTCGACTTCGAAGGCAAATATCACGCCGCCCGCGAATGCGAACTCAAGCCCCGCGGCCCGCGCCCCGACGGGCCGCCGATCCTCATGGGCACGGTACAGCCGCGCATGATGGCGTGCATGGCAAAGTACGCTGATCTCTGGAACGCTTACTACGACGATACGCACAACAAGGTAGACGGTATTCGGCGTCTGCGTCCGATCGTGGATGAAGCGTGTACGAAGGAAGGTCGTGACCCGGCGACCCTCGGGCGCACCGTTACCGCCTTGGTCGCCGATGCCAGTGCCGATCCCTGGTGGGACAAGCTGCCGACTGAGAATTGGGTGGAAGAAGGACCGCTCGTACCGTTAGCGGGTGCGCCAGAGGACATCGCAAAGGTGCTGCTCGAATATGAGAGCGAAGGGATCTCGCATCTGCAGATCTGCCTTGAGCCGACGACCTGCACAAGCATCGAAGCATTCGCGCAGGTGCTGGAAGCCGTGGACGGGGCGAACAAGCGATGACCACGGTAAGCTTTTGGACTGCGCACGGGGGACCGGTATGGAAATAGTTCAAGCAACTGCGGCACACGCGGCGCGGCACGCTGGCGAATTCGCGGACTTGATGCATGCCACCGGGCCGGTGACCTATGACTACCAGTTCGACGGTCGCGATTTATTCGATCAAATCGTGGATGCCTCGTGGCGGACGCCGGGCACTCTGTTTGCCTACGATGGGACGATGCTTGCGCTCGACGGTGAGGAACTACTCGGCATCGAAGTGGGCTTCCACGCGCCGCAATTCGAACAGCGGAAGAAGGCCCTGGCGTCATTGTGGCCGGCATTGATTGAAGCGGGCAAGGTTTCTACGGAGCAACTCACGCGCATTGCCGAGCGCACCTACCAGTGCAGTTACTTGAATGCCGCTATTCCTTCCAGCGTCTACTACATCCACGCGCTCGCGGTTAAAGATGCGTATCGGGGCAAAGGGATCGGCGCGAAACTGGTGCGCAATGCGATCGACAATGGTAAGGAGGCGGGACTGCGCGCCTTGCACCTCGACGTTTTGTCAGACAACCCGGCGGTCGAATTCTACCGTGCGCTGGGGATGCGCTGCCTCGTCGAGTCCACCGCTCCCGTGCCGTTGCAGCACGGCGTACCGATGGAAATGCGCATGGCGATCGATTTCGAGCGATAGCCTAGCGGCCGGCGGCGGCCGGCGTCGCCGTTTCCGCCGCCGCCGGTTTTTCGTCGTCTGCCGATTCGAAGGGCGACAGGCCTGCCGGCGCGAGCCGCACGGCTAGTCGCGCGGCGAGCGGCGGTTTGCGGCCTTCGTCGTCGGCCCGGTCTTTGGCAATGAGGGCGCGCCGGATCAGTCGCGAACCGATCAATCGAAACGGCTCCGGCGGAAAATCCCGCGCCGGCGCGCGGACCAACGGACAGGTCGACCATTCGTCCCGCCGCTCGAGCGTGAGGGCGCTCAGGATCCGTCCGGCGAGATGACACGGGCCGATCCCGTTACCCGAAAAGCCGGCCGCATAATGGACGTTCCCTCGTGTGCCCAGGTGCCAGAACAGCGGCAACCCGGTCTTCGAGCGATCGATAGGTCCGCGCCAGCTCTTGGTCATACCGATATCGGTCAGCGTCGGAAACGTCGTGCGCATCGCGTCGAGGAGTGTGTCTTCGTACGGTGACGCGCCTTCGACTTCGGCGCCGACTCGGCCGCCAAAAGAGAATGTTCCGGACATGCCGCCCTTACCGTAGATGAGTCTTCCGTCGCGCGTAGTACGGTAGTATTCGATGAGCGTGCGCCCGTCCGATGCGGTCAGCCCGTCGCGCCAACCGATCTGTTCGAGCCGCTCAGGGATCGGCGGCGTCACGAACATATCGCCCGTTACGACGACGATGGCCTTGCGTATCTCGGCCCAACGCGCCGCCCACGCATTCATCGCCAGGACGACGCGATCTGCGGTGACCTTTCCCTTCGGCGTGCGCACGACCGCCGGGTTGCCTTGGATCAGTGAATCCAGCGGCGTGTGTTCGTATATCTTCACGCCGCGTTCGAGCGCGACTCTGCGTAGACCTCGGCCCAGAAGCGCCGGCTGGATGCGAGCCGCGTGGCGTTCGAAGGCGCCGCCGGCGTGGATATTCGATCCGAGCCGTGCAGCCACTTCGTCGGCCGACCATTCGACAATAGGCGCGCGGCCGTGGCGACCGATCGCGTCGATCGTGTCGTTCCATAATCCTTGCTGGGCCGTGTTCGTCGCTACCCACAACCAGCCGTCACCGCGTACGTCGGCGTCGATGCCGTTATCGGTACAGAACTGCATGACCTCGGTAACGGCTTCGTCGGAGGCCTCGGCGATCCGCACTGCTTCGCTCTCGCCACAGACTTTCTCGAGTGACAGGTACTTGGCCCACATGGACAGCAGGTACCCCGCATTGCGGCCGCTCGCGCCGGATGCGCATAGCGCTTTTTCGATCAAGACGACTTCGATTGACGGTTCCGCTTCTTTGAGCCGGAGCGCGGTCCAAAGCCCGGTATATCCGCCGCCGACGATACACACATCGGCGCGGACTTCGGTATCGAGCGCCGGCGAAGCATCGGAACTATCGGCCGCGAGCGCCTCGTCGAGCCAAAAACTGTGTCGGTGTCCGGTCTGCATCACTTGCCTCCAGGTCTTCCTGGGCGGATGGCCACCGGCGCGCCGCCATTCGAATGCGGCGGCAATCGCCGTATTGCACAAACGCCGTATAAAAATAGAATAGGTCATTGAAGTACACAGCACCAGCGCATGGGGCAGTTGTTCGCAGAGCTTGGGCCGGGAGGTGCCGATGTGACGATGAATGAAATCGGAGTGATCCGTTACCGCCCGATGACGATGGCGGATGTGGGACATGTCCCTACCGGCTGTCAGGGCAGCCGCGAAGCCGTCGAGACGCGCATGGCCGAGTTGGGCTCGGCGGGGATCCTGGGCTTCGACGGCGAACAGCACGTCGCGCAGTTGCAGTTTCGTCGCTACGAGCCTGCGCTGCGCTCGCCGAAAGGTCTGTGGGATCCCCGATATTGGGGCGATTTCGGCGATCGGGCACCTGAGCTTCCGGTCGATTCCATCGCGGTATTCTGTTATCACGTCGGTCAAATCGACGACAGCGAGGCGCGCGACCGTCGCTACCAGGGACGCGGAATTGGTCTCGCCCTGCTTGACCACCTGATCGAATGGGCCGTGGCATCCGGTTACGAAGCGATCGTCGCGAAATCTACGCCGCCCGATCGGGCCGTAATGTCGTTCATGGGGGGACAGCCCGTGGGTGCCTATATCGAGCGCGGATTCGAATTACTGACGAGTTGGGTGGATGAACAATTGCGCGATGTGATCATCGAGAAAGGCCTCGTCTCGGCGGGCACCGATACGGACACCGCCGCACGCGTCGGCTGCTGTGTGAAGACCCTCGGCTAGGCGCGGTTTGTCTTGACCCATGACAACCGACCCGATCGGCTTCCATCGACCTCGCCCGCTACACAGCCGACGATGCTATCGCAATGACGCCGCTCGCCGAAGTGTGCGGCGTTGGCGTATTGGGGTTCGTGCAAGGCGTGTGATCGCCCGGTCATTGTGACCCGATGAGATGAACCCCTACGCCATCGGCATCATCGTCAGCGTCTTTGTTTACGTCCTAATCGGTAATTACGCCGGGCGCCGTATCAAGGGTATCGAAGATTACTATGTCGCTGGCCGCAACGCGCCGACGTTCCTGATCGTCGGGACCCTGGTTGCGAGCTATTTGAGTACCGCCGCGTTTATCGGCGAAACAGGTTTCACCTACGAAGGTCATGGCGGGATCTTGTTGATCTTGATCACGGTAAATGCGATCGGCTACGTCGCCGGCGTGTTCCTCTTTGGTCGCTATTTGCGGCGAAGCCGCGCGATCACGGTCGCCGAATTTTTCGGCAGGCGTTTTGCGAGTCGTCGCGTTCAGGCCGCGGCTGGCGTGACCGTTATCGTGGGGCTCGCCGCCTATTTGCTCGCGGTCACGCAGGGCGCATCGCTCGCCATTTCAGAAGCGATGGATATCCCCTATGGTCTGACGCTGCTCATCGTGTGGCTGAGCTATACGTGGTTTACCGCGTACTCCGGATCAAAAGGCGTGGTCCTCACGGACACGGTGATGTTCATCCTGTTTACGTTCGTCGCGTTCCTGGCGCTGTTCTATATCGTTGACGCAGCGGGCGGGTGGACGGAAGCCATTGTCGCGCTGGTGCACTTTGAGACGAAACCCGGCATCTTTTCGTGGCACGGTGTATCCGGTCCGAACGGCCGTTGGGAAACTCCTGGCGATGCGCTGAGTTGGGGTCTTGTTATCGGGGCCGCATGGGCCATCACGGTCGCGGTCAGCCCGTGGCAATCGAGCCGGTATCTAATGGCGAAGAACGAGCACACCGCAATTCGTGCCGCGTGCTCGGCGACCGGTATTGTCCTGGTCTTCTACTGCGCGCTCATCACTGCGGCGGCCTCGATCAATCTGCTGAATGTCAGCATCGAACCCGCTGAACGGGCCCTGATCTGGGCGTCGTTGAACGTTCTGCCGACCTTTGCGGGTGCGGTGCTTTTGGCCGGTATCGTGGCGGCCGCGTTATCATCGGCGTCGACGTTTCTATCGCTAATCGCATTCAGCGTAGTCAACGATTTGGCCGATTTGAGTGATATGAGCGAACCTCGCCGGTTATCGATCAGCCGCTACGCCATGCTGGTCGTCGGCGCGGTCATTCTCGTCCTCGCCTATTTCCAACCGCCGGCGATCATGATGATTGCCTATTTTGCCGCGACGCTGTTCGCGTCGTCCTGGGGGCCGGTTGCTTTCATGAGTATCTGGAGTAGCAGAATCACGGCGGGCGGAGCGTTTTGGGGTATCGTCGTCGGCTTCGTGGCGAATTTCACGGCCAAACTTCTGAGCTTGTACGGCGTCATCGATTTACCGGTACTGCTCGATCCGGTCGTGATCGGCCTCACCTGCAGTATTATCGCGATCATCGGTGTATCGCGTGGGGGCACGGTCAGTACGCAGGAGCGCCGCTACCGAACGAGTATTCACGAGACGCCGCCGGCGGAGATCGGCGGTGAGTTGACCAGGGGAACATTGCGCTACGCAGCGTTTTTGATGATCGGCGGCGTGATCATGATTGCCGTCATCGCGCGGTTCTACGTGCTGCCATTTCGAGCCGCCATGGAACACTCGGCTACGCCGGTCGAAACGGAGTATCGATATGTCCGGTGAGATGATTCTGGCCGTTGCCGTCGGCGGTGTAATGATCGCGATGGGTGTGATTGCTTATGTGTGCACGCTGCGGTCCTATCGTGATGATGATCGGAACGGCAGCGAAGGCGGACGCCGCTTGCGCTCCCGGGCGAGGTCTAAGTAAGCTTGCGCCTGGCGCCTTTTCATTTCGTTTTACGAGTACACTCGGGGCGCGAAACCTTCCCACAATACGATGAGAGGATCAAACCATGCCCTACGTCAATCGCGACGGCGTCAACGTCTACTACGAAAGCCTCGGCCAGGGTCTACCGATAGTTTTTCTGCATCCGTGGAGCACGAACCGTTACATCTGGGCCAATCAGCTGATGGAATTCGCGCGTAGTCATCAATGCATTGTCGTCGACCACCGCGGCCACGGACAGTCCGACAAGCCGGCCGGGGGCTATGCAATCGGTGAGATGGCCGCTGATGTCGTCGCGGTCCTCGACGACGCCGGCATCGAACGCGCCGTATTGGTGGGCAACTCCATTGGCGGCATGGTCGCGATGCAGACGAATCTCGATGCGCCGGAGCGGGTGATCGGCAATCTCATTCTCAGTAGCGGTACGGACTTCGGGGCCAATTCGCCGCCGGAAGTCGCCGAGGCCATCCAGCAGGACTGGCGCGGTTTCTTCAGCGGTCTGTTGAATGCCGCGGTGTCGGAAAAGTCAAAGGCCGAGCGGCCCGAGATCCTCGGCTTTATGGAAGGCTGTTTCCGGGTAGACGACAATTTCACCGAAGGCGTGTTCTTCGCGAGCGTCGCCGATCCGAACGGCGTGTTCAACTGGAACATATCCGACCGGCTCAAGGACATCACGGCACCGACCCTGATCATCGCCGGCGAAGAAGATGGCGCGACCACGGTCGAGCAAAATCAGTTTCTGGCCGACAACATCCCGAACTCGGAGATCAAGATCTACAAGGACGTCGCGCATTTCTGTCAGTTGGAAAAACCCTTAGTGTTCAACGAGGACCTGCGGAATTTTATTGCCGGGCTCGGCTGATCGAAAATGAATGGACCGGGCCGTCCCGGCGGCGGCCGGATCCGATTCCGCCGATCCCCTTGCGCACTACCGGTGAACGAAAAACAGCGGCCGATCGACGACTTGGCATACAAGCCGTCTCCGATTGAATAGTACGGCAGGTACCGCTAACCGTACCGAGTGTATATATAAGGACAGGCACGAAAACTAGATGTATATATTAGTAGGACAGACATGAAAACTTGACGTATCAGCAGTAATTCGCTGATGATTTGCACC
>CAZFZX010000084.1:0-18250 GCA_964523765.1 uncultured Enterobacteriaceae bacterium
GAAGCCGGTATGCCCGTGGTGCCCGGCGGCGAGTTCATCGACGACGAACAGGCACTGGCGCTGGCGGAGGAAACCGGCTGGCCGGTATTGCTCAAGGCGGTCGCCGGCGGTGGCGGCAAGGGAATGAAGATCGTCCCCGACCGTGGGTCCCTCATCGATACTCTGCACCTTGCCGCATCTGAGGCCCAGGGCGCATTCGGCGATCCGCGCATCTACCTGGAACGTTACGTCGGCAAGTGCCGACACGTTGAAGTCCAGGTTCTCGGCGATGGTCAGAATGTTATACACCTGGGTGACCGGGACTGCTCCGTTCAACGACGCTACCAGAAACTGGTGGAGGAGGCTCCGGCGCCGAAAATCGACGACGCGTTGCGCAAACAGATGCACGAATCGGCGGTGGCCTTTGCCCGCTACCTTAACTACAGAAGCCTGGGTACGGTAGAACTCTTGCTGGATTGCGAACGCAACACCTTCTACTTCCTGGAAATGAACGCACGCATCCAAGTGGAGCACCCGGTCACCGAGGCCATCACTGGGCTCGACCTGGTGGAAGAGCAATTGCTTATCGCGGCAGGGCGGCCGATGCGCTTGCGTCAGGAAGACATTGATTTGTCGGGCCATGCCATCGAATGCCGCATCAACGCGGAAGACTGGGAAAACGCATTTCAACCAAGCCCCGGACAGATTAGCGACGCCGTGTTTCCCGCCGGGCCGGGCATTCGAATTGACACCCACATACAGGCGGGCACCGTGGTGCCACCCTACTATGACTCCCTGCTGGCTAAACTCGTCGTGCGGGGCGACGACCGTCGACAAGCTATCGACCACATGACCCGGGCATTGGCACTGGTAAGTATTACCGGTGTGGCGACCAACACGCCCATGCACCAGTCGCTGATGCAGGATGCAGACTTCGAGGCGGGTGCGATGAACACCGATTTTTTTGCTGGTTTTCTTCAGAAACAGCGCGATAAGGATCTCCTGCATGGCTGACATCAAGCTTGTGGACGTATCGTTCAGAGACGGTAACCAGAGCCTGTGGGGTGCTACGGGGATCAGTACACCGCAAATGCTGCAGATAGCACCGGTGATGGACCGTGTCGGATTTCATGCCCTGGACTTTACCTCGAGTACGCACATGGCCATGGCAGTACGTACATACCAGGAAGACCCCTGGGAACGCATTCGGTTAATGCGCGAGGCCATGCCCAATACGCCACTGCAGTTCATTGGTACCGGGATACGGTTTATCTCCTGGGAACAGGCGCACCCCGAATTCATGCAACTGGTGTACGACCGCCTAGTGGCGAATGGTATCTCGCGCTTCATCGTTCTCGATCCCATGCATGATGTGGAAGCCTGCCTGGAGACGGCAAGGCAAATCAGACAGGCCGGTGGCGAAGAGATCACGGCCGCCCTTATTTACACCATCAGTGATATTCACGATGATGCCTTTTACGCAAAATTCGCCGCCAGTATGGCCGCCTCACCCGATATCGACAGGGTCTACCTTAAGGACCCGTCCGGTCTCCTGACCCGGGAACGCACGCAGACCATCATTCCGGCCATCAAACAGGCCATTGGCGATACGTCGCTGGAACTGCACTCTCACTGCACAATTGGTCTTGGATCCCTGTCCTGCCTGGCGGCCGCGGACCTGGGGGTCGAGGTGCTGCACGTGGCCTGCGGACCCTTGGCCAACGGCGGCTCATTACCGGACGCGGTGCGTATGGCGGCCAACCTGCGGGAGCTCGGGCACCAGGTCACGGTGGATGATGCGGCCCTGGCAAAGGTCGCCGCCTACCTGCACGACATGGCGAAGGCAGAAGGCAAGCCCGCCGGTATACCGCAGGATTATGACGCCGCCTTCCTGCGTCATCAGATGGCGGGCGGGACGCTGACAACGACCCGCAGACAACTGGCCGAGATCGGGCAGGAACATCGCTTCGATGAGGTCATGGCAGAGGTGATACAGGTCCGCGCCGAAATGGGTTACCCCATCATGGTGACGCCCTTTCCACAGATGGTTTGCGCCCAGGCTCTGTTCAACGTGATGGGCAAGGAACGTTATGGAAATGTCCCCGACCAGGTAATCCGCTACGTGCTGGGCAGTTTCGGCAGGCCCACCGCAGCAGTGGATGCAAACATACTGGATCGCATCATGGCTTTTCCGAGGACAAAGGAAATAAGGGAGGAGGCAGCGCCCCGGCCGCCCGCAGAGTTACGTAAGCACTTTGCAAAGAACATTTCGGACGACGAGTTTTTGCTGCGCGCGGTCATGCCCGCCGACCAGGTGGATGCCATGGTCGCTGCCGGGCCGGCGAAACGGCATTACAATCCAGAAATCAAACCTGTGCTGGAATTACTGCGGGAACTGAAACAGCGACCGGCTTTTTCGGAACTGGTGATCGAAAAAGAAAACTTCAAACTGGAATTGCTCAATTATGACGAGACAGGCGCTGTCCAGACCGACCCAGGGTAACAAGGCTTCAGCGCTCCGGCGGCTCAAGCATGCCCTGGGATTTGTCTTTGACATGGACGGCACCCTGGTACTGGGAGACAACAACAATCAGGGTCTAAAGCCTTTGCCCGGTGCCCTGGCGCTCATCGATAAACTCAATCAGGATGGCGTACCCTACGTGGTTTTTACCAATGGTACACCGCGTAGTCCCGCCCTGTACGCGGAGAAACTGCGTGGTGCGGGTTTCCCGATCGAAGACCATCAGATGTTGACCCCCGTCAGCGGCGCCGTGGATCTGTTTTTGAAACGGCGGTATCGACGCGTATGCGTACTGGGCGGCGAAGGCATCAGTGCACCGCTCGAGGAAGCCGGGATAGAAGTGGTGCCGGCGGAAGGTAAACCTGAGGTGGACGCGGTGTTTGCCGGCTGGTTTCGCGAGTTTACCATGGCTCACTTGGAGGCCGCCTGCCACGCCGTGTGGCAGGGCGCGAAAGTCTACAGCGCCTCCCGGAGCCTGTTCTTTGCCACCGCCAACGGACGTAGTTTCGGCACCTCCCGCATGATGACGGCTGTCATCAAAGACCTTACGGGCGCCCGCATCAATGTGATCGGTAAACCCTCCATACACGCCCTGCGCTGTGCCGGCCGACGCCTGGATGCGGCACTGGATCAAATTGTAGTAGTGGGTGATGACCCGGCACTGGAGCCCGCCATGGCGCTTCGGGGCGGATCGCTGGCGGTGGCTGTGGCAACGGGGATCGGCCGGGCTGAGGATTACGCGGAGATGGAGGGACAGGACAGGCCACACCTTTTCCTTGAGGGTGTGGATGAATTATTGGCCCTTTTATAGGCAAGCAACCTCAGGGAACCTCTGAACAAGTCATGACACGGCAGCTAGCGCCCAGAATGTCCGGCTACTGCGTTGCGAATCTTCGAACGCGATAAAGTGTGGGGCGAAGCGAACCGGTAGCCGCCGCGTCGTGATCATTTAATCTTTGACAGGGAGCGAATGGATGATGGAAACGAACCGATACCCGTTGAGTATGCGCATATTGCATTGGCTCATGGCAGCGATCGCCGTGACCATGTTTTGTATCGGCTTTTATATGGCCGGGATCCCCGATGAGGCGCCCAACAAGCACGACCTCTACCCGTGGCACATGTCGTTCGGCGTATTGATGCTCCTGCTGGTGTGCGTGCGGCTGGTCAATCGGCTGCGCTCGGAACTGCCCGTGCCACCCGCCACACACGCGGCTTGGGAGCGAAAAGCCGGGCGTACGGCGCATTACCTGATGTATGGTCTGCTGTTTCTGGTACCGGTCGCGGGTTACGTGATGGTCGGATCCTATGCAGAAGGCCATGGCATCGCGTTCTTCGGATCGACGCTCCCGGATCTCGTACCGAAGAACGAGTCACTGTTCGAGGCTGCGCACGAAGCGCATGAGATCGGCGCGTTCGCGCTGATCGCCGTAGCGTGCGTTCACCTGCTCGCGGCCTTGAGACACCGGTACATCGCGAAAGACCCGGATGCCGATGTGATCAAACGGATAATATAGGGGTCGCGAGAATTCGCCTCGCCGGCAACGTAATGCCGGCGATCCGCCGCGCGGATCGCGGTCTCGGCTGGAACTTACTCGACGCTGCGCGCGAGCTGCGTAATGTCGACGCTATGACCGACCATGAGATCGTCGCGTGCCAGGAAACGCGGTTTGACGAACCATACGAGCATCGGTAGCACCACCAGCGACAGCATCATGTTGATCAGCATGACGGCCACCAGCAAAAGTCCCATGTCGGCCATGAATTTCAGATCGGAGAGGAAATACCACGGCAGGATCCCGATCAGCATGATAGTGGCGGTAAACATGATGGCCTTGCCGGTCGTCGTGAGCGCCGCGTTGATCGCTTTTTTTAAATCGTGGCCTTGGGCGCTGAACTCTTCGCAGATCCGGGACAGGAGATAGATCCCGTAATCGATACCGACGCCCACCCCGATCACGGCGACAATACCGGCGTTGATATCGAGGCCGATACCGAGGAGATGGATCGCGGCACCAAGTAACAGGTTGGACATATTTACCGGGATCAAAAGAATGAAGGCGGCCACGAAAGAGCGGTAGGCGAACGCCGAGATCAGGAGCACCGCGCCGTTCACCATCCCCATGATCAGCCAGTGGTAGCGTTCCACGACGTTGTTCATGGCTTGCTGTAGCGCAATGACGCCGGTGCCGAGACGCACGCGGAATTTCGGATGGTCCTCGCCGACGATTGCCACCGCGCGCTCCGCGCTGGCGAGAGCCGCGTCTACCGTTTCCTGTTTGTTGTCTTTGTACCAGAGAGTCACCGTCGAGTTCTGGAACATAAAGTCCGCGACGTGCCCGAAGTTGACCGTGTTATTGCCGAGCAACACGCCGAACGCCGCGGCGTAAACCGCTTCGCGCGTCAGGTCGAGATCCTGCCATTTGGGATTACCGCCCGCGAAGAGCCGATTCACCTCGCGCATGTAATCCGAGAAAGTTAACGTTGCCCGCGGCGGCAAGTCGGGGTCCGACTCCAGCAGGCGCTGCAGCTTGGTCGCCACCTCGACCACACCCGGGGTCCGCGCGACCGGACTCTCCATATCCGGGACTTTCGCCTCGAGCACGATCTCCAGGGTGTTGGTGCCCGGGAAGTGCGCGTTGATGGCGCGTACCGCGGTGTTGAATTCCGACTCGTGCCACAGCAGATTGCTGCCCTCGACCGGATTGCCGATCTCGATCTGGGTATTCAGATAGATCGCGCTCGCACCGATGATGGCCACGACGACCGCTGTCTTATTCGCGGTTTTCCCATACGTCAGACGAGACAGCTGGTTCAGCAGATTCTCCTGCACGCGGTGGATCCCGCCTTGCTTTTCCGCCTCGTCCTTCGTATGTGTGCCGCCGACTATCTTTTCGATATTCTTGGGTACGGGAAGATAGGACAGCAGGATCGAACACAAAAACACACCCGTCGGGATGATCCAAAGCGCCCAGAATCCGCAGAACAAAGCGTGGTTCACCATCGATTTGATCGGCGCGATGGCGATGAAAATGATGCCGCATACGTCCGTCAGGATCCCGAGTATCGACGGCGCCATCATGATACCCATGGTCAGTTCCGCGGCCTTGCGGCGGTCGTTCACGTGCGTGAGGATCTCGTAGTACCGCTCCGTATACTGGACGCAGTGGGAGAACGAACGGGCCACGAGCAACAGCGGCACGATCATTAGCAGCGGCTCGATCGGACGCTCGATCAGGCCGATGAAGCCGAAACCCCAGATCCCGGCGACGAGCGCGCACACGATCGGAGTCAGCACGCCAGCGACGTTGCGCATATAAAACATCAACGCGAGCATCAAGGCGCCGACCGTCACCGCGAAGATCTTGTAGGTCTGCTTCTGTAGCTTATATACCCAACCTGTCAATGCGGGTTGGCCCGCCAGGTAGACCTCGTGCTCGTCGTCCCGGGCCGCCTCGACCAGGCCCTGGGCGAAAGCGAAAGCCTCCCCATACTCGATTTTGTCGAGAAAGGTGGCGAGGATCATGGTCGCCGTCTCATCACGGGAGATGAAAAACGTTCGCGCGTTGGTCGAGACGCTGACCCGTCTTTTGAACTCCGCGACTTCTTCCGGCGTTTCCGGTGGTTTGTTGTCCATCAGCGGATGTGCGCTCACTCCGTCCGGTGTCGCTTCCGCGTAGCGCAGTTTTTCAGTCGAAATAGAAATGATCTGGTCGTGATCCATCGCCGGCGCAAGATCGATATCGCGGGTCATTTTCCAGACTTTCTTGAGCGTGTCGCCGTGGTAAATGTCGCCGTTCTTGCGCTTGATCATGATCGCGATCGTCAGCGGGTTACCGAAATTACGGTGATCGAAATACACTTGTACGTAAGGGTCGTCCTTAGGCAGCAAATCGTTGAAGACCGTGCGGATATTGACGTTGGGAAAGCCGGTCGTGAAAAACGCCGTGATCAGGACAAACGCGACGCTTACCGCCGCGCGATACTTCATGATCCAGTGTGCGATTCGAAATCTCATTGCGCGTCGATCCTTTTTTGCCTTGCGACGATTTGGTGCTGTCTAGTTTCCGGCGTTTCGGCTATTCGGGTGCGACGGCGTTAGATGCCGATAAGCGTCGCATAGCGCGCGCGATGATAAAGGGCGTCACCGAGGATCTGCTGCGACACCCGAGCGCGTTTCAGATACAGGCCGATATCCGCTTCGTCGGTCATACCGATGCCGCCATGCATCTGGACCGCCTCGTTGCTGACCAATTCGATCATTTCGCAGGCCTTGGCCTTGGCGACACTGGCGAGTTCGGCTACCTCGGCGAGGTCTGCGTCTATTGCCGCCAGCGCCGCGTACGTGGCCGAGCGCGTCAATTCGATTTCGCAGTACATCTCCGCAGCCCGGTGCTTCAGCGCCTGAAACGAACCGATCTTTACGCCGAATTGTTCCCGAACCTTGAGATATTCGATGGTCCGGTCGAATGCTTCGAGCCCGGTACCGAGCATTTCGGCCGCGAGTCCGGCGCGCGCGCGGTCGAGAACAGGCTCGAGGACCTTGAAGCCACGTTCGGGTGCACCGACCAGTGCGTCGGCGGCGATTTCCACCTGTTCGAACTCGATGTTCGCGGCGTTGCGTCCGTCGACCATGGTTGTGCGGCTGCACCGTATTCCGGGGGTGTCGGCGGCCACCAGAAACAAGCTCAATCCCGCGGGCGCGTTATCCTCGCCGTCGGTTCGCGCGACGACGATGAACTGGTCGGCGACATGGCCGTCGAGGACAAAGGTTTTGCTACCGTTGATGACGAAGCGGTTGCCGTGCCGGGCGGCGCGGGTAGACACCTGGTGGGGGGCATGGCGCCGGCCTTCTTCGTGGGCCAGCGCTAGCAGCTGCTCCCCGGTCGCTACGGAACTCAGAATACGCTCGCGTTGCGCGGTGCTGCCGGCACTGGCGATGAGCGGCGCGCCGAGGAGGACGGTCGATACCAATGGCGATGCGGCGAGAGTGCGTCCCGATTGCTCCATGATGGTCCCGAGTGCGGTATAACCGAAATCGATGCCGCCGTCGTCTTCGCCGATCAGGATCCCGGCCCAGCCCATTTCCGCCATCTCGCGCCAGCGGCCGCGATCGAATCCGGTCTCATCCCGTTCGTCGCGCAGCTCGCGCAAGCTGCCGACGGGGAGTTGTTCTTCGAAAAATCGGGCAGCGGTGTCGCGCAGAAGATCCAAGTCTTCTCGAGTGAGATCGCTCATCCGGGTCAGTCCGGGAGGCCGAGGACGCGCTTGGCGATCACGTTGAGTTGGACCTCCGAGGTGCCCCCCTCGATGGAATTACCCTTCGACCGCAACCAGTACCGGCACAGCGCCAGCTCGTCGTCGTCGAATTCTTCGCCCGACCAGCCGAGTCCCGAGCTTCCGGCTAACTTCATCAGCAGTTCCAACTTTCGCTTGTTCTGCTCGGTACCGTAGTACTTGAGCATCGACGCTACGCCCGAGCCGGCGTCACCGCCGCGCATCGCGCGCTTGGAAGTCTGCTCGAACGCACGGTCGTTCATTAAATGGCGCGCGAGCGAGTCGCGCAGCACGGGATCGGTGATCCTGCCATTTTCATCGCCGGCGAATTTGCGTGCCAGGTCTTCGAGCGGCGGTAGTCGTCCGGCGCCCCGCGCCCCCAACTGCGAGATCATGGCGCGCTCGTGGCCCAGGAGTTGCTTCGCGATCGCCCAGCCGCCGTTGACTTCGCCAATGAGTTGCGTTTTGGGTACCTTCACGTTGTCGAAGAACGTCTCGCAGAAGGCGGAGGCCCCGCTGATCAATTTGATCGGGCGGACTTCTACACCGGGGCTGTGCATATCGAACAAGAGAAAGCTGATGCCGGCATGTTTGACCGTCGTGTCGGTGCGCACCAGGCAGAAGATCCAATCGGCTTGATGGGCGTAGGATGTCCAGACCTTTTGACCATTGACGAGATAGTGGTCGCCCTGGTCTTCGGCGCGGGTCTGCAAATTCGCTAAATCAGAGCCGGCTCCGGGTTCGCTGTAGCCCTGGCACCACCAGATCTCACCGCGGGCGATGGGCGGCAGGTACCGTTGTTTCTGTTCCTGCGTTCCGATATCGAGCAGCAACGGTCCGAGCATACCGAGGCCGAAACTGAACAACGGAGGGCGGCAATGCAGGCGTCGCATTTCGCCGGTAAGGACCGAAGCCTGTTCATGCGAGAGACCGCCGCCGCCGAATTCGCGTGGCCAGGTCGGCGCGGTCCAGCCGCGTTCGACCATTCGCTCCATCCAGACTTTCGATTCGGGATGCTTGAACACCGGAGCTTTGCCGCCCCACACCCGTTCTTCATCGGGCATGGGGGTGCGCATGCCGGCCGGGCAGTTTTGTTCCAGCCAAGCGCGCGTCTCGGTACGGAATTCCTCGATCGTCATCGCGCTAAAGTTTTCTCAATCTGGACCCGCGAGCGGGCGAGCGGTGATTCTACACCATTCGACACCCGGCTTTAGTGCAGGACCGGGGCGCTGCGCCGCGACGTTTTCCTTTGTGCCCGCGGTGCCGGTGGACGGCTACGTTTTTGCAAGCAGGATCCCCGTGCTTGCCGCCGCCGCAGTGCGTGCCCGTTCGGCTAGGGCCTCGCCGCTTGCGCTGCTGATAGGATGCGCGATCTCGATGAAACCGTACTCGTTCGCACCGAGTGCGCGGGCCATGAGTTGTGCGGCGGTGACGAACTGCTCGGTGATGATACCGACAGCCGGCAAACCCAGTCGCTCGGCGATGATCGCGTCGTGCAAACTGCACGACGAACAACTGCCTCAGTCGCCGACGCCGGCGACCAAGGCATTCCACTTCGCGGCGTCGTCGAACAGTTCGCTTGCCGCGGGCTCACTGTAGTTCGATTTCGTCAGGCGGACGATTTCGGCGGCCCCGTAGCGGTCTGTCAATTCCGCGGCGAACGCGTCGAAGAATGGTTTCGTGCCTTTCTTACCATTCGAGACGATTGCGATGGTGGTACCGGCAATCGTGTCGAGTCGCTCCGCCGCGACGAACTCCGCGGTATCGCGTTCATGGGTAGGGTCGAGAAATTCAATCGCCATGGTTGAACATCAGCCTGCGCGTCTCGCCGGCAAGTCTGCGGCGGGGGGGGCGGGTCCATCCCACTTGCGCACCGGGTTTTCCGCGCCCGGCGGGGGCGTCACACGGTGGATCCCCGGTGTCGCGGTAGCGCACTGCCGCTATAGCGCTTGGGCGCGTGCCAGCGCCGGCCGCACGCAGCAAGCGTTCGCCCAGCGTTGGACGTTCGCGTGCCGCGAGTAGTCGAAATCGATCATCTTGAGCACCAGCATTACGCTCGATACGTTGAGGTCGGCGACACTGAATCGCTCACCGACCAGCCATTCTCGGTCCTGGAGCGCTGCGTCGAGCACCGCGAGCGGGCGGGCGAGTTGTTTCTCGACCGATGCGATCAGCCGGCCGTTACGTTTTTCTTCCGGGGTGAAGAGTTTCTGCACCACGATCTGCATTTGTAGGGGCTCGATTTCGCTGATCCCCCAAACACTCCATTGCCACGTTAGCGCTTCGGCAGCTCCCGCCGACGGATAGAGGTCGCCGCCATAGGTTTTCGTGAGATGGAGGTTGATCGCCATCGACTCGAACAGCGTGAGATCGCCGTCGACCAGCGCCGGGATCCGGCCGTTCGGGTTAACGGCAAGATAAGCCGGTTCCTTGGATTCCTCGCGAAAACTAATCGGCACATGCTCATATTCGATCCCGACTTCCTCGATCGCCCATAGCGAACGGAGCGCTCTGGAGCCCGACATCCCATACAGTTTGCGTTCACCCATTGGTATTTCCTTTGGTTCAAAACGTTGTATCGATGGCACTCGATTGGGCCATCCGCGACTGCCCGGGAAAGCGTGACGCCATTTACCCTACGTCGTTCCTGTGCTGCTCCCGGTTTCACGGCTAACAGTCGACACATGCGCCGAGCGCAGCCGTGACCGCGCGGCTCTTGGTGCCAAACCAGGGCGGTATCACCGCGCCAAAACCGCCGGCGGGTCCGCCCGCCGCGATGACGAGAAGGTGCTCAGGCGCCGGCAAACCGGCGTATCGCTCTCCTGCAGCGCTGCCGACGATGGCCCCTTTGCCGCAGCCGGCCCATTCCCCGCGCCGGACCCATGCGTTGTCGTAGACGTAGCGGCGAATGTCTGCTTTGGACCAGCCCGCCCGGTCGAACGGGGTGCGTAGTTGCGGTGGGACGACGATGGCATAGTTGCCCGGCCAGATCGAGTAGTGGCGCATGCCGGCTTTGATCTCGGCGACGTAGGTATCGAGGATCTCTTCGGGCTTCGTCGTCCATTCGTTCATGATTTGCCGCGGCGCGCCTGCCGCCATTACGGTCACCGCGGAAGCGTGTTCCGGGATCCCGCGTTCGGCGGCCAGGGGCAACCACGCCGAGTTTTCCTCGTCCTCGGCCAGGCAGTAACTGATCTTACCGGGATGCCCTAGGGTCGAGCGATCCGCCTGACCGGGACGCGCTTCGAGGAGATTGTAGAGAATGAGACGGATAGCGCGACCGATACACGTCGACGCGCGGTCGCCGGACCCGAGCGCGTCAAAGCTGCCGTTCATGCCGAGTTCCTTGCGGATCGGGCCGTTGACGACAATGAGAATAGCCGCACCGCCGGTGCTCGAGATCGGGCCGTGGAGAGCGAACGGCTCCTGCAGCATCGCCGTGAAGGCGGCAACGACGACCGGAAAGTGAGGCGGCAGGCAGCCCGCCATGACCGCGTTGACAGCGAGCTTTTCCGCCACGATCGCGCGTTCTCGGACGGGTTCGACCCCGACGAGATGGTTCGGCGTCAATGCCGCCCATTCGAGGCAGGCGGCGACCGCATCCGCCGTCGGTGGTACTACCGGCATCCCGTCCGTCCATTGACGGCTGTGCATGAACTCCTGGGCCGCGGCGAAGTCGCCGGCCGCGTGACGTTTGGATGTCAACTTCGGTTGTTTCCCTGTTGCTCTCAAGTTGGCCATCCCCCGGGGATACGTCCCGGCACACAGTGTAGCGAGCAGCCCCAGGTGTTTTCAATCCGGAAGCAAACCCTAAGCCTTCACTTTGTACCGCCGGCGCGGTTAGAGTGAATTTATCGCCGGACACGATTCCAGTGCCCGGGCGCGCCCGGTTGAAAGAGGAAAATGCATGTCGAAGGCACTCGAAGAACTCATCGAAATACTGAGCCCGGAGCGTATCGAAGAGAATACCTTCCGCGGCAAGGGATCGAGCAACGACGGTGCGGAGGGCACTTACGGCGGGCATTTTCTAGGACAGGCGAGTGCCGCCGCTTCGGCTACGGTCGACGACGACCGTGTCACCCACTCGATACATGCCTACTTTCTGCGCAGCGGACGTCCCGGTGAGCCGATCGACTATACGGTCGACCGGATACGCGACGGACGCACTTTCTCCAGCCGTCGGGTTCGCGCGTGCCAGGACGGGCGGGTACTTTTTGAGCTGATTGCATCTTTCACCGTCGGCGCCGAAGGCCCGCTGATCGATGCCTCACCGCCCGCGGATTTCGCAAGCTTGCCCGCGCCGGAATCCTTACCGCGGTACCATGAACTCATGGCGACCCAGGATCCGTTGCCCTTGCCCGCGGACTGGGCGCTACGCGAACATGGCGTCGACATTCGCGTGGTCAACGCGCCCTGGTCCCCGCTCGGCCCTTCTTCCGAAGACGGGATCCGGATGTGGATCAGAGCCGACGGGCCGGTTCCCGAAGATCCCAAGTTGCAAACCGCCATGCTCGCCTATCAAACCGACGAATCCCTCGCCGATACTTTGCTCGTGCCGTTCGGGGCAACCTGGTGCTCGCCCGGGGTGTACTGCGTGAGTCTCGACCATGCGATATGGTTCCACCGGCCGGTCGACATGAACGCCTGGCATTTCGTCGAGCAGCGGCCGCTGACCGCGACACGCAGCCGCGGAGTCGCCTGCGGGTATATCTGGTCGAAGGACCGAAAACTCACCGCGTCGTTCACCCAGGAAGCACTGCTTCGCTTAGAACCGGCCGCCGGTGTCGCGGACACTGGAGTTGGATGAGACCTTTGATTTTCTGCCGACCGCCTGTTCGAGCCGCAGCCGTTCTTATTCGTCAGAGGTATCCTGAAAGCACCGCGCCGTTCCGTACCGGCGGCGATCGGCGGGGTACGGCGCTGCCTTGAGCCGCCCGACGGCGCGTGGCAGACTCGCGACGCGCGGTCGATAACGACGATCACGTGAGCGGAAGCGTTTCCCGATACCGGGTTCCCCGAGAGTAGAGTGCGCGGAGGTGACGACGATGGATAGAGCGGGCGGCCAAGCTAACGAGGACAAGCAACCTGCGGCGGCCAAGACCTGGTCGGGGCTTCCGCTGAAAGGGCTTTACACCGCGAGCGACGTCGAGGGCATGGATTACGCGCGCGACCTCGGCAACGCCGGCGACTATCCCTACACGAGAGGGATCCATCCCAACATGTACCGGGGTCGGCAATGGACCCAGAAGCTGCTCTGCGGGTTCGGTACCCCGGCGGACACCAATGAACGTCTGCGCAGTTACATCGGAGAAGGGGCTAAAGCCCTGGACATCATCCCGGATGTGCCCAGTTGGATCGGTATCGACGCCGATCATCCGCGGGCGCGGGGTGAGGTTGGCGTGCAGGGAGTGAATCTCACTTCGCTCGAAGACATCGAAATCATGCTGGACGGCCTGCCGCCGGAACTGCCTTTGATCCTCCACGGCACCAATACGATGGCGAGCCCGTTCGAACTGGGTGCCTGGGCGGTGCTCGCCGAGAAACGCGGGCTTCCCCTGGCCTCACTGCGAGGGACCCTGCTCAACGATCCTTTGTTCACTTTCTACTGCAGCTGGTGGCCCGAGGGCAAACTACTGGTGGATCTGGCGCTCAAGCTGGGTATCGACGCCATCGAGTACTGCACTGAGAATATGCCCCGGGTGTATTCCTCTTATTCCGACGGCTACAACTTCCGGGAAATGGGGATCAACGCGCCCCAGGAGTTGGCCCTCACTCTGGCCAAAGCCCGTTGCTACGTGGACAAGTGCCGGGAAAGAGGCCTGGCGATCGATGCGTTCGCCCCGAGGCTTACTTTCTGCTTCTCGGCCCACATCGATTTTTTCGAGGAGATCGCGAAGATCCGGGCGGCGCGCAGGATGTGGGCAAGGATCGCCCGCGAGCAATATGGCGCTCAGGATCCGCGGTCGCTGAAGCTGCGATTCTCCGTGCATACCGCGGGTTGCTCACTGGTCTCGGCCCAACCGCTGAACAACATCGTGCGGGTAGCTTATGAAGCGATGGCCGCGGCGCTGGGCGGAGCCCAGGCCATGGATTTGTGCTGTTACGACGAGGCAGTGAACATCCCCAGCGAGGAAGCGGGTATTCTGTCGCTGAGGACCCAGCAGATCCTGGCCTGCGAGACCGGGATCACCGCCGTCGCCGACCCGCTGGGCGGTTCCTATTACGTGGAGGGTTTGACCAGTGCCCTGGAGGCAAAGACCGCCGAGATCCTGGCTGAGATCGATGAAGTGGGCGGAGTGGTCAGCGCCATCAAGACGGGGTGGGTCGACGATCTGATCGAGCGCGAGGCCCTCAACTATCATAAGGAACTGGAAGCGGGAGAGCGCACGGTGGTCGGGCAGAATGCGTTCCTCATGGAGGAGGAGGCGCAGGCGCCGGTGGATTATCATCGCACGCGGCCGGAAAGCGAGGCCGAGCAGGTCGCCAATGTTCGCCGGCTCAAGCGAACTCGCAACAACCGGTTGGTGCAAGAAACACTGGAGAGCCTGCAGCGCCGCGCAGGGGCGCCCGAGAAAGTGAACCTCATGCCGGAGGTGATCGAGGCAGTACGGGCTTACGCTACGGTCGGGGAGATATCGGGGGTGATCAGGCTCGCCCACGGTTTCCGCTACGACCCGTTCGGCGAGTTGGAAGCGCCGTTCGGTCTCCGCTGATGGCGCGCCCGCCAGCGCAACCGGAGATCCGGGTACTGATCAGCAAAGTCGGTTTGGATGGGCACGACCGCGGCGCCAAGATCGTGGCGAGCCTGCTTCGCGATGCGGGTATGGAAGTGGTCTACCTCGGTAGGTTTCAAACGCCGGAAAACATCGTGCGCGCCGCCGTTGAGGAGGATGTGGATGTCATCGGCTTGAGCTGTCTCAGCGGTGTCCATCTGACTCACGCGCCGCGGGTCGTCGAGCTGATGCGGGACAATCAGATGGACGATGTGCTGCTCATCGTCGGCGGCGTCTTTCCGGTGCAGGAGATTGCGGACTTGAAGGAGGCCGGGGTCGACGAAGTCTTCATGGGCAGCCTGACGGGACCGATCGTCGACTACATCCGCGACCGCTGCACGAAAAACCGTCATCACGAAAAAGACGAACCGCGGTCCTCGGCACCGTGACTGCCCGGGCCGCCGGAATCGTCCGGGCCAAACCGGACCGGTTTGCATCTAAGCGAGGGGAAAGGTGATGAAAGCCTACGAGATCGTTTCCGACGCGGGCATCGACGCGCTCGCCTTGAACGAGCGGGACCGTCCGAAACCCGGCCCGCGGGAAGTTCTGATCCGGGTCCGCGCATCCTCGATCAATTATCGGGACCTGACGACGATCGAAAACCCGACGCCGCGCAAACTTCCCTATCCTCGCATTCCCAATTCCGACGGTGCCGGCGAGATCGTGGAAACCGGCGCCGAAGTAACCCGCTTTGAAACCGGGGCGCGCGTGTGCGGTACGTTTTTTCAGCGTTGGATTGACGGTGATATCACGGCCCGTGACATGCAAAATGCGTTGGGCGGGACCTTGGACGGAATGCTTAGCGAATATCGCGTGCTGCACGAGGACGGGGTGGTGGCGACGCCCGATTATCTCTCCGATATCGAAGCCTCGACGCTGCCTTGCGCCGCACTGACGGCATGGAACAGTCTGGTCGAGAAGGGACAGGTGTCGGCCACAAGCACGGTACTGCTGCTCGGCACCGGAGGGGTGTCGATGGTTGCGCTCAAGATTTGCCGGATGCTCGGCGCACGCGCCATCGTGACCTCCTCCAGCGACGAAAAACTCGCCCGTGTCCGCGAGCTGGGCGCCTGGCAGACGATCAACTACCGCACTACTCCCGATTGGGAGCAGCGAGTCATCGAGATGACCGACGGCGAAGGTGTCGATCATACCGTCGAGGTAGGCGGAGCCGGAACGCTCGCCAAGTCCATCGCCGCGACCCGGGTCGCGGGTTCCATCGGCTTGATCGGCGTTTTGACGAGCGCACAGATCGATCCTTTACCCATCCTGGGGAAATCGATTCGCCTGCAAGGGATCTACGTCGGTAGCCGGCGCATGTTCGAGGACATGAACCGCGCGTTCACCGCGCACGAATGCCGGCCCGTCATCGATAAAATCTATGACTTCGGTGACGCGCGGCAGGCCTACCACGACATGCGCGCGGCCGGCCATTTCGGGAAACTGGTGATCACCGTGTGAACGGAAAGAATAAGGGGTTTCGATGGACATAAAGAACAAAATTGCGGTCATTACCGGTGGTGCCAGTGGTATCGGCGCCGCGCTGGCGCGACGCTTTCACGCCGAGGGCGCCGCGGCGATCGCGGTTGCCGACGTGCAGGAGGAACTTCTGACAACGGTGGCCGCCAGTGTCGACGGGATAGCCGTCCCCTGCGACGTGACGGCCGAAAGCGACATTCAAAACCTGGTCGAGCGCGTCGAGGCCGAACTGGGTCCGATCGACATCTTTTGCTCCAACGCCGGTATCGCCAGGCTGGGAGACGAAGACGTGTCGAACGACGAGTGGCAGTTGAACTGGGATATCCACGTCATGGCGCACGTTTACGCGGTCCGTGCGGTGGCGCCAAAAATGGCCGCGCGCGGGGGCGGCTACCTCATCCACACCGCGTCCGCGGCCGGGCTTTTGAGCCACATCCAGTCCGCGACCTACTCGGTGACCAAGCACGCCGCCGTTGCGTTCGCGGAATGGGTGTCGATCAAATACCGCGACCAGGGTGTGCGGGTTTCGGTGCTGGCCCCGCAGGCCGTGCGCACGCCAATGACCGAGCGACCCGAAGGCGCCGCGGTTGCGAGCGTCGACGGCATGATCGAACCGGAGGCGTTGGCCGATTGTGTTATCGAGACCATGGCGCGGGAAGAGTTTCTGATCCTACCGCACCCGGAGGTGCGTGAGTATCTGTTGGGTAAGGCAACCGACGTCGACCGATGGCTTGCCGGTATGAATCGTTGGCGCAAGAACACCGGTCCGGCAGTTTAGGATCGGTCGCCCAAGGTTCCGGTCGGCAACGCGCCTGCGAGCGGACTGAACGGCAAGGATCCGGCGCCGCGTTCGCAAGCGTGCCACGGGGATTCGAGAATACGGCGCGCATTTTCCCTTTGAACCCTCTCAATGGCGGACCCTGTGGCCGATAACTCCCGGTCGGTGACCCTTGGCGTGATCGCGACAACCCTGGGGCTCGCCTACGGGATATGGTATTCCTACAGCGTTGTGCTGGTGGCTTTGCTCACCGAGTTCGGATGGAGTCGCTCGCTGTTGTCGGGAGCCTTCAGCGTGTTCGCAGTGGTCCACGGTATTGCCAATCCTGTTGTCGGGCTGCTGTGCGACCGGGTGCGCCCGCCGTTGCTGGTCGGCGCCGGTGGTTTATTGCTCGGCATCGCGCTGTGGGGCAACAGCCTTATCACCCAACCCTGGCATCTGTATATCGGCTTCGGCGTCTTGACGGCTCTCGCCATCGCATTCTGCGGTTGGATCCCCGCCTTGGTGATGGTCGACCGGCGCTATCAACACCGACTCGGGTTCGCGATGGGGATCGTGAGTTCTGGGATCGGAGTCGGTATGCTCACCGTCGTACCGCTGTGCCAGGTTCTGATCGACGCTTACGGTTGGCGGATCGCATACCGTGTACTCGGTTGCCTCTGCGCCGTGTGGATCGTTCCGGCGGCATTCTATTTGTGGAAAACGAGTCCGTCGCCGCAATCGCCGGCAATCGGCGGCGAGTTTGTTCAAGGGCTTGCGGGCTCGGTGGCGGGCTCGACGATTGTTCCGGCGGCAGCCGAGGTATCCATCACCTTGCCCGACGCGATCCGGACATCTCCATTCTGGTTGATGGTCGCCGCATTTTTTTTCGGTAGCGTGTGCTCGCAAACGCTGCACGTACATCAGGCAGCGTTTCTGGTCGACCATGGGATTTCAGCGATCGTCGCGGCGTCCGTGGTCGGCGTCGTCGGGCTCGCAAGCGTAGTCGGTAAGACCGGCGGCGGTTGGTTGTCCGATCGTATCGAGCGTGAAGTCGTGTTTGTTTCCGGGATCGCCATACTCGTTGCCAGCGTCGGTGTACTGGCGCTGGTCGGCCGAGCGCCCTCAGCGGGGGGCGCCTATCTCTACGCGGTGATGTTGGGGGTTGGTTATTCGGCGACCGCCTCTCTCGTGCCGGCCATGGTCAGCGACCGTTTCAGCGGTCTTTACTTCGGCTCCATCATCGGGATCGGACTGTTCGGCAGTGCGGCCGGAAGCGCGCTCGGTCCGTGGCTGGCGGGCTACCTTTTCGATCGTACCGGCAGCTACGATATCCCTCTCATGATTGCCGCCGCGTGCGGCGTTCTCGCCGGGGCGTCGGGATGGATCGCGCGGTCGCTGCGGCGGGGCACCTAGGGAACGTCTGAATAAGGCATCGATTTGAGAGCTGCGGTCGCGATTCAT
>CAZFZX010000085.1:0-18168 GCA_964523765.1 uncultured Enterobacteriaceae bacterium
CCCCTAGATTAACGCAATCCTTTAGAAGAGACAAAGTATCGCGCGTTCAGTCTTTGAGCATCTCGAATTCGCCAAACCATCAACTCCGTATAGCCGGTTCAGAGCGTGTCGTGCGGGTGGGAACCGCGGGCTAAGGAACCTCTGACTAATTCTGGGACAGTCGGATTTTGAACCCAAGGCGGCGTTCCACGAACTAATCAGAGGTTCTCTTATTGCTTACCCTTTTCTTCGGCTGAATCGTCGAACTCCCGCATTCGTTCCAGCAGCGTCTCTTTTAGAGGTTCTAGAAAATGACCGGCCATCGGCAAAAAGATGCTCTCTTCTTTTTCATGATGGTCGAGTAGGATCCCCTCGAATCGGGTCATTGACTCGAGTACGTGCTCCGAGTCGTTCGTATCGAGCACTGTCTCGACGTCGCCTACTAATTGATTGATCTTTTCATGCTCGTCCTTGAGCGCACGTATCGGTTCTTGTGGGAGGTCGGCGAAACTCTCGTAGGCCGGATACAACACCTCATCCTCCATCGCCATGTGTTTTTCGATTTGCGATGAGAGTTCATGGAACAGGTCCTTGGCCTGTTGCCAGTCCCATTTTTCAACGGCAGCCATAGACTCGTGAAGCGACCGCTCAAAATCAGAATGGCTGTGGACCAACCAGTTTTTTGGCTCGCTCATGATCGACTATCCACCTTTTCTGCGAGTGTAAATCAACACGTAATCCATAACCAGTCGGGTGGCAGGTAAGGCCCAATTAGAGTCTGTCGCAGTCCGATGATCAATTACCGATTTGGGGGGTAGATGCAGAATGCCCGTGTCCATGGTATCCGGTTCGCGGTGCTGCCCGAGGCAAGTCCGGCGGAGCCTGGAGTACCTATCAATTCCGAAACGAGAGCCCGGTCGAGCGCGAACGACGCCCTGACGGCAACGTGCTAAATGCCGCCGCGTCACCCCAGAACAGAGACGAGGAATCTGGCTGACCGATAAACGTGGACTTTAGCGACCGGGACTTCTATTCTTCCAACACAGCGCGCTCAACCGAGCCGAAGACGCTTTGCTGGAGGCGGAAATGTTCTCGGCACTGAACGCTGATCCAACCGAGCGAACTGTCGATGATTTAGACCGGATGCTACCGCTTCGATGAGGTCCGCGTCGGATGCAAGATGGTATTGCGTCACAGGAAACCCGTCGGAGATTCGAATTTTAGAGGGAGGGCATTATGCAGCACGTCGTTATAGGAGCAGGTCCCGCCGGAGTAACCGCGGCAGAGAACCTGCGAAAGGTCGATCCTGACTCAAAGATCATTATCGTCGGCGTTGAAAAGGAAGTGCCTTATTCGCGGATGGCAATACCTTATTTCCTGCACGGCATGATCGAGGAAAAAGGCACGCACCTCCGTGTTTCAGATGGGCACTACCGGGACCTAGACATCGAGGTGATTCAGGCCAGAGTAGACAAAGTCGACTCTGACCAGAATAAAATCACGCTTGATAGCGGCACCACGCTCGGTTACGACCGATTGTTGATAGCCACCGGGTCGCGTCCGTATGTATCGGATCTCATGGACGTCAGCCCTTCTAAGGTGCATTCGTGCTGGACATTGGACGACGCACGTAAGATCGCAGAACACGCTAATGACGGGGAAGAGGTGTTGTTGGTCGGGGCGGGGTTCGTCGCTTGCATCATTATGTCGGCGCTTGCCGCGCGGGGGGCAAAGGTGACCTCGATCGTGAGAGGCAAGCAAATGGTCAGGAGTATGATGAACCCCACAGCGAGTGCGATGGTGAAACGCTGGTGTGAAAAAGAAGGGATCCGCGTGCTTACCGAAACGACGATTGAGAACGCAAGTTGCAGCGATTCGGGCGACCTGGAAGTGACCTTTAGCAGCGGCAATACGATGAAACCTTCATCCATCATCGTCGCGACGGGCGTTCAGTCAAATATCGAATTTCTTGAAGGCAGCGGCGTCGCTACCGATAGCGGGATACTGGTCGACGAGTACCTGTGTACCAATATCCCGAACATCTATGCGGCCGGCGACGTAGCACAAGGGTATGATTTTTCGACCGGCGAAAAGTCCGTTCACATAATCCAACCGACCGCTGTTGACCACGGGCGGTGTGCGGCGCTCAATATGGTCGGAGAGAAATGCAGATTTCAGGGTAGCCTGCTGATGAATGTCTTGGACACGATGGGACTCATTTCCGGTTCCTTCGGTAAATGGCAGGGCATCGAAGGTGGCGACTCAGCGGAGCTTTTGGACGAAGAAAACTACAAATACATCAACCTGCTTTTTGACGAGGATCGTTTGATTGGTGCATTGACGCTTGGTCATACCGAACACGTCGGCGTCATTCGCGGTCTCATACAATCGAAGGTAAAACTGGGGGCGTGGAAGGATAAGCTAATTAAGGATCCGAGCCAATTTATGAATGCTTATCTCGCCAATGTTCAAGCGCTCGGTCACAATTCTGGGGTGTTTTCGTGAATGGGCGCATTGGGAAGTACGATTATTGTTTCCGCCGGTAAATAGTATTGCCCTCGGCTGCCAGCGACGGGAAGCGGAGCGGCTCCGCGAGGACTTGCTACCTGCCTGAAGTACCCGTAGATGTTCTGAAAGCAGTAGTTTTTGAGGGGGGGTAGGCCAAATCGTTCTCTAGGGAACCTATGATTCATTCTGGGACAGTCGGATTGTGATTCAAAATGGTTCGACGCAAGGCGCGGTGCGCAGGTAATAGCTGGGACTATTGGCAAGATCCGCAACGCCGAGACGGACGATTTTGAACGTAAGGCGGCATTCCACGAATGAATCAGAGGTTCCTTAGACGGGTTCTCTCATCGTGACGAATTCTTCGGCCGCCGTGGGGTGGATACCGATCGTCCGGTCAAAAACGGCCTTCGTCGCGCCGGCCTTTAGCGCAATCGCAATACCCTGGATCGTTTCTCCTGCTTCCGGACCCACCATATGCACGCCAACCACCCGGTCGGTCCTATTGTCGACGATGAGTTTCATCAAAGTTTTTTCGTCGCTGCCTGATATCGTGTGTTTCAAGGCAGTAAACGAAGAGCGGTAAACCGCAATTTCTCCGTACTTCTCGCGCGCCTTGGCCTCCGTGTAGCCAACCGTCCCCAAGTTTGGTTGGCTGAACACCGCGCTCGGCACGTACTCATATTCCACTCGTTTGTCGTCTTTTGAAAACAGGTCCCACGCGAGTGACGTTCCTTCAGCTAGCGCAACAGGGGTTAGGTTGATCCGATTCGTGACATCCCCTATAGCGTAAATCGATTCGACATTTGTGCGATATCGTTCGTCGACGATTATCGCGCCCTGCGCGTCCAGATCGACGCCACAGGCTTCGAGGCCGAGATCCGAGGTTAGCGGCCGCCGGCCGGTCGCGTACATAACGACGTCGCAGCCTAGCGTCGTGCCATCGGTCAATTCGACAGTTAGCTCCTCCCCTTGCTTTCTTATCGTTGATACATCGATCTGGAATCTGAGGTCGACGCCCTTTTTCCTCACTTCCCGTGCCACGAATTCGCGAGCGTCGTCGTCGAAACCACGAAGGAAGAGTGGGCCGCGATAGATTTCCGTTACTTCGCTGCCTAGACCGTTGAAAATGCCTGCAAATTCAACCGCGATATAGCCGCCGCCGACGATTAGAATCCGTCGCGGGAGTTCGGGTAGGAAGAATGCCTCGTTAGACGTAATTACGTGCTCCTTGCCGGGTATATCCGGTACGTATGGCCAGCCGCCAACAGCCACGAGAATGTTTTGCGCAGTGATGGTTTCGCTGGCTACCGTTACCGTATGCTGGTCGACTAAGCACGCCCTCCCATTGAATATTCGCGCACCTGCATCCCTGAGCAGGCGTTCGTAGACGCCGTTCAAACGGTGAATTTCCTGATTTTTGTTCGCTATCAACGTGTTCCAGTCGAATCGCCTCGCCTCCGACGACCACCCGAAACTAACCGCGTTCTCACATTCTTCGTTGAAATGCGACGCGTATACCAACATCTTTTTCGGTACACAGCCGACGTTTACGCAGGTGCCCCCCATAGAACGGTCTTCTGCGATGGCAACATTTGCCCCCAGGCTCGCGGACATCCGCGCAGCTCGCACGCCGCCCGATCCGGCGCCGATTATGAACAAGTCGTAGTCAAAATCCGCCATTAACGTTGGTCCGTTGGAAATCCGATGACTGCAAGGATACTGCAATTCCGTCGAGGAGACGGCAGATCGACTATCATTGTTGCGTGCCGTACTCGCGTCGCAGCGCCGCACGGGTCGGCGATCCTGTTTCGGGTATTCCAACGCCACGCGGATCGCAATAGTATTGAGGTGCACCGGATCGGGAACCAAATAATCGATGTCCGATAAGAAAGCGAATGGCGATCCTGCGAAGCTCGACCGAGTTGTCGCCGAGGCGCGCCGGAATCGAGAGCAGCGCGAAGGCGGATATAGAGAAAAAGCGTTGCGTATGTATGCATGGATTTGCGGTCGATGTTCTCGAGAGTTTACTCGTGAAAACCTTCACGAACTGACGGTCCATCATCGGGATCACAATCATGACAACAATCCAGAAGACGGTAGTAACTGGGAGTTACTCTGTCTCTATTGCCACGACAACGAGCATCAGCGGTCACTAGGCGGTGAAAACGGAGCCGCCTTGTCCGGGTCCGGCGCGCGTTCTACGAGCGCGACGCATCACCCGTTCTCAAACCTACAGGATCTTCTGAAAAAGGAGTAAAGACGCGCGATGCTTCGTCACCGATCGAACCCAGCGGAAGGAGACGAGTATTGATAGTATGAACGTGACGACATTTTCGCAACCACGAAGCGAACGATATTTTGAGGACTATGTAGTCGGCGGAGTTTATGAATTCGGAAAGGCGATAGTCACGCAGGCCGAAATCATCGAATACGCGAAGCAATTCGATCCGCAGCCCTTCCACATCGACCCGGAAGCCGCGGAACGCTCGATCTATGGCGGGATCATCGCTAGCGGTTGGCATACGGGGTCAATAACGATGCGACTATTGGTTGATCACTTTGTGTCGACCGTCGCGGGCTTGGGCTCGCCCGGTATGGACGAACTGCGGTGGCTCAAACCCGTTCGGCCCGGTGATGAGTTAGCGGTTCGGATCACCGTATTAGAAGCGCGCCGTTCTAACTCCAGGCCCGATCGCGGTATCTTGAAAACCCTCGGTGAAACCCTTAATCAGAATCGCGAAGTAGTCATGGAAATGAAGTCGGCAAACTTTGTCAGTTGCCGCGATGCCGGGAATCAGCAGTAGCGTCTGAGCCAGTCAAACGGAAATAGAATTGAAAACCGGAGTCGCATAGCGCAGTCCGCTGTCCCCGACGAGCAACCCGCCTGTCGTCGAAACCGCCGCCCTTGCCCTAACTCGCCTGTACTATGGGTCTCAGCGGGCTAAAACAAGCGCCCTCGAAGGGGGCGCTTTCGCTTCGTCATCCGGCAGGAATAGCCGTACCGCCACGCGGAGCTAAACATTTCCGTATATCCGTCGATGTACTTGTTTGACGCCGGTTTTTCTGAGGGTTTGGAATGGAACGCAGGTCCGGGTATGAGATCTCGTCTTCGAACGATGAATACGCACTGAAGTACGGTCATCTTGATCTCTTTCGCGATGTCGACATTTCGTCGGTTGCGTACCTGCTCGACAAATGCGAAGAAGTGGAGGTGGAAGCGGGTCTCGCGTTGTTAGAAGAGGGTGCCGCCAACGATTCAATTTACATCGTACTCGAGGGTGCCTTACAGGTTCGCCTCGGAGCAACGAACGCTGCGCCGCTCCTCTCACTTGGGATCGGCGCCTGCGTAGGTGAACTCTCGATCCTGAGCCGACTCAACGTGTCAGCTCACGTGATAGCGCAGCGTGCGTCGCGTCTACTTGTCATTAAAGGTGAGCTGCTATGGTCGTTTATCGGTAGCTCGCACGAAGCGATGGGCGCGCAATCTGCTCGCGGTCCTTTCCGGCCGCGTCCGCGACAACAATAATCGTCTGCAAGTTAGCCTGAACGCCCAGGAGCAGTTCGCGCGAGCCTCAAGGGTCGACGCGCTTACCGGGCTGTACAATTGCCGTTGGCTGGACGAAATCCTCGGGCGTCAATGTCGTCGGTGCCAAACCGACGGGACGCCGCTGAGTCTTCTCCTAGTCGACATTGATCATTTTAAAAGCGTAAACGATCGCCACGGTCATTTGGTCGGGGACGATGCCCTAAAAATGGTTGCGGCGCATCTGCGAAGAAGCTCTCGCCCGGTCGATCTCGTGGCCCGGTTCGGCGGTGAGGAATTCACGATTGTTCTTTACGGAATCGGACTCGATGAAGCGGCGAACATTGGTGATAGAATACGCCGCGACATCGAACAGGCGGAGGTGCTGACGTCTTTCGGGCGGCTGAGGTTGACGGTCTCGGTTGGTGTTGCCGGACTAGACGACTGTAAAAACCCTCAGGCGCTCCTGCATAACGCCGATCGCGCGTTGTACGAAGCTAAGCATCGTGGGCGCAATTGTACCGTGGCGGCCTCTGAAATCGGTCCAATCGAGCTCGTCTAGCCGGGTGTTCCACGGGGCGCCGAAGGCGCTTTTGCGTACCCCTAGCAGCGCACGTTACGATGGCCGGACGCAGGGCGCGGATAGCGGAATGCGCCCGTACCCGATCGCATAGGAGTCGTTAGCGGGAACTCACCGATCCCTCCATCATTCCTCGGCAGAGGCTTCGAATTGCTGTTTCCGGCCAAGAATCGGTCAGGCTTTCACAGAAAATGTCTCGCCGGTCCACGATGCAGATATCGGACGAGCGCCATTTTCGGCATAATCATCCCGACGAGCCTCGATCGGTGGCTCGAGTACGAGAAACAATGAGCCACGACGGCGGTTAGTCATCGTGGCCGGCTAACGAAATACCAAGAGCACGGAATGGACGGGACCGAGAGCAAAAAAATTGCCGAAGCATGGCTCGATTTTCAACGAAACTGGTGGGCCTGGGACAAGCTTGATGAACTTTGTCGAAAAGACCCAGAAGGCGCCTGGGCCGCATTGACCGAGTTGGTCGAACTGGCCGATAGCGAAGAATTGCTGGAGGACATCGGGGTCGGGCCGCTTGAAGATTTCATTAACTACTACGCGACTGATTATATCGACGCAATTGAAACGGCAGCCGCTGGCAGCGAAGCATTATCCTCGGCGTTGTCGCGCGCCCAACTGCGTGATGGCAACCATCCGATGGCCGGTCGAATCGGGGCGCTGGGCTGTCGCATAACGACCGCCGCAAACCAAACGGATGCGTTCGAGGATCCTCAGTGACTACCGAGGAGACCTGTCGCATCGAAGTCTCGTCGACCCGCTACTAAATAGGCGAGCCTGAACATAACTTCGGCGTAAGTCACGCGCTTACAACCCCTCCCTGTCTCTCTTGAAGGGGCAGGGGACACCGCTTCAATGTTGTGGGTGTCTCATCTATTTTCTAGCGCATCTATTTAGCGTGCGAGACCCGCGTAAAGTCGGGCCATCGCCCGCTTCCACAGTTTCGCCGGCCGGGCGGGGCTCCCGGCCCAGATACCGGGTTCCCGAATATCCTTCGTCGCCATCGATTGACCAAGCAGGGTGACGTTATCGGTGATGTCGATGTGACCGACTAACCCGACTTGACCCGCTAACACGACTTCGTCGCCGAGCCGGGAACTTCCCGAAATCCCCGATTGAGCGACGATTAGGCAGCGCTCCCCGACTTGAACGTTATGGGCAATCATCACGGAATTATCGATCTTGGTTCCCCGTCGGATCGTAGTAGCCGAAAAACGGCCGCGATCGATCGTCGAGTTCGCGCCAATCTCGACGTCAGACCCGATCACGACATTCCCGAGTTGGGGTATCTTCATGTGCTCTTGGTCGCGCGTAATGAACCCGAATCCGTCACCGCCGACGACGACACCGGGCTGCAGAATCACCCGGTCTCCCAGGACGCAATCTTCACGGACGACGCAGTTAGGATGGATCAAACAACCGTTTCCGATTACCGCGCGGTCCATTACGACGCAGCCCGCCAAAACGACGCTGTTTTCGCCGATAACCGCATCAGCACCGATCACAACATTGGCCCCGAGCACGGCCGAAGGTGCGATCTTCGCCGATGGGTCGATGGTCGCGTTCTCGTGCAGGTTAGCGTCCTGAGTGATATGTGATTTAACGAAAAGCTTTGCTATTTTCGCAATCATATACTCCGGGTCAGCGTGGAACAGTGCCGCTTTACCGTCGATTCTAAAATCGGGTTGCGTAACGAAAGCCGGGATATTCGACGCAGCGGCGGCGGCGAGAAAGCTCTTGTCCGATACGAAGGACAGATTGCCCGGCAAGTCATCTGATAAACCGCACAACCCCAGGATGCGTAACTCCCCGTCCCCGTCGTATTCCAACGAGAACTCGCTCGCTATTTGAGCCAAGCTGTAGGCCATTCCGTACTCCAATATCTGCGTGTGCCGCGTAATGGTGGCGTATGCGGCGCAATATTGGTATCCCTAATCGTGCTAAATTACCGCGGTGCAGCGGCGGAACGAACAGGAGAACCGAGGTGTCGAGGAAATCGAAATCGCAAGATAGACGGGAGGGCTCGATGCCGGCCGCAGAACCGTCTAAGGATGTTCCGCTAGCTGGTGCCGCCGGCCTTGGAGTCGTGCTCACGACTCTGTTGCTTGCGATTTCAATGACGGAATCGAATCTGCCGTACTGCGGTTCCGGCTCCGACTGCGACATCGTACAGAGCAGTCGATGGTCGATGTTTCTGGGTCTTCCGCTCGTGGTCTGGGGGTGGGGTGTATACGCCGTTCTTGCCGCGGCCGCCCTGTTCGCACGTAAGAAAACCACCCGCTGGCGCGTCGCCATATTCTTCGCGACGCTCGGGTTCGGGGTTAGCCTCTACCTGAACGCGATATCTTTCTGGGTTATCGAAGCTGTCTGCATTTACTGCCTCGCCTCGCTTAGTCTGATAGCGGCCATTTATCTGTATACCTGGCGGGCCGGCGCGCTCCAAGGTCTGAACGGTTGGCGTGTCGGAAGCAGTGTGGTCGCCATCGTGGTCGTCGGATTCATGCATCTACACTATGCTGGCGTGTTCGATCCTGCGGCCGGCCCCGAAGATCCCTATTTGCGCCAACTCGCCGAGCATTTGCAGGCAACCGACGCAAAATTCTACGGTGCCTATTGGTGTCCCCACTGCCAAGAACAGAAAACGGTTTTCGGCGCTTCCATTAAGCGCCTCCCGTACATAGAGTGTTCTCCGAATGGGCGACGCGGCGCGCCTGCGACCAGTTGCATTGCTGCCGAAATCCGCAATTACCCGACCTGGGTGATAGATGGACGTCGACTGGAGCGAACCCTGAATGTCCGTCAACTCGCGCGTTATTCCGGTTTCAGGGAGCCGCCCGAAACAGACCAGCGATGAAGGTCGGTATCCGCGGCGGCCGTTTCCGGCTGGACCGCACGGCGACTTCATCAAAGGCTCCCTAGGATCTAAAAACGATGCTCGACAATGCGCGCCTGCTACGTGACCCCGGGCATTTTCTGGCCCTCGGTGCGGGGTCCGGTCTCGTACCTAGAGGTCCAGGCACCGCGGGGACGCTCGTCGGAGTGTTGGTCTATTGGGCGCTCAGCGGCGTTGACAGAACGGTCTATATCGGTATCGTCGCGGCGCTGTTTGCCGTCGGAATCCCCCTGTGTCGCCGTACCGCCGAAGCGCTGGGGAAACACGACCATCCGGCTGTCGTATGGGATGAAATAGTCGGATTCCTGATTACGATGGCGTTTACTACGCCGAGCATTCGGGGCTGCGTGATCGCTTTCGTCGCTTTTCGAATATTCGATATTTTCAAGCCGTGGCCGATAAATGTGTTGGACCGTGAAGTTGGCGGTGGCCTCGGGATCATGCTCGACGACCTGCTTGCTGCTATTCTTGCGGGATTGACGCTGGTATTTATTGAATATTTATCATATAGTTATGCATATAATATAGAACCTACTTTAGAATAAGTGTGTAACTAGGGGAAAGTAGTTGGACATCGCGCGCCTAAAAAGAGCCGTGAGTATTGGGGTTTTGGTCACCTTGCCGCTGGTCGCCGGCGCCGATATCTATAAATACGTCGATAAATACGGGCGTGTGCATTTAACGGACGAGCCAATGCACGACGGCTACAGGCGATTGGTGAAGACCTGGAAAGGTTGGACCGAAGTCGGTATCGCTTATCGCAGCTTCGACAAAAATCGGGTCCGCCACGCCCCGACGATCGATTTGGTCGCCAAACGGCACCGATTGCCGTCTGCCTTGATCCACGCCGTGATCACCGCCGAATCCGCCTACGATTCGAACGCGGTTTCGCGCGCGGGCGCGGTAGGCTTAATGCAGTTGATGCCCGGTACCGCGAAACGCTACGGCGTGGGCAACCGACGCGACCCGCGCGCTAACGTGCTGGGCGGCACGCGATACCTGAAAGACTTGCTGACCATGTTCGATAATAATCTGGTCCTCGCGTTGGCCGCCTATAATGCCGGCGAGAATGCTGTTATCGATCATGGACACAAAATTCCTCCATACCAGGAAACCCGAACCTACGTGCGCCGTGTTTTGAAGTATTACAACGACTATAAGAAGGTGATGTAGCGGTATACGGTCGTCACTCGTCTGTTACGCAACCCTCTGTAGCCGACTTTACATTCTTGATATATTTGAACAGCGTGCCGCGGGTAGCCTTGTAGGGCGGTGCCTGCCATTCCTTTCGTCGCCTCGTCAGTTCGTCCTCCGATACGTCGACGTTCAGGGAGTTGGTAGTTGCATCGATCGAGACGACGTCGCCGTCACGGACGAGCGCGATCGGGCCACCTTCCTGGGCCTCCGGAACGATGTGACCGACGATGAATCCGTGCGACCCCCCTGAGAATCTGCCGTCGGTGATCAGCGCGACGTCGCCGCCCAGTCCCGCGCCGATAATCGCCGAGGTTGGGGTCAGCATCTCCGGCATTCCGGGGCCTCCCCGCGGGCCTTCGTAGCGGATGATGACGACATCGCCTTTTTCGATCTGCTTCTGTTCCAACGCCGCCAACATGTGTTCCTCGCTATCGAAGACCTTTGCCGGACCCGTAAACGCGAGGCCTTCCTTCCCCGTGATCTTAGCCACCGCGCCATCGGGCGCGAGATTGCCTTTGAGGATCTGGATGTGGCCGTTCGCGAGGATCGGGTCGCCTAGCGGGCGGATAACGTCTTGCCCCGCTGTCAGACCGGGCAACTCGGCAACGTTTTCGGCCATCGTTCTGCCGGTTACGGTAATACAGTCTCCGTCGATCATTCCGTGCTCGAGTAGGAACTTCAATACCGCGGGCGTACCGCCGGCGTTGTGTAGATCTTCCATGACGTAACGCCCGCTCGGTTTCAAATCTGCCAGAAACGGCGTCCGGTCGCTGACCTTCTGGAAATCGTCGATACCGAGGTCGACCTCGACGGCGCGGGCCATTGCGATTAAATGCAGCACGGCGTTCGTCGAGCCTCCCAGCACGGTAATGATAACCATCGCGTTTTCGAACGCGGCGCGCGTCATAATGTCCCGGGGTCGCAAATCTGCTTCCAACAGGCCGCGGATGGCGGCCCCCGCCTGCCGACACTCCTCGAGCTTGCCCGGGTCTTCGGCCGGAATCGATGAACTGTACGGTAAGGTCATACCCATCGCCTCGATCGCCGCGGCCATAGTATTTGCCGTATACATGCCCCCGCACGCGCCCGCGCCGGGGCACGCGTGCTGTACGATTTCACTGCGCCGCCCGTCGTCGATTTCGCCCGAGAGGTATTGTCCGTAGCTTTGGAAGGCGGAAATGATGTCCAGGGTCTCCCCGCGCGAGTGTCCGGGCTTAATGGTGCCGCCGTAGACCATCAGGGCCGGCCGGTTCAACCGTCCCATGGCGATCAGACAGCCCGGCATATTCTTGTCGCACCCCGGGAGTGAAATATTCGCGTCATACCATTGGCCGCCCATAACCGTCTCAATCGAATCCGCGATGAGATCGCGCGACTGCAGTGAAAAGCTCATGCCTTCCGTTCCCATCGAGATCGCATCGCTTACGCCGATCGTATTGAAGCGCATGCCTACCATGCCGGCATCTTCTACCCCGGCCTTAACGTGTTTTGCCAGATCCAGCAAGTGCATGTTACAGGGGTTGCCCTCATACCAGACGCTGGCGATGCCTACTTCGGCCTTGTCCAAATCTTCCCCGGTTAAGCCAGTCGCGTGGAGCATCGCCTGGGATGCGCCTTGGGAGCGTGGTTGAGTGACGCGTTCGCTGACAACGTTGATCTTCTTCGCCATTAGGATCTCCACAATTTTCCGGGCCGGTAAGCCAGGGCGGTAAGTCAAACTGATAGGTGATCATAACGCCAGAAAAGCAAACCGTCGAAACAGTCCTGCAGATTGGCAAAAACGTGTCGAGTTTTGCGTCAAACGTGTAAAATACCGCCGCACTTTACACCGTCAACCTTCCATCGATGGACGCTGCGCTAAATACGATCAAACGACAGTTATCGACCCTGGTCGCGATACCGACAGTGAGCAGCGTGAATCCGGCCATCGACATGGACAATCTGCCGCTCGTCCATGAACTGGCGGCCTGGTTGGTCGATGCGGGGTTCGCAACCGAGATCCAGACCGTGGACGAGGCGAACGGGAAAGCGAACCTCATCGCTACGCTAGGTAGCGGGCCGGGTGGGTTGGTCCTTTCAGGTCATACCGACACGGTACCGTACAACGGTGAATTGTGGACCAACGACCCATTTGAGATGACCGAGCGTAACGAGCGTTTCTACGGCCTCGGTACGGCCGATATGAAGTGCTTTTTCCCGATCGTTTTAGCTGCGCTCGGAAGAATAGAAAGGCGATCGATTCGTTTCCCATTGACCGTGTACGCGACCGCCGACGAAGAGAGTTCCATGTCCGGCGCCCGGCGGTTATTGGAAACCGGGACGCATCGCGGCGCCTGCGGTCTCATCGGCGAACCGACCGGTCTCATACCGGTATATAAACACAAGGGCGTGATGATGATCGGTATTGAAGTGACAGGGCGTTCGGGTCATTCGAGCGATCCGAGTCTTGGCGACAATGCGATCGACGGGGCGATGCGCATCGCCCTGGCGCTGAACGCGTGGCGCGAAACCCTGGCACGAAAGCACTGTGACCAGGCATTCAAAGTGACGGTACCGACATTGAATTTCGGGTCCATCCACGGCGGGGACAATCCGAACAGAATTTGCGGATCTTGTGAGCTACAGCTTGATTTGCGGTTGTTGCCCGGCATGGATATGGAAACGATGGCCGCCGAGTTGGCACGGATTTCCAAAGATGCGGTTGCCGGTAGCGGCCTCGCTGTTGAAGTCAGCGAATTGATGCCTGGCGTGGGTGCTTTCGAAACTCCACGAACAGGACCTGCCGTAACGTTAGCCGAAGCGCTTACCGGCGTCGGCGCGGGTACTATAGCCTTTGCGACGGAAGCGCCATTTCTCAATCAAATGGGTGTTGAGACCGTTATATTGGGTCCGGGCCATGTAGCCCAAGCGCACCAACCTGACGAGTACGTCGAGGTTGCCGGGATCTTGAAGATGATCGATATCGTTGAGGCATTCATCCGAAACTTCTGCTGCCATGACTGATCAACCACGCACACATCGCCTCGACGCCGTCGCCTGGATGCGCGAGGCGTCGCCGTACATACGCGCCCACCGCGGGCAAACGTTCGTAGTGTATTTCGGTGGTGAGGCCGTGAATGAGCACGCGATCGATGGCCTCGTACAAGACCTTATCTTATTGCGCGACCTCGGAGTGAAGCTGATCGTAGTGCACGGTTCGCGGCCCCAGATCGATGCCAGAGTCAAGAATTTGCGTATTGATCAGCAATTCGTCGGCAATTTGCGCGTCACCGATACCGATACCTTGGAGTGTGTAAAAGAAGCCGTATCCGTTGGGCGGATAGAGCTTGAGGCACGCTTGTCACAGGCCGCCCTCGATACGCTTAACCGCGGTTCCTCGTTAACTGTCTCCGGAGGCAATTTTGTGATCGCACGTCCGGCCGGGGTCGTCAACGGCGTCGATTTGCGGTTTACCGGCGAAGTACGGCGTGTCGATAGCAAAGCTATCGAACGACGCCTTGACGATGGCGAACTGGTTTTGATTTCACCGCTCGGTTACTCGCCCACCGGTGAAGTGTTCAACCTCAATTCCTTGGATCTGGCTACCGCAGTGGCGTGTGATGTAAAAGCGTCGAAGTTGATTTTGATGATGGACCCACCAGGGTTCGTCGATCGCCGGGGTGCCGTCATCCGTGAGTTGACGGTGCGTGATGCGCGCGAATTTCTCTCCCTGGATCAGAATGCCGATCGATTTATGGAATGTGCGATCCGCGCGTGCCAGTTCGGAGTCGGGCGCGTTCATATCGTCGATCGCGCTGCCGACGGTGTGCTCATTGAAGAATTATTCACACGTGATGGGGGCGGGACCCTCGTGAGCAACGAGCCGTTTGATCAATTACGATTGGCGAAGATCGAGGATGTCGGCGGGATCCTCGGTTTGATCGAGCCGCTGGAAGAGGAAGGCTTTCTAGTCAAACGATCGCGCGAGAAGTTAGAAATTGAAATCGATCATTTTTCAGTCATCGTCCGAGAATCCGTCGTCGTTGCGTGCGGGGCGTTATACCCTATCGCAGACGAGATGGCGGAAATCGCTTGTATCGCCGTACATCGGGATTACCGACGCGACGGTTTTGGTAACGTCATTTTGGGTGCTTTGGAAAAACGGGCGAAAGACGCGGGTTTGCGCCGCGTTTTCGTATTGACGACCCAAGCTACCCATTGGTTTCAGGAAAACGGTTACACCCGGGTCGAGATTTCGGATCTTCCGAACGAACGGCAAACGCTGTACAACTTACAACGCAATTCGATCATCCTGTCTAAGCGTATTTCACGGGTCGGTTCTTAAGCCCACAATGCCCCCCGGGTGCGATCGGAATTAACCACGGAGAATACGAAGATTCCGAATACGGAATTACCATACGAACACGTCCCTCCGTGTTCTTGGTGTCCTCCGTGGTTACGTATTGTCCTGCGTCCCAGCCTCTACGGTTCGATTTGGGCGCGGACCCCGGCGGGGCCGTAGAAATACAAATCCTTCAGACGGCGTTCGCGTCTTCCAGTTCTTTTTCGTCGCTTTCCACAACAAGCTCGCCGTCGCGAACCGTGATAAATATGTGGCCGCCTCCCTGCAAACCGCCGAACAAAAGTTGCTCCGCCAACGGCTTTTTTATCTTTTCTTGAATCAATCGTGCCATTGGCCGTGCGCCCATTATCGCGTCATGTCCATGTTCCGCTAGCCACACTTTTGCTTCGGAATCGATATCCATCGTTACTTTCTTGGTGTCGAGCTGCGTTTCCAACTCGACCAGGAATTTGTCCACGACATGGCCGATGGTTTCCGGATCGAGCGGGTTAAACTGGATGATTCCGTCGAGGCGATTCCTGAATTCGGGGCTGAACATTCGCTTGATTTCTTCCATCGCGTCGCTCGAATGGTCCTGCATCGTAAACCCGATCGACGACCGGCTTATCCGATCGGCGCCCGCGTTGGTCGTCATCACAATGATCACGTTGCGAAAATCTGTTTTGCGGCCGTTCGTGTCCGTCAAAGTCCCATGGTCCATCACTTGCAGCAGAATATTAAAGACGTCGGGATGCGCTTTCTCCATTTCATCGAGCAATAAGACCGCGTGCGGCTGTTTCGTGATTGCTTCCGTCAGCAAGCCGCCCGTGTCGTAACCGATGTAGCCCGGCGGCGCGCCAATAAGCCTCGACACCGTGTGGCGCTCCATGTATTCGGACATGTCGAGACGGATCAATTCGATCCCCATTACCTGCGCGAGCTGCCGTGTGACTTCTGTTTTCCCGACGCCAGTCGGGCCCGCGAACAGGAATGAACCGATCGGCTTCTCGGTGTTGCCGAGGCCCGACCGCGACATCTTGATGGCCGCAGCCAGGCTGCCGATCGCCTGGTCCTGTCCGAACACCACCATCTTGAGGTTGCGCTCCAGCTTCTGCAGTGAATCGCGATCGGAAGTCGATACCGTCTTCGGCGGAATGCGCGCGATTTTGGCAATGATTTCTTCGACGTCACCGACGCCGATGGTTTTTTTGCGTCTCGACGGACTCAACAGTCGTTGCCTCGCTCCGGCCTCGTCGATGATATCGATCGCCTTGTCCGGGAGGTGCCGGTCGTTGATATAGCGCTGTGTGAGTTCGGCGGCCGAGCGCAAGGCCTGGTTCGTATACTTGACTTCATGGTGTTCTTCGAAACGCGATTTCAAACCCTGCAGGATCTTGATCGTCTCTTCTACCGACGGTTCATTGACGTCAATTTTTTGGAAACGCCGGGACAGTGCCCGATCTTTTTCGAAAATACCGCGGTATTCCTGATAGGTTGTCGAACCAATGCACTTCAAATCACCGGACGCTAATACCGGTTTGATAAGGTTGGAGGCGTCCATCACGCCCCCGGACGCCGCGCCGGCCCCGATAATCGTATGGATTTCGTCGATGAACAGTACCGCGCCCGGTTCTTTGTCGAGTTGAGCCAAGACGTTCTTCAGGCGTTTCTCGAAATCGCCGCGGTATTTGGTCCCGGCCAGCAGGGCGCCTAGGTCGAGTGCGTATATCGTCGCGTCCTGGAGTACTTCGGGAATATCTTTATCGACGATTTTTTTCGCTAGACCTTCGGCAATAGCGGTCTTGCCGACTCCCGCTTCACCGACGAAAAGCGGGTTGTTCTTGCGCCGACGGCAAAGGATCTGGATCGTCCTTTCGATTTCGTGCTGGCGCCCTATCAGGGGGTCGATCTTGCCCTTTACCGCCTGTTCATTCAGGTTCGTCGTGAACGCTTCCAACGGATTCTTCGCACCTTCCGTTTGTTCTCCTTCAGCGTCTCCGGTAGCGCCGGGGTCTTCGCTGGACTCGTCGTCCGAAACCTTGGAGATACCGTGCGAAATGCAGTTGACGACATCGAGGCGGGCAATATTCTGTTGGTTCAGCAGGTAGACCGCCTGCGACTCGCGCTCACCGAATATGGCGACGAGGACATTGGCCCCGGTGACTTCCTTTTTGCCGGAAGACTGCACGTGAAATACGGCACGCTGAAGTACTCGTTGAAAACCTAGCGTTGGTTGCGTGTCGCGGTCCTCGTCGTGGGACAGTAACGGGGAGCTTTCTTGTATGAAATCTGCGAGTTGTCGGCGCAGTTGGTTCAGATCGGCACCACAGGCGCGTAACACTTTCGCGGCCGTCGGGTTGTCGAGCAACGCCAGCAGCAGATGCTCGACCGTCATGAACTCGTGCCGTTTCTCGCGAGCCTCTTTGAAAGCCAGATTTAGGGTTACTTCGAGTTCTTTGCTTAGCACAATCAATTCCTGCGGCTGAAATAAGTTAACCGACCGTCCGTTTCCTCATGCCAATTCGAGCGTACACAGCAGAGGATGCTGATTTTCCCGGGCATACTGGTTCACTTGAGAGACTTTGGTTTCGGCGATCTCGTGGGTAAACAAGCCGCAGACACCTTTGCCGCGCGTGTGGACCTCGAGCATGATGCGGGTCGCGGTCGGCCGATCGACGGTAAAAAATTGTTCCAACACGTGGACAACGAACTCCATCGGAGTGTAATCGTCGTTCAGCATGATTACCTTGTAAAGCGGCGGTTTCTTGACCTTCGGCCGCGCCTCCTGCAGAGCGACACTAGATTCCTGATCGTTCGGGTTTTCGTTGTCCGCCATCGTTATCCAAATACTACGCGTGATTCGCCTGTATGCACCTACTACCTCTAAATTATACGTGGCATGGGTCAATTATCCAAAGTCGACGTCGTAATTGTTTACATCATCAGCAGCGATAGTTTGCCAAGTTTTACGTTTCCTTTTCAAAGAGATATCGAACCTACCCGCAGTTCGCGCAACAAACAAATTATCGTTGAAACTCTGTGGGTTACCGTTTTTGCCGGATATTGGCGGCGTTGTCTGGTCGAGTACCGCGGCCCGTTCCAGCGACCTTAACCCGCATATTGCATGAGTGTCGGTGATGCAGCTGCATATGGGT
>CAZFZX010000086.1:0-18093 GCA_964523765.1 uncultured Enterobacteriaceae bacterium
TCCGAAACTGATCGATATTTCGGAACAGTTATCTAGCGTGCATTCCAACCTGAGCCAGCCAAAATGAACACTGCCCCGCCAGCGGTAAGCCTCCGCGGACTCACTAAAGCCTACCGTTCCGGAACCGCCGCACAAGTCGTCCTATCGGAGGTCGATCTCTGCATTGGTCGAGGGCAATTCATCGTCATCCTCGGGCGTAGCGGTTCGGGGAAATCAACTTTGTTGAATCTCCTCGGCGCCATGGACCGACCAACCGCGGGCCAAATCAAAGTCAATGGCACCGACATCGGAACGCTCAAGGAAAGCGAACGGACGAAGTTTCGACGGACGTCTCTCGGTTTCATTTTCCAGGCCTACAATCTGGTACCCACTTTGAGCGTCCTCGAAAACGTGAAGCTACCGCTCGCGCTGAATCGCGTCTACGACGATGCACCCGCCCTGCGGCTGCTCGAAGAACTCGCGCTCACTGACAAAGCCGAAGCTTGGACCGAGGACCTTTCTGGTGGCGAACAGCAACGCGTCGCTATCGCTCGCGCACTAGTACACGGACCGGAACTGATACTCGCGGACGAACCGACCGGCAATCTCGATGTCGATACCGGCCGCAACATCATTCGTCTGCTCGATGAACTCGTGCGGCGCAATGGTCAAACATTGATCATGGCGACCCACAGCCGCGAGGTCATCGGGTATGCCGACCGCGTCCTGACCATCAACGACCGTAAACTCGTCGACCTGTGAATAGCAAAACGGAAACGTCGATTGTTCGATCATCGGCCGTCCAAGGTACGGCGCTTTGATGAACGCTAATGCAGATCTATGTCGATCCTGATCTTCAAATCGCTCTCGCGGCATCTGGCAAAGCATCCGTGGCAGCTAGGACTCGCGCTGCTCGGCATCATGGTCGGTGTTGCAGTCATCGTCGCTATTCGCCTGACCCAGCACAGCGCGTTCGCCGCCTTCGATGCCGCGACACGCACGACGTTCGGACTGGCCACGCACCGAGCAGTCGGACGGCGGGGCCAAGTCGGAAACGAGACGCTGCGATGGTTGGCGCGAACGTTCCCGGAAATCCACCTGACGCCGGTAGTACGCCGGCCGATGACTTTGCCGGACTACGCGAACCGGAACGTCGAACTACTCGGGGTGGAGCCGATTTCGCGGGTCGACGTAGCGCCCGCAGGACGGCCTGAAAGGCTGTCGTTCGACCCCGCCGAACTCATCGCGGAGCCGCTGTCCGCTGTAATCAACGAGCCGACGGCGAACGCTTTGGGGCTGCGTGAAGGTTCGAGCATAACGGTTCGCTCGGGCGCCACATCCGCCCGTCTCCGGATCATCGACGTCCTCCCACCGGCACACGCGGCCGGAGGAATCGTTAACGACGTTATCGTCGTCGATATTGCCACGGCGCAGGAAGTCCTCGGTGTCTACGATGGTGTCAGCCAAGTGAACTTGCGCGTCGATGACCCGCTGGTAGCGCGCGAGCTCGCCATAAAGAGTGCCGGGCTCGGGCCGTCAGTGAACTTCGAACTCATTGATCTGGCGGCGGAATCGCGGAGCATGAAACGCATGACCGCCGCTTTCTACTCCAATCTGACGGCGTTGAGCCTGATGGCCCTGCTGGTAGGCATGTTTCTGATCTATAACACCGAAACGTTCCTGGTCATTCAGCGGCGGGAGCTATTCGGCCGCCTGCGCGCGCTCGGCGTCGGCCGCAAGCAGATCCTGGCGAGTATCCTCCTCGAGGCGGCGGCCCTCGGCTTCCTCGGCAGCCTCGCCGGTATTGCGTTCGGCGTGTGGCTTGCCAATGGCTTGCTCGGGGTCGTGTCGACGACGATCAACGATCTGTATTTCGAGGCCTCGATACACACACTTTCCATCGCGCCGTTCACCCTGGCGCTGAGCCTGGCAGTCGGGGTAACGGCGACACTTGCCGCGTCCCTGTTCCCCGCGTACTCCGCGATACGCTTGGAGCCGAACGTGGTTATCGGCAGGTCGGGCTTGCGCCCGATGAGTATCGCCTGGATCTGCATCGTTACGGCTTTGGCATTCGCGCTATGTAATGTCGCGGCCTGGATCGTGTTGTCGCGGTCGCAAACTCCCAATGCCGGATTCGCCGGTATCTGTCTGGTCGTTATCGGTTTCGCGGCGCTCTGCCCGGGAGCGATCGTGGCCCTGTCCGCCGGTTCGCGCCGGTTGATCGGCGCCCATCGCCTCCTGCCGGAGCGCCTCGGCTTCGGGACGGTCAGTGTCACCCTCAACCGAACGGGGACGGCGACGGCCGCGTTGATGATCGCCACCGCCGCGAGTATCGGGATAGGAATCATGGTGACCAGCTTTCGGGGATCGGTTGCCGACTGGCTCGATAGCGTGCTGCGGGCCGATCTGTACGTCGCCGATGCAGAATTCGATAATTACTCGCGCGACCGGAAAATCCCGCGAGCTGTCGTGGATCGATTGGAACGCCTACCGGAGGTCTTGGCAACGAGCAACGTACTGCGCGGCGAAGCCGATAGCGCAAACGGAAGGATCCGCTTATCGGCATTTACTTTGAACGCGAAGGCCAAACAGGGTTTCAGGTTCAAGGCGGGCGACGTGCAGGCGATCTGGCGGCAATGGGAAACCGCGGATGTGGCGATCATCACCGAGCCGTACGCCTACCATCACGGTATCTCCGTCGGCGACGACCTCAATATCACGACTCCGCGGCGCAACAAACTATTCAAGATAGTCGGCATCTATCTCGACTACGCATCAGAACGCGGGAGCGTATCGATCAGCCGTGCAAGCTACGATCGGTACTGGGATACGAAGGGATACGACGGGATCGGAATCTACGGAGCACCGGCCGTGACTATCGAGGACCTCCGTAGCGCCGTTACCGGTTCGTTCGGAACGGAGACAAGCTTGCTGGTAAATTCGACCGCACAGCTCAAAGAGACGTCGCTCGCCGTTTTCGATCGTACTTTCTTGATCACAGAACTCCTGCGAGCGATCGCGGTGATCGTATCGTTCATCGGCGTCCTAGGCGCACTGCTCGCACAACAGCTGGAGCGGACGCGGGAGTACGGGATCTTGCGCGCGATCGGGTTCAGTAATCTTGAAATGAGCCGTACGATACTGACGCAGACCGCGCTGCTCGGCGCTACCGCGGCCCTTATCGCCATCCCAGTAGGAATTCTAATCGGCGTGATCCTGATTGAAGTGATCAATCCGCGTTCGTTCGGCTGGACCATGACGATGCAGATCCCGCTGGACCTTTTGTTCGAGTCCTGCTCGATCGCGCTATTGGCGGCGCTCTGCGCGGGACTCCATCCGAGCTATCGTGCCGCGCGCATCGAGCCGGCCGACGCGTTGCGCTACGAGTAAAATGCGGAGCCTCGCCGTCCTGTTTATCGCGGCGCTTGCGATCGCCGGCATTGCCTCGAAGCTCGCACCGGAAACACACGAGCAACGGACGGTCGCGGCCCTCTTGACCGAGCGGGATCCACCGGCCGGATTCCAAACCGCGACGCGCGCGCGCACGTTCGACTTCCCGGCTGATCACGCGTCCCATCCACGATTTCGATCGGAATGGTGGTATTTCACCGGCAACACGGACACGGACGGCGGCAAGGCACTCAGCTTCCAGGTCACTATTTTTCGGTTCGCGCTCCGCCCGCCGGCGCCGGCCTCGCGGTCGCCTTGGCGACGGCCCGACGTATACCTCGGACATTTCGCGGTTACCGACATCGGAGAAGGAACCTTCCATCACTTCGAAAGGCGCAGCCGCGGAGTGATGGATTTGGCGGGCGCCCGCGATGCGCCGGTCAAGATCTGGATCCGGGACTGGTCGATAGAACTCGTCGATCCGCAAAATGAGACGTGGCGCATTTCCGCGCGCGCTTCCGGTGTCGGCCTTAACCTGGTCCTGCGCTCCAAACGACCGGTAACACCGCAGGGTAACAACGGCTTGTCGAGCAAGAGCGCTGAGCCTGGAAACGCGTCGTACTACTATTCGATTCCCCGTCTCGCTGCCGCGGGGACGATCGAGACGCCAGAGGGCGTCCACCGGGTGCGCGGTAATGCGTGGTACGACCATGAATGGAGCACCAGCGCCCTGGCAGAAGATCAAGTGGGATGGGATTGGTTCAGCCTGCAATTGGACGACGGCAGCGACCTCATGTTTTACCAGATCCGAGACGTTAGGGGACACGCCGATCCGGTGAGCCATGGCATTATTTTGTCTCCGGACGGTGCGCGAACCGAGTTGGAACCCGAAGGGATCGACCTGACCGTGCGCGGTCATTGGCGAAGCCGCACGAGCGGTACGCGTTACCCGGCGGCGTGGTCGCTCCACGTTCCGGGACGCGATCTCACGCTGACGGTGACGCCGCGCTTGGCGAATCAGGAGTGGCGCGGAATTTTCACGTATTGGGAGGGCGCGGTACAGGTGAGCGGCGTTTCCGCCGGACGTCGGGTAAAGGGCACGGGTTATGTCGAACTCGTCGGTTATGATTGATGGTCGGGCGCTTGGACCGGGCTTCAGGGATAGAAGGAAACACACCTAAATCCGGAACCCAAGGCCCGAAACCGACTAACCGACGATCCGATAGCAAGGTGTATACTCCTGCCCCGGCAACCGCATGCGGCGCTCGGCGACAAACGACCGCAACAGCGCGTCCAACGCTCGCGCGACGTCGGGGCCGGCCCGCAGTTCGAACGGTCCGTGGGCGTCGACTTCCTTGATCCCTTCTTCTTTGACATTCCCAGAGACGATCCCGGAAAAAGCGCGGCGCAGGTTGCGAGCAAGTTCGTGCCGGGGCATCCGAGTACTCAATTCGAGCGCCGCCATCGCCTCATGCGTTGCCGTAAACGGCCGCTGAAACGCAGGGTCTATCCTCAGAGACCAATTGAAATAGGAGGCATCGTCGATACCGTCGCGGTACGCCAAAACCGCATCGATTTCGCGGCGTAGGAGACGCGCGGCGGCAACCGGATCGTCGATGACGATATCGTATAGGCCGGCAAAATCGTCGCCAAGCGTCGATTTGACGAATTCATCCAAGGCTCGAAAATAGGATTCGCTGCTGCGCGGCCCGGTAAGCACCAGGGGGAACCGGTGCCCGGCGTTAGCGGGATCCGCCAGGATCCCGAGAAGATAAAGGATCTCCTCGGTCGTACCCGGGCCACCGGGAAACACAACGACGCCGTGACCCAGCCGCACGAAGGCCTCGAGTCGTTTTTCGATGTCCGGCATGATGGCGAGTTCGTTGACGATGGCGTTGGGCGCCTCGGCGGCGATGATGCCGGGCTCGGTGATACCGATGTAACGACCGTTTCGGATCCGTTGCTTGGCATGGGCGATAGTAGCTCCCTTCATCGGCCCTTTCATCGCCCCGGGGCCGCACCCGGTACACACATCGAAACGGCGCAACCCGAGCTGGTAGCCGACCTCCTTCGTGTAGTCATATTCGGCCGCGCCGATGGCGTGACCGCCCCAGCAAACGGCGAGACCTTTCTGCGGCCCCGATTTGACGAGGTTGGCGTGACGCAGAATGCGAAAGACGATCTCCGTGATCCCCGCCGAGGTCGATTCGTCGACGCCAGGAGAAGCCGCGAGGTCGTTGGCCATGAACACGATATCCCGTAGCACCGAAAATAAATGCTCGCGTACGCCCGTGACGATGACGCCGTCGACGAAAGCGGTCGCCGGTGCGTTTTGCAGATGTAACACGATGCCGCGATCGACCTGTTCGAAGTGGACATCGAAGTCTCGATAGGCCGCGAACAATTCGCGCGCGCTATCACTGTCGGTGCCGCTGGTCAAAACCGCGAGCGCGCAGCGCCGGAACAATGCGTAAACAGTTTCGTTTTGTGCAGCGCACAAATCGTTGACCTCGGCCGCGGATAACACGGCGAGGTGCGTCTCGGGACGAACGCTTACATGAGGTACGGTCGGGGTCGCAGCCATAGTTACCGGTACTCTGAACAGCTAAGTTAATAGAAAAAGTTGAAGTCTTTTATCATGATCCTATAATATTCGTCTAAAGATCAGAATATTAACCGATCAAAATAAGATCACTGATCAAGATCGCGTCGTAACTTGCTTACTTATGACGCACACGGGGGTTGTTGGAAATGGCAGCAAAAGTAATGTCGGAAGGGTTCGGAGACTTGGTCGATCAGCTCAAACAACTCGAAGACTTCCTGCCGCTCCTCGGCGGTTTGGACGACCGCGAGGAACTTGAGGACGAAGTCCGCGAGCTGGAACAATTGGTCGGCCTTGCCGGGGAGCCGAAGGACGAACACTCGATGCGGGCTCTGGCCTATCTGCAAACCGAATTAGCGCACAAGCGCGCACGCCTCGACGAATTCTGACCGACGAAATCCGCTGAAGCGGCTATCGCCTGCGGGCTCGCGCCGCCCGGCACGCTCTGGATACACGAAGAAGATGAGCCGACGGACGTGGCAACTTTGGCGGGATCCCGGAGTGACGGCGGCGGGTTGTAATAGTAACGCCCAAAGAGTTCTATAAGCGCTGCAGCCGGTCGCGCAGATAATCGGCAAACTCCTCGCTGAGTTCCGGATGCTTCAGGGCATAGTCAATGGTGGCTTCGAGATAGCCCAGTTTGGCGCCGCAGTCATAACGAATGCCGGCGAATTCGTAGGCAAGCACCTGTTGGCGGTCGAGCAGCGTCGCGATGGCGTCGGTCAATTGGATTTCGTTGCCCGCACCGCGTTGGGTCTGCTCTAGAATCTCCATGATTGCCCCCGGCAGTATATAACGGCCGACGACCCCGAGGTTGGACGGCGCAACTTCCGGTTTCGGCTTTTCGACGATGCTTTGGATCTTACCGATACGCGCGTCGATGGGCTTGACTTCGACGATCCCGTAGCGATGCGTCTCGTCCTTCGGTACGGGTTCGACGGCCACCACACCGCAGTTGTAGTGCGCGTATACTTCGACCATCTGCTTGAGGCACCCGTTCCCGTCCCCGTCGATGAGGTCATCGGCCAGCAGTACCGCGAAAGGTTCGCTGCCGATAGCGGGTTTAGCGCACAACACGGCGTGTCCGAGACCGAGCGGCTCCGCCTGCCGAATATAAATGCAGGCTACATCGGGCGGCAGAATATTCTGCACGATCTCGAGCATTTCCTTCTTGTCGTTCTTTTCGAGTTCGCCTTCCAGTTCGTATGCTTTATCGAAGTGATCCGGAATCGACCGCTTGGTGCGGCCGATGACGAAAATCAATTCCTTGATTCCGGCGTCGACCGCCTCTTCCGCTGCGTATTGAATCAGCGGCTTGTCGACAATGGGCAACATCTCTTTCGGATTCGCTTTCGTCGCCGGCAAGAATCGCGTACCCATACCGGCGACTGGGAAAACCGCCTTTCGCACCGTTGTCGTCATTGTGTACTCCGTTGGAATTTCACTACATTCGTATCCGCCTGGCCGTCGCCGCGCGCCTGCGTCAACTCTGGCACCGCTTCGACCAGCAGGCGGCGTATGACGTCTTCGTCGAACGCGTCGCAAGCGCGGACAAGCTCCTCGAAAAGACGCGCGATCCGTTTGCGGTCGATCCTCGAGTGGCCCGCAAGCAGGAGCTTGTCGTGACTTGTCGGCGAAAGCGCTTCCTCGGTGTGAAAGAGTTCCTCGTGAAGCTTCTCACCGGGACGCAGACCGGTGAATACGATGGGAATGTCCGCGCCCGGCTGGTGCCCGGATAGACGGATCATCTGCTCGGCTAGGTAGGCTATATTGATCGACTCGCCCATATCCAAAACGAAAATCTCGCCCCCTTCCCCGATCGCCGATGCCTGCAATATGAGCTGACAAGCCTCCGGGATGGTCATGAAATAACGCGTCGCCTCAGGATGCGTCACGGTGAGCGGCCCACCGGCGCGGATCTGGCGACGAAACAGCGGTACCACACTGCCGGCCGATCCGAGGACATTGCCGAAACGCACGGTGATATAGCGCGTCTTAGCGTCGCGATTCCTGTTTTCACAAATCAGTTCGGCGAACCGCTTCGTCGCGCCCATGATGCTGCTCGGCTTAACCGCCTTATCGGTCGAGATCAAGACCACATTCTCGCAAGCATGACGCTCGGCGGCTTCCACGACCTCGAAGGTTCCGATTACGTTGTTGCGCACTGCTTCCCGCGCCTGCGTCTCGAGGATGGGAACGTGTTTATAGGCCGCTGCGTGGAATACTAATCGCGGTGAAAACGTAGTAAACAACTGGTTCAACGCCACACGGTCGCAAATATCGCCGATCCTGCAATACACCGCGAGGTGCGGGTAGGTCTCGCGGAGTTCTTTTTCGATCTGATACAGATTGAACTCACTGTGATCGAAAACGATCACCTTGGACGCACCGAGCCGCGCGACCTGACGGCACAGCTCCGAGCCGATCGATCCGCCACCGCCGGTAACGAGCACCGCCTTGCCGACGAGCGCCGACTGAATGACCTCCCAATCGAGTTCGATCTTGTCACGCCCCAACAGGTCGTCGATCGAAACGTCGCGGACCTCCTGCAGCCCCACCTTACCGGAAACGACATCCTGGATCTTGGGCAAGGCGCGAAACGGCCGCTCGCTGAGTTCGCACATCTTGACGATGTGTTGCATTTCGGCGTTGCTCGCCGACGGTACCGCGATGATCAACGAATCGACGTCATACCGCCGTACTATGGAAGGCAAATGCTCTACCGGACCGAGTACCGGAACGCCCTGGATACGCGCCTTCAGCAGCGCGGGATCGTCGTCCACCAGACCGACCGGAACATAAGAACCGTCGCGAAGCATGTCGCGGACGACCATGTCGCCGCCGGTACCCGCGCCGACGATGATCACCCGCTGTCCGCCGGAGATATTGTGGAGGCTCAGCGAATGATCTTTCCAGAAACGGTACGCCAGTCGTGGTCCTCCTAGAAAAAAGACCAGAAAAAACGGGTACAGGATCAAGAGCGAACGGGGGATATTCTCGAGGCGGTTGACCACGAACAACATGAGAGCGACCGACACCGCGCCGAGGGCCGCAACGCGAATGATGTTCCACAGATCCGGCAGGCTGGCAAAGCGCCACAGACCCTTGTAAAGGCCGAAATAGCGCGCGATGGCGCCTTGGACGATCAATACCATTGGGAATGCGGTCGCCGCACCGTCGATATACTCCGCCGGCGGCATTTCGAAATTGAAACGCGCGAACAAACTTAGCGCCCAGGCGAACGAAATCGCGACGAGGTCGTAGAGGATTACTGTCGCGCGATTGCTGATTAACACGGTCTAATTTTCTGCGTGCTGACGAATTCTTAACGTGACGGCGACCCATATGATAGCAGTTAACAGATACACCGCGACGGTCGCGCCCGGCGCGAACGAGGGGATACGGACCGCGACCACGGCCGCCGGCGCGAGGATCACGGCTGTGATTGCCAGCAGCGCGAAACAAACCCGGGCATGGCTCCAGCCATTCATGATCAGGCGTTGGTATAGGTGGGTCCGGTGGGCTTCCCACCACTTCTCGCGAGTCACGATCCGGCGGAGCAGGGTCAGGGTCGCATCGGTAATGAACGGCGCAAGCAGGATCAACCACACCGGTGCGCCGGACCCGTTGGTCGCGCCCTGCAATATCAATGCGGCAAACTGAAACCCAAGAAAGTAGCTGCCGACGTCGCCCATGAAAATCCGTGCCGGCTGCCAGTTCCACCAAAGAAAGCCGGCGCTGGCACCGGCAACCAATAGCGCGATCGGTGCGGTGTCCGCGGTGCCGCCGATGCTGACGATGGCCGCGCCGCCGCCGGCAACTAACAGAGCCTCGAGTGCCGCAAAACCGTCTGAGCCGTCCATGAAATTAAACAGATTCACCATCCATACCATCGCGACGGAGCCAGAAACAACCAGCAGGAGATCCTGGAAAGGGAGCGGCGAGGCGGTCCGCAAGGTAACGCAAAATAGAACGGCGAGCGCGAGCTGGCAGAGAAATCGAACCGCGGCGGACAAGTCGACATGATCATCGACCCAGCCGAGCAAACCGAAACCAAGGCCACAGACCGTCCACGAAACGCCTAAGCGCGGTTCCAACCATCCGCCTGTCGTCAGCGCGACGAGGCACGCGCTGACGACCACCAGGATCGCCGCGCCACCGCCGCGTGCCACCGGGGTTGCGTGCAAACCTCGCGCGCTCGGTCGATCGACGAGGTTTCGATCCAGCGCATAGCGTCGCACCAGGCCCGTCAGCGAAGCGCTCAGCACCAGTGTAGCAACGAAAATCGACGCTGCCAGCATCATCGATCGCCCGTGTTCACGCGGTACTGAGCGGCGGCTTCGGCGAGGGATTGTTCCAACGATCGCCGGGGCGCCCACGATAGTGCCTTAGCGATACTCTCGTTCTCTACGATCAATGAACCGGCGATCTTCTCGAAAGCGTCGGAACGCCCTGTCAACCACGCCGCCACCTCGAGCAGGCGCCGCGGAAATCGGAACAGGCGGACCCGCTTTCCGAGCGCCGCGGCCATGGCGCGCACGAGATCGGCGCTCGAGAGGTCGACATCGGCGAGGGTGTAGGTTCCGGCGACGGCGCGATCAGACGCGACGGCGAGGACCGCGGCCGCGGCAAGATTCTCCACACCAATGAGACTGCGGAGATTGCCGAGGCCGGCAAAGGGCAACGGCACGCCGCTATCTACGGCGCGCATCAGGTCCAACAGATTGGCCTTCTGGCCCGGCCCATAGACCAGCGGCGGACGCAACACGATGAGACGCATCGGCGTGCCGCCTGTTATCGCGTGCAACGCCTGCTCGGCCTCCCACTTGGTTTTCCCGTAGGCGGTAGTCGGCCGAGGTTCGTCGTTACCGCTGAACGGGCGCGGCACCCCGTTCGCATCCACAGGGGAAGACTCGCCGTTGACTTTGATCGAACTCATGTAGACGAAGGAATGGACGTCGGCGTCTATTGCCGCGCGCGCCAATTGCGTCGATCCGGCGACGTTGATGCGGCGATAGGCGACCGTGGGATCGTGACCCCCGCGCCGGTGGGTCAACGCGGCCAGGTGAACGATACCGTCAACTCCGTCGAGCGCTTCCAACCATGGCGTCTCCCCGTCGATGTCGCCGACAGCGACAGGCTCGCAACCGGAGACGATATCGGCAGGTAACTTACGCACGGCCGCAGTGACCCGATGATCGGCATCGAGCAACGCGCTGCAGACGGCCCGGCCGACGAATCCCGTCGCTCCTGTTACTAATACACGCACGTTTCGCTCACCCAAACCTCGTACCGGTACTTTAGCAGCGCCGGGCGAATTCACCTCCATCTTTCCGTGTCACTACCCTCACCCAGGAGGACAATTTCCGCTCTAATCCGGCGCCGGCCGCCTGCTGAACACATACTCGTTGCAGCCCTTGCCGCCGCCGCAGGTATACAAATTTTCTAGCGAGAATCCGCGTTCGTGGAAGAAGCGGAAAATTTCGTCGGGACGCGATACTTCGAACGGATACCCGCCGACCCAATCGATCAGGTCGTACCACGGCGACATGCCGCGGGCCGTGTGGTATTCGCGCCAATCATGGAATGGATCAAAACGCGTCAGTAAGTTACGTATGATGTTGGGTCCCCAGACCACGGTCAACGATGGGATCTCCAACAGAAATCGTACCGGCTTCGGTAAGGTGACGTAGGTTTTCTTGACCCAAGTCCAGAGTTGGCTGATGCGCCGTTGGTCGTTATATAAAGAAATGAAGAGTCTGCCGTCCATCGCGACCAAAGGCACGACGTTCTCCAATGCTTCGTACATCGCCCCGGTGTGATGCAGGACACCCCATGAATAGACGATATCGAAGCTTCCAAGCCGCGCCAAATATTCCTCGTCCAATACCGATCCCCGCTCGATCGTCCAATCCGGATCGTCGGAGCAATAGCGCCGTTTCAGTTCGGCGGTACAGGCAACCGACTGGGGATCATAGTCGAAGGAATGCACACGCGCGCCCATGCGCCGCGCCACGAGCGACGACAATCCACTGCCGGATCCAATATCAAGGAAGGACTTGTTGTGGAGGTCATCACACTCGAGCATCTTCACCATAGAAAGGCGCGCCGCTTCAAGCCGCTCGTCGTTTAAGACGCTCAAAAAATGCTGCCAATTCGTGCCGAATTCGAAGCGAATCTCACTTTCTTGTTTCATGGTACGGCGCCGTTGGCATGCCAGATCAGGATGGAGATTGTAAAAAGCGGCACGGAAGAAAGGGGTCGGAGTTAAAGTCCAACCCCTTTTCCCCGCCTTTCCGCTTGAGCGACCGGTCGCACATTCAAACGGTCAGAATCTGCCGATAGCACGCCAGCGTTTCCTGTCCGATCTGTTCGACCGAGTATTCCCTTTCCACGATTTCTCGACCGGCCAAGCCGTAGCTTCGCTGCGTGTCGGGAGATTCCAGCAGGCGGACAATGGCCGCCGCCAGCGCCTCGGGCGAACGCGGCGGGACCAAGGTACCGTTTACTCCGTCGCGACACACCTCACGGCATCCGGCGACATCACTCGCGACCAGCGGCCGGCCGCAAGCCGCCGCCTCCATTAGAACTTTCGGCAGACCTTCGCGATAAGACGGCAAGCAAACCAACTGCGCCTCGCGATAGACCGCCGGCATGTCCTGGCGATGGCCCCACCACTCGACCACGCCCTCCTTCGCCCAGGCGTCGATCACGGCCGGTGGGATCGCCGCCGGGTTATCGGGATCGGCGGCGCCAACTAGGACCATGCGGGTTTCTGGTCTGGCCTGCTTTACGATGCGCGCGGCGGCGACGAATTCCTCGACACCTTTGTCACGAATGAGTCTTGCCGGCAGTACGACCAGCGGGGCCTCGGCAATCGTTACCTCGGCGAAAGCAAAGGTTTCAATGTCTACGCCGACACCGGGGATCAAGATCGTGCGCTCCGGGACGCCGAGACCCTCGGTCTCGAGCAACGCCCGGTCTTCCGCGTTTTGTACGACGATGCTGACGTTCGAGCGGCGAAGCGCCATGCGCAGCACGGTAACCACACCTCGTTGGAACCACCGGGCGCGCCGATCGCGAGAGGAGAACAAATAACCCATGCCAGTGAACGCGGCCACGAAACGCGTCCGCCGACGGACGGCCAGCGTAAAGCTGCTCAACAGGATAGGTTTGAGCGAGACGAGATGGACTACATCCGGCCGTAGTCGCCGAACGATCAACCAGAGACCGAAGGCGGCTCGCAGATCGCGCAAAGGGTATGCTAGCGAACGCTCGAACGGTAGCGCAATACATTGAAACCCGGCCTTCGACAACCGCGTCTCGTGCTGATTAAACCGGGTCGCTATGGCGATAGCGCAACCCTGTTTCCGCAGATAATCGGCCAACGGTTTTCGATGCGACCAGAAATACCAATCCTCGGTTACGGCAAAGAGTATCGCCGGCGAGTGTCTTTCGCTGGATGCGCCCATTCAGGATTCGGCTCGAATCAGCGCACCGATAGAGGAACGTTCTCCACGCGCCAAACTCAAATAGACTCGGCGATATGCTTCCGCGCACCGGTCGATCGGAAAATGCTCAATAGCCCGTGTCCGTCCCGAACGTCCCATCTCCTGGCGCCGTTGCGGGTCCGCGGCCAACTGAACCACCGCCTCCGCCAGCGCACTCGCGTCGTTCGGCGGAACGACAAGACCCGTGTCGCCATCGAGTACCGCTTCCGAGTTACCGCCGACATCGGTGACGATCAACGGCACCCCGGCCGCCATCGCCTCGAGTATCGCATTCGAAAAACCTTCCTGATGCGAGGTCAGTAGTGCAATATCGGCTACCGACAAGTAACGATCCACATCGTCCTGTCGTCCCAACCAACGGATGTGCCGGGCGATCCCGCCCGCATTTGCCCGGCGCTCCAGATCGGCCTTGATCCCGGAATCTTTGCCGATCAACAGTAACGCCCAGGCTTCGGGCAACCGGTCCCGCGCAAGGACCAAAGCCGTGATCAAATCCGCGTGACCCTTGTAGGCGATCAGATTGGCCACGACGACGAGAACTACCGCGTCGGGCGCGAGGTCGAGGTCGGTACGCAGTGCGGCATCCGCCCCCGGCGCGGGCGCCGACATTCTTCGCACGCCGTTATAAATCACACCGCTGACTTCGTCGCCCACTCCTTCTTCGTGCAACTCTGTCAATACCGCTCGCGAATTGGCGAGAATACCGTCCATCTGGTGATGCAGCAGGCGCTCAATGGGGCGCACTGCAGCCCAACGGCGTTGGTAACGATTCAAACTTCGGCGGCTCATGATGCGCACGCAGCGCGGCAGGAGCAGGCTGCAAAATCCGCCGAGCAAATAGGCCTCCGGGAGAAAAAAATGCACAATCCGCGGGCGCTCGCTGCGCAACGTTGCTACCAAATGATAAGCAGTTCGAAGCAGGCCGAGCCATCGCCGCGAATACTTCGGCGGCCTGATCACGCGGATACCAGCCTCCATGAACGCGGGTTCGAGCCCGCCGCCACCTCGCAGGGCATAGACTGTACAGGCCAGCGGCGCACGATTGATTTTCGGTAAGACGGCGAGTAGATGCCGCTCGGTGCCGCCGACCTCGAGTTGCCCAATGATGACCAGAACCCTAACCGGCTCGTTCATAGTGATCGAACCACGCCTGAAACATGAGGATCGGCCACAGGAGGTAATGCCAATCGGCGTTACGGCTCAGGTGTTGCTGCCACTTGGCGCGCACCTCCCTGACGTGAAAGAACCCTTCGACCCGTAACCTCCTTTCATCGAGCAAATTTTCGGCCCAATCCCGCAACGGACCGCGCAGCCAGTCGTCAATCGGTACACCAAAACCCATTTTCGGACGATCGATCAATTCCCGTGGGACGAATCGATGCAAAACCTGGCGCAGCAACCACTTCCCTTCACCGTTGCGGACCTTGAGGTCCATCGGAATACCCCACGCGTACTCGACTACGCGATGGTCCAGGAACGGCACGCGCACCTCCAGACTCTCGCCCATGCTCGCGCGGTCTACCTTGGTGAGTATGTCACCCGGCAGATAGGACAAGAGATCGATCAACATCATGCGTTCGGTAAAACTTGGCAGGTCCGCGACCGCGCGCGGCAGCGCTGCGATCATATCGACGTCGTTAGCACCGATGACGACCTGAGACGGTATCAACCACATGCTAATGAGAGCCTTGTATACGGCTTCCGGATCGTTCGACCGACAAATGGAAGCCAGCTTGTGGACCTTATTGCCGAACTGCTTGTGCCGCCAGTGCGCGGGTATGAGCGGTTTGATCGGGCCGACGAGGCGATCGATTTTGTTAGCCGGTAGCGCTCCAGCGAAACTACCGAGAAACGCACGCAAAGGGCCGGGCATGGAATCGAATTTCCTCCACATCTCCTCCGCCAACAAATAGCGCGTATAACCGCCAAAGAGTTCGTCGCCGCCGTCACCCGACAAGGCCACGGTGACGTCGCGCCGGGCCATGGCAGAAACCAGATAGGTCGGGATCTGCGATGAGTCGGCAAATGGCTCGGAATAGAGCTTCGGCAACTTTGGAATGACCGCCTGCGCCTCAGCCGGTGAGACATAGAGTTCGGTGTGATCGGTACCGAGATGATCGGCAACCCGTTTGGCTTCATGGGCCTCGTTGTACTCCCCTTCGGCGAAACCAATACTGAACGTCTTAACCTTACTAATACTTTCAGCCTGCATCAGAGCCACGACCGTCGACGAATCGATGCCGCCGGACAAGAACGCACCGAGCGGCACGTCGGATATCATCTTGTCGCGAATGGTCCGCCGCAAGAGCGCTTCGAGCTCGTCGACCGCAGCGTCGGGACCGATGTCATCGCGCGCACGCGCCGCACCTACAGCAAGATCGGCGGCGGACCAGTAACTCACCGGTTCGCCATCCACCGCGCATTTGTCGCGGTCGACACGCAGCCACGTGCCGGGAAGGAGCTTCTTGAATCCCGCATAAATCGTCCGCGGGGCCGGGACATAGAAATGCTGCATGACTAAGCCCAGCGCGTCACGATCTATCGTCGCAGACCACCCCGGCATTGCCCGCAATGCGTTGAGATCCGAAGCAAATACAAAGGCATCGCCGATCTTTCCATAGTAGAGCGGCTTCTCACCAAGCCGGTCGCGAGCGAGGTAAAGCGAGCGGGTTTCACGCTCCCACAGCCCAATCGCAAACATTCCAACGAAACGGGTCAAGCCCTCGGCAAAGCCATGGTGCTCAAACGTCGCCAGCGCAACTTCGGTATCGGAATGACCCTTAAAGGGGTAACCACGCCGCTCCAAATCACCACGCAGTTCCTGGAAGTTGTAGATCTCCCCGTTTAGTACGATCAAGTAGCGCCCGCTGGCGGAAATCATCGGCTGATGCCCAGCCGGTGACAAGTCGTTGATCGAAAGCCGTCGCTGTCCGAAAACGATGCCGGCGTCGGCGTCGCACCATTCACCGTGATCGTCTGGGCCGCGGTGACCGATGGTGTCGCCCATTCGTTTGGCCAGCGCAAGTGCTGTCGTTTCATCGACGCCGCTGGGGTCAAGAAATCCTAAAATACCACACATAAAGCCAGCTCAATTGCTCCGAATACACCGATAGCGACCTGAACGGTTGCCATCGTCGACCCCGCATTAAGGCGTCGGGATGACGATCGAGAAATTAGTGATACGGCAAGAGAGGAAAGTCTAAAGCGAGGATCGCGCCCGAACCAACGCTTGTCAAAGCATAGCTTCCCATGCTTGGGCGACTGTTGCCGAATTCACGGCTAATCCTAGCCTTACGTCGGTTTGTAAGCCTTCGCATATAAGAACCACCCATAATGCTCATCAATTGGTTTCCTCAACCATTTCGGAATCAGCACCTCATAGCGGGGACCGATATTCAAACAACCGCAAAACAACTCGATACTGCTGAAGGAACGCAAGAGATGTTTCATTTCACCCTTTGAGTACACATCTCCTTTGGGGTTGCCGACGCCATCAACCTCGTTGACGAGTCGTTGAATACTCTTGCGCCGACGTCTCGCCTGCACCGGCATCCATACGCGATAAAGCAGTGAATTGCGATGATAGAGCATGACGATAAGGCGGCCTCCAGGTTTTAGACACCGGTAGATCTCCTCGGTCGCCCTTTCCGTGTTCGAAACGTGGTGAAGTACGCCCATTGAGCAAATGCAATCGAATGTGTTGTCACCAAAAGGTAATTGCTCCGCATTACCGACGTGGAACTCGCCGTCGATTCCGCCTATATCAAAGCGCCGCTTCGAGACATCTATTGCCTTCTTGGTCAGATCCAGACCGAAAACTTGAGCTCCGTGCTCGGCATACTTGGCCAACGTGTAGGCATTTCCACAACCGACTTCGAGGACACGCTTACCATGGAACCTACCGTATTCGTGTAGTTGCATTGCGAATTCATGAGGTTCGTTTTGTTGTCGCAACGCGTCGTAGATCGCGAAAAATTCGCGGCTGCCGGGTTCTGCGGCTATCCCCGACGCGCATAGCGGGCTTCCCTCCCAGAACTCGATGATCGCGGCATTCGGCGGGCGTGGTCTATTTGCCATGCTTTACGAAACTCCGCGCCGCCCTGCTGTGCGCGTCCCAAATACGACGATTGGTACGACCCCACCACTCGTCGTTAGAAGTGGACCCCAGAAATTTGACAGTGGATTAAGTAAAATCTTCAATCACCAGATCACGCGATCAAGTCGATATTGGCCACCCTAAAATATACCGCGTCCGGGGTGCTCCGCGCCAGTGAACTGTGGCGGCGGCGTTGTTTACAAAATTCAAAATACCGCTTAAGTCCCGCCCTGAGTTCAGCCGGTATTTCATAGGGGTGCAGATAGATATCTTCGCATTTAGCACCACGCCGCAGCCGCTCTATAAACACGTTGTCGATCCAGCGTCCCTTGCCGTCCATGCTGATCGCAATCTCATAGTCTTTGAGAACGCCAGCAAACGCTTCAGACGTAAATTGCGCACCCTGGTCCGTATCGAACATATCAGGTGCACCATAGCGCTCTAATGCCCCCTCCAGCACCTGAGTTATAACTGAATCTGGTGTTTAAGGAAGTTGAATAAAGGCGGCGTATCTG
>CAZFZX010000087.1:0-17855 GCA_964523765.1 uncultured Enterobacteriaceae bacterium
CATGAATCGCGACCGCAGCTCTCAAATCGATGCCTTATTCAGACGTTCCCTAGGTTGAATGCCATATCCGTCTGCCTCCTGCTCTCTAAGACCAATGTAACAAACCGGAAGCCCAGGCGGGTTGACCGAGGTCAAAACACTTTTCGTCCGTGGTCGGGGCGTAAAAGCGAACACTCGCGGGACCGAATTGTCTGCTATTGCAGCGCATCAAGAATGCGCTATCGAAAGCCCGTCCTTTCACACCAATTTCACTTCGTAGTGATTACCATTGCGCGCGAACGATGCCGAGGTCCGTATAAGCATCGCGGTTAAGAAAAATCTTTGAAGGGGAGGTATCGGACGACGGACGCCCGTTCGAACCGCGCGATTGGTCATTTGAGACCCAAACTATCCGAACGATCGTGACGGTCGTATCGGCAATTTGTAGTTCTGAGGAATTAACCTATGTTTAAACCACTTTGTTACGCACTCACGGCGGCGTTCGCGGCGCAGGCGCTGACTGCGCAGGCGACGACAGCGGACGACCACCTCGCGTGGATCAAGGCAAACCAGGACGCGAAGCCGCAGTTCGTCGACGGCGATGTCATCACCTACGAGAACGCCGATTTGATCCGGCCGTTCATCCCGCTGGAGCAGCAGGAAACGCTGATCTTCGAAGGGATGGAAATGAAAATCAAGGACGCCGGGGATCTGAGTCCGGCCGACGCCTTCAAGACGGCGACGGAGCAATACGCCGGACAGGCGACCATCGCGGCCGACGGCGCGCTCGAGAACTATACTGCGGGCCGTCCGTTCGACCCCGCGACCTTTACCGCCGGCAGCAAGGAAGACGGCTGGAAGTTCATCTGGAACTGGACTTGGCGCTGGGAGAACGCGGGTCTCAAGATCGAGGAAGTGCACTGGGTGTGGGTGCGCGAAGGCGGCGAGCACAGCGGCCACGAGGTCATGTCCGAAGCCGGCGGCAAATACGCCGAATACTATCAGGGCGGTGGCACCTTCGAACGCGTGCTGACGGGACCCTACCAGCGCGTGATGATGTCTCATCGCGTCGATCTGCCGAACGAGAGCTACATGCTGAACGGCGGCAAGGGCTTCGCTAAGAACACGGCGTTCCGCGAGTACACGGGTTTTACAGCGCCGTTCGATATCGCCGGTACTGCGTTCCTCATCCTGCGCTATGACGATCCGCGCAAGACCGACGACTCCTGGGCCTACATCCCCAGTCTGCGCCGCGTGCGCCGTATCTCGGTGGAGGTGCGTTCAGACTCATTGTTGGGCACGGACCATACGCTTGAGGACTTCTACGGTTTCAACGGCCGTCCGATGGAGCACACCTGGGAATATGTCGGTTCGGCAAAAATCCTGTGCGTGATTCGGTCGCGCAACACCGATACGGTCTACTACGGCCCCAACGGCTGGGCGCCGTTGGACGATTGGGCGCTGCGTACCGTCGACATCGTGCGCATGTATCCGCGTCCGGGCCATCCCTATTCCACGAAATTCACCTACAACGATCGTGAATCCGGTGAAGCGCCCTTTGCGGTCTCGTTCGACCAGAGCGGTCAGGTCTGGAAAGTCTGGCAGATCCAGAAAGTTTGGACCGAAGATCCGCAGTATCAGGATCAGTCCAAGTTCGGCGGCGATGCAACGGGAGCCGGCACACGTAAACTGGCCTTCCAGAGCATCAACGTGATCGACTTGCAGAACAAACGCGGAACGCTCGTGCCGTGTCGCGGCAACAGCTTCCCGGTAACCCCGTTCAAGAAGATCAAGCGTACGCACGACGTCAACTACCTCACCGAGGGTCGTTGAGCTAGCGTCGGGTACTTAAGAGCGTACTTTCAATGGGCCGCGCTTTGCGCGGCCTGTTTTTTTTAGTGGAAAATAATGTTCCGGGTCGACGCTCCCACGATCGACGCATTCAAGCCGGTTTGTCCGGCACAATGAAAACCGGGGGAGACACGGCATGTTGCAGCAGGTAAAGGAACTCGCCGAGGGTTTGCATTTCTCCAAGCATCTCGGCATCGAGTTGGTAAGCGCTGAGAGCGATCACGTCGTATTGCGCTTACCCTATGCCGAGCATCTGGGTGTCGAGCGGATCAATGGCGGCGCCATCAGTGCGCTGGCGGATATCGCCGCGACCTGCGCTTTTTGGTCCCACGCGGAGGTTGGCGCCGACTCGCGCGGCGCCACTGTCGGTTTTTCGATCAATTTTCTGCGCCTGGTTGCGGCCGGTGACCTCACCGCGACCGCGAGCGTGCGCCGGCGCGGCGGCAGCATCTGCGTTGGCGAAGTAAGCGTGAGCAGCGAGGCGGGCGAGGAAATCGCGATCGCGACGGTGACCTATAAACTCGATCCCTGAGCGTCCCGGCGGGCGAGTCTGCCGGCGGTAGCCGCTAGGTTAGAAGACAATCCGCGCGCTTCAAAGGGTAAGCAAAAACACGCTCAGCGCCTTATGAAAACTCCGGGTTAGCAGGGCGTGGAGCAAACCAATGCGTAGACGTCGGCAAAGGCGGCATCCGCAAGCGTTTTGAGTTCCTTATCCGTGCGGTCCTGGATCGGATGCGGGACGAACAGGGCGCGCGGGCGCAGACCGACGGCGTCAGCCTGCGATTCGGCGGCCTCGACGAAGACCTCGGAAGCGACAAACCCACCCGGTACACCCCGACTGTCGAGATTCTTGATGTCCTGCAAACTGCACGACGTACAGGAGCCTCAGTCGGCCAGTGCTTCGACTACCACGTCGCATTGGCTTGCAATCTCGGCGAGCAGTGCGTCCGATGCGGGGCGCGTGAACGTCGGTTTCTTGAACCTTACGGTATTCAGACCGCGGTCCTTGAAATGAGCGTCGATGCGGTTGAGAAATATATCGCCTTTAGTTTTCGAAATGTCCAACAAGCCGATGGTCAGCCCTTCCAGCGAATCTGGTTGTGCGAGGGGCTCGCGGTCGGCGGGGCCGAGTTCGGCGGTCGGGTCTAAGAGGATTTCTTTCATGCTTGGATCTCCCTGGTGACCGGGTCGGTGCCGAGCGGTCCTTTCATCAACCAACCCGGAATAATTGCGGAAAAGAGTCCGGCGTTGCCGCCGGCGCGGATGAGTTGCAGGCCGCCGGGGCGGAATTTCGGCAATAGATCCCCGCGCGGTTCGGCCACGCGCGTCGCCGCGCTGTCATCGGTGCCCATGCCGAGGTCTCGACCCGGGATCCTCAGGTGTTCGTGCAACGCGGCGGTCGCCTCGGCCTTGGTCCATCCGGCCGCGTCGAAGACCCGTCCGTGTTCCGGGCCGACGACGACCACGGCATCGGCGGCATTGGCCATGGCGACATGATCGACCGTGTGCAAACTCGCCGCAATGGAACGGATCAAGGCTTCGGGCTCGCGTGCATTCTGATCGACGACGCCCTGGACGCCGTCGGCCGAGAACAGTGTGACCGTGGACTGCTCGCGCGTGAAGCCGCGTTCCTCCGCCAAGGTCTGCCACGGCGTGTCGTCGTCCTCGGCGAAACAGAACGTGAATTTGCCGGGCGTGCCGAAGGTCGACTGGTCCGCCTCCTGCGGGCGGCCGCCGCCGACATTCCTCACCACGAGTTGAAGCGCGCGGCCGATGGTGGCGTTGGCGCGGTTGCCCTGGCCCAGCACGTTGCCCCGCCAGTTCATGCCGATCGCTGCACGGACGGGACCGTTGACGATCACCATCGGTGCGGAGAACCAGGTCGTCGCCAGTAGCCCGTGGAGGCAGAAGGTGGGTTCCAACGCCGCCTCGGCGGCCGCGAGGACCGTTGGCAGGTATTCCGGTTTGCACCCTGCCATCACCGCATTGAGGGCGACCTTTTCGACAGTCAGCGGCACGAGGTTAGGAGGGATCTTCCCGAGTACCTCACCGGCGGCGCGCCGGGTCCCGTTCAACATGCGATAGAGCCTTTCTTCGGTCGGTGGAACGACGGGCAGACCGTCACTCCAGCCGCGCTCGAAACAGTATTCGGTCGCGTCTTCGAGTACTGGGACTTCGATGCGTCGGGAGACTGCGGGGAAAGCGCCGTAACGCAGCGCGAGCCGCTCGGCGATGCCAGGTTCGACGGAAAGGGAACCGCAGCCGGGGCGGTAGGGCGGCAGTTCTTCTCCGAGTCCCTCGACACCCGCCAATTCGCTCCACTCGCCGCGTTCCCAGCCGACGGCGCGCGCTCGCTCGCGGCCATCGGTCATCCGAATCAATGTGGGAACCGTTTCGATATCGAGGTGGAAGGATCGCTCCAGATCGGTGTCGTCGATACGATGTTTTACCGCCGGAAACGCTGGGTCGTCCTGCGTATAGACCGTTAGGAAGGCGCCCGTTTCGTCGATTGCTTGGAGCACCGGCTCGACCAGCAGGCAGGTGGGACAGTCGCGTTTGACTACCGCGATCAAGCCGTCGGGAAGGTCCATTGCTACCCCTTTTTTCGCCGCAAGGCGTGCCGCCCGATCGGCGCTTATTCGTGGTCGGTCAATGACAGCGAACTGGTGTCGAAATCGGCCGGCGGGATCTCGCGCGGTTCGCTGAGCGTCGCGCCCACGGGCTCCAGCTCGAGGTCGGTGGTATCGAAATCGGCCGGTGGTACCGGTTCGGCTTCGGTCAGGGTCACGCCGACTTCGGCCAGCGCGAATTGCGTCGTGTCGAAGTCGGCCGGCGGCACCGGTTCGTGTTCCACCAGCGTCACACCCGGCTCTGCGATCGTTAGATCCGGTGCCCGGGGCGGCGGTGGCGGTTCATGGCTCGCTACGGCCGCTGCGTTTTCAGTTTTTGTTGCAGGCTCGGGCTGCGCGGCGGCCGGCGTCGTCGCCGGGGCGTCACTGGCCACGAGTTCGACGATGGCGCCCGCTTTTGCGAGCGCGGCTTTGTAACTACGGGCTTTGGCTTCGTCGAGGTCCTTTTTGATCAGGACGCGCTTGCCGGAGAACATCGCCTCGATCCGAGCCGCGTCAGCCTTGAACAATTTGGCCAGGTTCGCGCGCACCAGCGCGCCATCCGCCCCGTCGGCGATGCGGCCAGTGAATATGACGGCATAGCGCCGGTCTGCCATAGCGACTCACCCAATGGAAACGACGTCCAGTTTACCCGGTTCGCCCGCACGGTAAAGCGCCCATATTTGCACCCCTGTTGCCTGGTGTAACAGCGCCGAGCACTTGATCCCCGGTCAATATGCGTTAGATTGGCGCCTGAATTCAGTCCAATACAGTGAGGAAAACAGCATGAGTCTATACGGCGACACCCATCGTGCTCTGCATGAGAAATTCGGTACCGGCAAGATCGCCAGCCTGCTCGAGGAGATGGATACCGATGAAGTCGAGGAGCAACACAAGGCATTCATCGAAACACGCGACATGTTCTGGTTGGCGACGGTCGATGCCGAAGGGCGTCCGCAGTGCCAATATAAGGGCGGTGAACCGGGCTTCGTTCGCGTCGTCGATTCGAAGACTGTCGTGTTCCCCAGTTACGACGGTAACGGGCGTTTTCACTCCATGGGGAACATCGGCGCGACCTCCAACATCGGCATGCTGTTTCTCGACTTCGAAACGCCGAACCGTCTCCGTCTTCAGGGCGAAGCGTCGGTCAGCGCGGACGATCCGCTGCTCAGCGAATACGCCGAAGCAGAACTGATCGTAAGGGTCAAGGTGACCGACGTCATCATCAACTGCCCGCGCTATATCCACAAAATGAAGCGCGTCGAGCAATCCCGTCACGTCCCGATCTCCGGGCAGAAGACGCCGTTTGCCCAATGGAAGCGCATCGACGTGGTCCAGGAGGCGTTGCCGGACAAGGACATCGGCCGTGCGGCCGAAGCCGGTGGCACGATCACGATGGAGGAGTGGGGCGAGGAAATGATGAAAGGAAACGGCTGAATCGCCCACTTGTGGCGCGACGGAAACCCCATCGCATTCGGCTTTTGCGTCCGCCGCCTCGGACCGACGACCCGGGGTTGCGGACAAGGTGTCGCGCTGCAAGCAGGTTTTCCGGATAAGGAGGGGATGGTTCCCGCACGGGTGTTGCCAACGGCTTTATGGATCCGTTAAGCCAGGGAGTGCTAGGCGCTGCGGCGCCGCAGGCGGTGAGCAGGAAGAACGTGCTGCTCGCCGCGGTGCTTGGCCTGCTTGCCGGGATGGCACCGGATCTCGACGTCCTGATCTACTCCGACACGGATCCCATTCTGTTCCTGGAGTACCACCGGCAGTTCAGTCATTCTCTGCTGTTCATCCCGGTGGGCGCTTTCCTCTGCGCATCGCTGCTCCATGGGTTGTTTGCCCGTCGGTATCTCCGTTTCGCGCATACTTATCTCTTCTGTACGCTCGGCTACGCGACCCACGGTTTGCTCGATGCCTGCACCTCCTACGGCACCCAATTGTTCTGGCCCTTCAGCACGGTTCGCTTTGCCTGGCACAACATCTCGATCGTCGATCCGCTGTTCACGGTCCCGATTCTGGTTTGCGTCGTTGTCGGGGCGCTGCGCGCTAGTCCGCGCTGGGGGCGGGCGGCGCTGGTCTGGGCGGTCGTGTACCTCGGTATCGGCGTCGCCCAACGCGAACGCGCCGAGGCCGTCGGGCTTGCGCTGGCGACGGCGCGCGGGCATACGCCGCGGGTGATCGAAGCAAAACCGAGCTTCGGTAATCTGCTGCTGTGGAAGATGATCTACGAAGCTCAGGGCAATTATTATATCGATGCCGTCAGGGTAGGCGCGGGCGTGAAAGTATTTGAAGGCGAGGTTGTCGCCAAACTCGATCTCGCGCGGGACTTTCCCTGGCTCGATCCCGCCAGTCAGCAGGCGCGGGATGTCGAGCGTTTCCGCTGGTTCTCAGCCGGTTACCTGGCGAAGTCGGCGAAGGTCGACAATTTCATCGTCGATATGCGCTATTCTCTGCTACCGAACCGGGGGGACGGATTGTGGGGGGTTACCCTTTCCCCGGCGGCGGCGCCGGATGAGCACGTGGGCTATCGCGTAACGCGCGAACCGGACGAGCCGACACGGAGTGCGTTTTTTGCAATGGTCCTCGATGCAGTAGCTAGCGGCCCACTGCCGGTAGGCGCCTCAGGCGGGATGGAGACCGCAGGTTGTGGCGCCGTGGAAGCACCGACGGAAGCGACCGATGCGTGCCGCTGATTGAACTCGGCGCTATCGAGATCGACCGCGAGCCACCGATCGCGCACGATCCCCATGATTTACGGAGGGCATTACGATGGCATTGCCCCGATCGCTAATCTCGAGGTGCTTTATCGGCGGGTCCCCGATGCGGTGGTCGAACTGTTCGACGGTCGTCATCGGTTTATAGACAGGCCAGCGCGCTTTTGGTCGGTTTGGTACTTTTCTGTCCGGCCGGGGTTCGGGGCGTGTCGATCGTAGAAAGGGGACCTGTCGTTATGAGTTTCTATGAGCAGTACTGCCTGCCGCACATTATCAACTTCGTGTGCGGTATGAAGGATACGCAACGACAAAGGGCCAAAGTCGTACCGCGGGCTACTGGGCGGGTGCTGGAGATCGGTATGGGCTCGGGATTGAATGTTCCGTTCTACGATCGCGATAAAGTCGACATGGTATGGGGCCTCGAACCGTCGGTCGCGATGCGCCGGAAAGCCGCGTCCAATCTCGCGGGCGCGCTTTTTGAGATCCGTTGGCTCGATCTCCCGGGCGAAGAGATTCCACTCGACGACGACGCTGCCGATACTGTCCTCCTGACCTACACTTTGTGTACGATCCCCGATTGGCAGCGAGCGCTCGAGCAAATGCGGCGGGTGTTGAAACCGGGTGGGCGCCTGATTTTCTGCGAACACGGAAGGGCGCCCGATCCCGCCGTGCGCAGATGGCAGGAGCGACTGAACCCAGTGTGGAACGCACTCGGTGGCGGTTGCAACCTGAACCGGCCGATCCCAACGCTCATCGATCGCGGCGGCTTCAACATTCAAGAGATCGAAGCGCAATACCGCCCGGGGCCCAAGTTCGCCAGCTTCCAGTATTGGGGTACGGCGACGGGCGCGTGATCTCGGGTTCGACCGGTTGCCCCAGCTACCGTGTTTCGATCATCAGGCGGCTATGATCGACATGTCGCTCGCGCCGCTGATCTCGAGCAACTCGACGACGTTACCGTCCGGATCACGGCCATAGGTCGCGTGGATTGCATCACCGACCGCCTGTGGCGGGCAGTGGAAGACCATGCCGGCGGCTTTCAGCCGTTCGTATTCAGCGTCGATGTCGGACACCTGGAGGCATAGGTGTGTGATGCCATGGTCACACACGGGGCGCCTCGCTTCGGCGGCTTTGGGCGCGGGGGTGGTGTACTCGAACAGTTCCACGCAGGCGTTGCCGGCTTTGAGCATGACAACGCGCCCGGAAGAGTCCTCCAGCGCGGTGATGTCGTCGAGCGTTTTGGTGCCGATTTCCCAGTTGAGTTTAAACACCTCCTCGAAGCCCAGCAGGTCGCGGTAGAAGTGCAGTGAGCGCTCGATGTCGGCACTCGAGATAGCCGTGTGGTGGATACCGTGGATCATCGTGTCTTTCCTCCTAGCCGGGTTCTCGTTATTTAGGGTCGTAGCCGGTGCCGGGGATTCTAGCCCTCATTTCTCACCAGATCGACGCGCCCTTAGCCGTCCATTGGAGTGCATGGGAATTTTCTTCCCTCGGCAAGACAACCAGCATTACTCTCAGTCAGAAAATCCCCATGTACTCCAATGGACTGCGCGATGACGTGTAGGATGCACAAATGTCGCGGGAGCCATGGCCACTCCATGGCATCCTGCCATCGCGGCATTGGTGCATCCCTGCACGGCAGATGGCGGGAGCAACCATCACGCCGACTGGTGAGAAATGCGGGCGAGCCCAAGCGCGGCCGCGCGTCGCCCGGGGTCCGCGCCGGGTCTTCTACTGACCCCTATGGCATAATCCGGCGGAATAAGAGGTGTTGGGAGAAAGTGGATGATGGGTAAACAAATGATCTTGATCGGCGGGCTCGCGGTACCCCTGACCGCGGCGATGTGGTTGATGGCGCAGAACGCGAACGCCGGTACCGTGAGCGGACAGGTTCGCGATGCCGAAGGCCAACCGATTGCAGGTGCGATCGTCAGCGTCGGTTCGGCGGCGCGCGGGATCACCGATTCCGTATACACCAACGCCGAAGGTCGTTACACGCACGTCAGCGACCTCGCGGGAAAGTTGAAATTGCGATTTCGCAAGCGTTACTACCGTGACGACGCGCGCGAAATAGCACTTTCTACAGACGCTGGATTGGAAGTCAATGCGGACCTCGCGGCGGTTACCGACCCGAAAGAATTGTCCGACGAGCATCCTCCCTTGTCCCATTTTTCGATGATCGATTTCGACGAGGACGAAAATGCTTTGTTCTCGCGTGCAAATTTCGCGCGCGATTGTCTGAGTTGTCACGCGCTCGGCAACGCCTTCACGCGCTGGGAGCGCCCGGCGGAAGGTTGGGTGCCGACCGTGCAACGCATGCACGGCTACCTCGCCTCCGCGGTGGAGGACCCGATCAAGCAACGCGCCGAGATCCTTGCCCGCGCCTTCGACGGTAGGCTGGCGACTTCGAAGCCGGTAGTGCCGACCGATCCGGTCATCTATACGGCCAAGCTGCGTGAATGGCGGCTCGACGGTACGGTCGTTCCGCATGACGCCGAGTATGTGCATAGCACCGGCAAGATCTATCTTTCCGAGATGTTTACCGGAGAGGTGCTGGAGACCGACCTCGCGACGGGTGAAACGCTCCACTTCAAGCTTCCAGCCGATGGGCTGCCGCCGGGCGGAGCCTTCACCCAGGCGGGATTACCGGCACCGTACGGGCTGACCATCCCACGCGCGCCGCACAGCCTTGCCGAAGGTGCCGATGGCAAGATCTATTTGACCGACTCGATCGGCTCGGCGGTGACCGCTTTCGATCCGAAAACCCGTGCGTTCGAGAATTTCCAGGTCGGCAACGGCGCGCTGTATCCGCACACCGTTCGCGCGGATGCTAAAGGTGTCATCTGGTTTACGATCGCGTTTTCCGAGCAAGTCGGACGCTTCGATCCGAAGACCAGGGACATGGGCGTGATCAATTTGCCCGAGGCGCCGTCCTTGAGCACCCCGGGTGCTTCGATCCCCTACGGAGTCGCCGTGAGTCCTATCGATGGCGGGATCTGGTATGCGCGGCTGGCCTCGGACAAGATCGGGCGGATCGACCCGGAAACCTTAGCAGTGAAGGAATACGATTCGCCGGTGCGTGCGCCGCGGCGGCAGCGCTTCGACGCCGCGGGCAAACTATGGGTCGCCGGATTTTCGGACGGCGCCGTGGCCAAGATCGACGTCGACAGCTGGCAGGTCACCGTCTATCCGCTTCCCATCTATGCCCCAGGCGAGATCCCGGCACCCTATGCGCTGGCGATCCATCCACAGACCCAGGACGTGTGGGTGAACGACACCATGCTCGATGTGGTGTGGCGTTTTCTCGTCGCCGAGGAACGTTTCGTCGCTTACCCGATGCCGCTGCGCGGAACCTACACGCGCGATTTCACGTTTACCGACCAAGGTTGGGCGTGTACCGCGAACAACCCCATTCCGGCGCCGGCGCTGGAAGGCGGGGTGCCGGAATTGATCTGTATCGACCCGGGTGATGTCGAGGTTGCGTTGTCCCGCCGGTGAGAACGACGCGCGCGCTTGCGGCGAGGGGGTTTTGGGCGTCGCTGGGATTGGTCGCCCTGTTCGGTGTCGGCGGTTCGACGTCAGCCGTGGAAGTCTTTACCAAGATCGGCAACGACGGCAGCGCGCTGCCGAGCGACACGGCGGGCGGCGCCGGGCCCAGGGATTGGGCCTGCCTCCGCGACGAGCGGACGGGTCTCCTGTGGGAAGTGAAGACCGCCGATAAGGGGCTGCGCGATCGGCGCTGGACCTATACGCCCTACGATAGCAATCCGGCGACCAACGGCGGTTATCCCGGCTACAAAGATACCACTAGCGGCGATTGCACCCGGGGGATCATGGCCGGCGGTTCGTGCAACACGGAGGCTTACATTCAGGCGGTCGGCGCCAGCGGTTTGTGCGGGTATGACGATTGGCGGTTGCCGACGGTGCGCGAACTGGTCGCAGTTTCACCGCAGACTACCGAGGCGCCGGTCGGGCGTACCGCCCTGCTGCTGCCGAACACCGAGTCGGGCTGGTATTGGACCGGTGCCGAGCGCGTCGGTGTGACCAACTTTTCCCGCGTGATCTTGTTACCGCCGGCCGGTCGGCCAACCTTCTATGACGGCAGCTATCTGGTGCTGGCTGTGCGCGGCGACCAAAAACAGTAATCCGAGTTCCGGCTTGCCGCCGTTCAATTGGCCGCGCCGGCGCGAAAGGCCCGCGCCGACAAGCCATCTGCGGTGTCGCTCGCATAATGCGCATAGCGCGGCAGAAAATAGTCTAGGTCGTGCGTCGTCGTCGATCGCGCTGAGGCCCGCCCCGCGACGGTGTCGAACCAGCGACGCAAGCGGGCGCAGGCCGACGGCAGCACCACCAAGCTTGCGGTAGTGTTCAAACACTCCCAGGCGTTCGAAAAAGGGCCACATGGACGCATCGGCGAGTGACATCTGCGCTCCTAACCAGTAAGGCCCGCCCCCCTGGATTGCCTCGAGGCGTTGCTCCAGAAACTCAAAACCGCGTTCCGTTTGTTCGCGTAAGCGAGCCTGTTCGTCCGCGTCTTGTTCGAACAACAATTTGTACAAGGTTGGCAGGAATACGCTGTCGAAGTGGCGGATCTCGTTGCGCATCACGGCGCGCCCGCGCTCGTCCCCTGGTCGAAGCGCGGTGCCGGCAAAAGTGCCGTCGAGATACTCGTTCACCGTCGCGGACTCCCACAGGACGAAGTCGTCGTGCCGGATCACCGGTACCCGCCGGGTCGGCGTAAGCTCGCCGAGCCACTCCGGTTTGTCGTCGAGATCGATCTCCACGACTTCGTGGGCGATGGACTTCTCGTGCAGCACGATGCGCGTACGTTGCGCGTACGGACAAATCTCGGCACTGTAGAGGACTAACCGGTTCATTATTGTCGACGATTCGCCTTAGCAGGCTTCTTGTGCCGCCGTCGGCTTGTCGGTCCGGCGGAGGCTCAGCCGACGGGTTCGAGCACGACCACGGGGATCTCGCGGGCGCCGGCGCTGACCTGGTAATCGCCGAAAGGCGGATACATGGCAACCATCTGATCCCAGATAGCGGTGCGCTCATCGCCGGTGGCGACGCGCGTGTTGGCCTGGAATATCTTTTTGGCGATTTGCACGGTTACTTCGCCTTGCGCCCGGCTGTTGTGATACCAGCCCGGGTGTTTCGGTGCGCCTCCCTTCGAAGCGATGACGGCATAACCACCCTCGACCTCGCCATAGAGCAGCGGCATGATGCTTTCTTTCCCCGATTTACAGCCGGTTGTCGTCAGCAGCAGGGTTGGCAGCGGCCCGGGGCCGCCCGCGGCGGTCGTATCGAATAGGTGGGCGGCTTCCGGATCCGTTAGGTATTGATTTCGATGTTGCGCGATCCAGCCGGTTTCGCTGGCTTCGATGGCGGGGTCACTCATAGTTGCTGTCTCCATTGTTGATCCGGGAGGCGACACTATAGCGCGTAATCCTGAGCCGGGCGCAACGGGCGCGCCGCGAGGCACGATGCCGGCGGTGGATAGCGCTTGCCCGCGCCGTATCCGGCGGTTCCAACGCGTCGCCGAAATGCCGATAATACGTTGTCGGGAAGGTCGTACAGGAGGATTTCGATGAGCGATAAATTGCGCAGCGGGGATACCTTCCCACCGGTCACCCTGAACCTGGTCGGCGGCGGCAGCGTCACGCTGCCGGATGAAATCGAATCGGATTTTGCGGCAGTCCTGTTCTACCGGGGACACTGGTGACCTTTCTGCCGTCGACAGTTGGTCGGCTATGAAGAAAAGAAAGACGAACTGCAGCAGCTCGGGGTATCGGTATTCGCCGCAAGCGTCGATACGGGCGCAGAGGCCGGGCAGGTGGCGGATGAGGTTTCGTTTGCGATCGGCGAAGGTGTGAGGCGAGACATCGCGGACGCGCTGGGCGCATGGTGGGAGGACCGGCGCGATATTATTCAGCCGAGCCAGTTCCTGATGCGCGGTGACGGCACGATCATCCAGTCGACCTATTCGGATGGTCCGCTGGGCCGCATCTTGGCGGAGGATGCGGGCGCCCTGGTCAATTTCCTGATCAAGCAGTGACGGCGGGCGGTTCGTGCCCAGAAGGACGGGCCGCGGGAACGCGCATTTCTCGCACCGCGACTCGATGATGCCGCTGCGGCGCGGGAGATCCCGACCCTAATCGGGCAACAAGATGTCGCTAAGCGCCGGGATGGCCGCGACGACGTAATCCGGTGCGGGGATCCCGGCCGGCAACTCGCCGCCGCGCGCGTTGACCCAGGCAATGTCGAGCCCGGCGCCCTTTGCGCCGACAACGTCGTCTTCGGCGGAATCGCCGACGTACAGCGCCTCATCGGCGGCAACGCCGAGCGTAGCTAGTGTATCGGAGAAAATGCTCGGGTGGGGTTTGCGCCAGCCGTGATCGTCGGAAATCACGATGGGGTCGAAATAGCCCGCGACGCCGTCGCGCTCGACGATTTCCCGTGCCGTCGGACCGTGGTCGAAATTGGATACCAGTGCCAGCGGGTAGCGCTCGCTGATACGCCCGAGAAAATCGACGTGAGTGTTCGGGACCTCGACCGCACTAGCCAGTAACTCCATATGTTTCAGCGACAAGATCCGGGCGCGACGGCGTGTGTCCTCTACTTCCGGGTAACCGATCTTTGTTAGCGTCAGCGTAAACCGTTCGAGCGAGGGGATTTCCTTCATGTCGGTTGCCCGCCGGGCCGAAAGCTCGTCGTTGGCGGCCCACAGCGCGTCGAGGAAGGCGTCGAATGACGCCTCAGGCACCTGTTCTTCCACCGTCTGACGCAGTATTCCGATGGTCGAGTGCAAGGTCTTGCCACGCCACTCGAACGGCGGCAAGCGATCGGGCTGCCACATTGCGACGGTGTTGAACAGATCAAACAAAACGGCTTTGTATGGTTTCACCATCGCTACTCATTCTATGTTAAGTCGGCATTGTTGCGGCGTGGACTCGGAGCGATCAGCCCTCGAACCGGATCGGCCCGCAAGGTCTCTAGGATATACTGCGCTAGGCGAAGTGTTAACAGCAGCGAACCGGGAGGCCGATTATGCAAGAACGTTTTTTCAGCGAGGAAGAGCTACGCGAGATGGAGCGGCGGACTGTGGACCGCCTGACTGACGCTATCGATGCAGGCGATGTGGCGCAGGCGAAGAAGATCGCGCAACGCATGTACAACGAATTTCTCTCCATGCACGACCTCTACCGAAATTGGATCACCGCGACCTTGAGCGAAGTCGGGCGCCGCTACGGGGACGATGCGTTGGAAACCGTCATGACCGAAGGGGTGCGGGCCTGGTGGAAACCAATCGTCGACAGTCTACCGGACGAACCCGAGGCGATGCCGGCAAAAATAAAGATGTTTGTCGCCGGTCTGCGCGGGCACCTGCAGCCGCTCGCGATCAGCGAGGACGATGAGAAGGTCGAAATCAAACTCTGCCCGTGCGGCAGCGGCGGGCGCTTGGCCAGCGAGGGCAAGTATGAAGGTGCCGAGGCGTTTCTGACGATCGAAAAAAAGCAGCCGTTGACCTACGGTCGGGAGAACTTTCCGGTGTATTGCGCGCACGAGTATGCGATGGAAAAAGTCGACATCGAAGCGAACGGGAAACCTTTCGTTGTCGTCGAGCCGGCGGCGGAGATCGGTACGGACTACTGCACCATGATCGTCTACAAGGATCCCGATACCGTACCGGAAAAGTATTACCGGAGGTTGGGTCTCGAAAAACCGAAATGACCAGGAGTATGGATCCAAGAACTTCCCGGCCGTCTATCGTTAAGCGGGCGCTAATGTGACAAAACGACCGAACATTCTGTTGACGAACGACGACAGCCACGACTCGCCGCTGTTTCATTACACCATCACGGCGCTTTCGGCTATCGGTAACGTCGAAGTCGTCGTGCCGGCCGAGGAGCAGAGTTGGAAGGGCAAAGCGATGACGCGCTTCGGTACCCTGTACGCCGACCGCATCGACCTCCAGGGAACGCCGGCCTGGTCGGTTACGGGAACTCCGGCGGATTGTGTAAACCTCGCGGTACATAATCTTTTGGACGAGCGCCCCGATATCGTCGTTTCAGGGACGAACATCGGCAAGAATGTCGGGTTGGGCTTTATCTTTGCTTCCGGCACAGTCGGTGCTTGTTTCGAAGCGAACATCGCTCGGCTCCCGGCCCTGGCGTTGTCGCAGGCGCTGGCGCCCTCGCAGTTCCGACAATGGATGGAACAGCGCCGTTTCCCGCCCGATACCGTTGCCGAAGTGCGCACTCTACTGGAACGGCTGATACCACTGGTATGGAATGAACTCGCTATGAGTTCACGGGCGCCCCCGACTACTTGGAATGTTAACTTTCCGGCGGCGGCATCGGCCGAGATCGCGGTCGTCAAAACGCGCATCGGCCATACCTACTATGATCGGTGTTTCAGCCGCAAAGGTGCGCAGTTTCATCACGATCTATCGAACGCCCGTATCGATCAGAGCCCCGACACGGATAATTTCGTTGTCGAAGCCGGTAACGTCAGCGCGACCGAGATCGATATGCGGCACCTCGGTCAACGGATCTAAGAGATGATTATGGTATGTCGTTGATGTCGCCCGGCGGACCCGTATGATGCGGGTGCGTGACGTGGGCGCCGTGTACCGGAGCGTCCCCGATTGGAACCGTTCGGGTGAGGAAATCGATGACAGCCGATCCAAACACGTCGTTGCGGTCGCCCGCAACCATGTGTCCGGCGTCGGTGATGTTCATATACTCGCTGTGCGGACACATTTGCAAAAAGGCTTGCGCGCCGTCTTCGCTCAATACGTCGGACAGGCCGCCGCGTACGAGTAGCGCCGGCAGCTTAAGGGTGCGCGCGCACGCTTCCAAGCGCGAGACGCGTTTGTCCAAATCGCGGGGGGCCAGCAGGAAACGCGGATCCCAATGCCATCGATATTTTCCGTTGTCGTCGAGCCGGAGATTTTTGGCTAAGCCCGCAAGATCTTTCGGCGGCTCCCGATGGGGTTGATAAGCGCCGATTGCCGCCGCGACTTCCTCTAGGGAATCGTAACCGTTTGGGCGCTGGCGCATGAACGCCCCGATTTTCTTCACGCCTTCCGGTTCGATCTTCGGTGCAATGTCGACCAACACCAGCGCCGTGGCGTCGACGCGGTCTTCGCCGACCGCGACCAGGCTCGTACCGCCGCCCATGGATGCGCCTACCAGAACGGGTCTGCCGTTGCCCAGCGCGTCGAGTAGGCGGCATAGGTCTTCGACCATCACGTCCTGTCCGTAGGCGCCGTCGTCCGACCAGTCGGAATCGCCGTGCCCGCGGGCATCAAAAGCGACCGCGTGGTAACCGGCCCGTCCGAGTGCCTCGCCGGCATTTTTCCAGGCATGGCGCGTTTGGCCCCCGCCGTGTTGTAACAGGACCAGCGGTCCGTCTGGAGTACCCCACGAATCTCCGGCCAAAGTCACGTCGCCGGCACCGGGCCATCGGTGCATGGGATCCGGGGTCCCTGGAATGCGTGCGCCTGCGCCCATGGTTGCCTCGTCGTTGGGAGTGGTACACAGAGGGTATCATCGATCCGGTTTCGATCGAGTCGAATCGGAGTCGTAGCCGTCAAACCGCGGGCGAATAGCCCGTTCCGGCGTCAAGCATTGCGCTCCAGCTCTCAATCGGGATAATTCGCGGGGGCAAGCGACGGCGGCGGAGCCCGGGGAGCCCGATTGCCGCGGCTCAGCGGCGCCGGCGCACCGCAGGGTTGCGCTCCGGGCGCGACGAACCTTCAATACGAACCCAATGGCTGGGAGGACTATCATGGCTAAGGCAAGAGCGCGGCACATATTGGTCGACACGAACGAAAAGTGCGAAGAACTCAAAACCGAGATCCAGGGAGGCAGCGATTTTGCCGACGTGGCGCGGACGCATTCTAGCTGTCCGTCGGGAGCGCAGGGCGGCGATCTCGGGGAGTTCGGGCCGGGACAGATGGTCAAGGAATTCGACGAAGTCGTTTTCAGCGGGGAACTCAACACCGTTCATGGACCGGTTCAGACGCAGTTTGGATACCATCTGCTGGAAATAACCGAACGGTCTGATTAGCGGAATCGCGCGTGCTACTCGATAGCGCCGCGGCCTAAGATTGAGTCCAACCAACAGCCGCGGCACAACCGCCCGTACGTGACAGCCGTGGTTGAACTCCAGGCGCATTTCGACGAATTCCGCGTCGTTCTCGTGCGTCATATCAAGGAGTTGAGTGCACTCCGGCCGGATGCTCAGACCACCGAATGGTATTTGCTTCGGTACATGCGGCGCATACACGCCAAAGTGCGCGTCTCGACCTCACCGCGCGAGGTCGAGAACACGATGCGCGCGCTGATCCGCTTCTATCTCGACGCCGTTGAAGAAGGAACCGAGTTGGAACAACGATGCAAAGAGTTGCTGAAATTCCATCGCCGCTCGATGCGATTGGAACGACGCGACTAACGCGGTAGGCTGGCGGATCTAGCGGGCCCGGTAGATTCTTGGACAGACGTACCGCTATGTTGGTGGCGATGTTTCCCACCGCCGGGATCCTCCTGTTGAACGGTTATTGGAACGGGCCGCTATACCGTGCTTCGCCACCCGCTTTCTGGGCCCTCGATTTTCTGACTCATTTGGTAGTGCCGGCGGCGTTGCTCACGCTTCTCTCCCGGCGCTATCGCGTCGCCCCGGCAGAATACGGGTTAGG
>CAZFZX010000088.1:0-17723 GCA_964523765.1 uncultured Enterobacteriaceae bacterium
CAGATCGATGACTTATTCAGAAGTTCCTTAGGTTTTTTCGGGTTAAGTGGCCCCGTTTCGACGTCGACTCGATCCCGTCTCCGAGGTCTTCCACCGAGAATTACGTTCGCCAGAACGACGGCGTCAACAAAACAAGGAGCGTAAATATCTCGAGGCGACCGAGGACCATCGCGAAGCTGAGGATGAGCTTGGTTTCGTCCGGTAGAGCACCGTAATGGGCGCTGACTTCGCCGAGCCCTGGCCCGAGGTTGTTCAGACAGGCCGCGACCGCTGAGAAAGCCGTGACTTGATCGAGACCTGTCGCCATCACCGAAAGCAGGAGCACCGCGAATACCGCGACGTAAGTGGCGAAAAATCCCCAGACCGCATCGACGATGCGGTCGCTTACGGGCCGCCCACCCATTTTTATCGGAATGATCGCGTTCGGGTGGATCAATCGTAGAATTTCCCTGCGGCCTTGCTTATACAGCAGTAGAAAACGCACGACTTTGATGCCGCCGCCAGTCGATCCGGCACAGGCGCCTATAAAGCTCGCGAACAATAGCAGCAATGGTAAGAATCCGGGCCATGTCTGGAAGCCTGCGGTCGTAAAACCCGTGGTAGTACCTATCGATACGGCCTGAAATATCCCTAAACGAAACGCTTCAACCCAGTCGTCCTGATAAAGTGTGAGACTCAACCCGGCACTGCAAATGAGGCATACGGTTACTGTGACGGCGGCGTACATCCTGAATTCTGAATCGAAAAAGTATGGTTTGGCGTTGCGATTGCGCCAGGAAAGAAAATGCAGCGAGAAATTGATCCCGGCGAGAAACATGAACAATACGGCGATCGCCTCGATCAAGGGATTGTCGAAATAGCCGAGGGATAGATCGTGTGTCGAGAATCCGCCGATCGCCACCGTACTAAAACTGTGAGACAGCGCGTCGAACAAATCCATTCCGGCAAAAAAATAGGAAGCCGCGCACGCGACGGTCAAGCCAAGGTAGATGTACCACAACGCTTTCGCCGTTTCGGTGATCCTCGGTGTAAGCTTTGTGTCTTTCATCGGCCCGGGAGTTTCCGCTCGATAAAGCTGCATGCCGCCGACACCGAGTATCGGTAGTATAGCGACTGCCAGAACAATGATGCCCATCCCACCGAGCCACTGTAGAAGTTGCCGATAGAAAAGGATCGAGGGCGGCAGCGCGTCGATTCCAACGATGACTGTAGCGCCGGTGGTGGTTAAACCCGAAAGAGATTCGAATATCGCATCGGGGGGCGACATTTCGAGCCCTTCTACCAACATGAACGGGATCGATCCGCTCGTCCCGAGTATTACCCAGAACAGGACGACTATGATGAAACCATCGCGGAGCTTCATTTCGCGCTTGACGTTTCGCACTGGAGCCCACAGAGCGAGGCCGGCAAATAGAATGACGACGATTGCTATCGCGAACGCGTTACCGGCCCCGTCACGCGTCCACTGCGCTATCAATAGCGGCGGCAGCAGGGCCACGCTGAAGATCGACAGCAGTAGCCCCAAAACTTTCTGGATAACCTTTAATCGCACTACGCAGTTCCGATCGATCTACTTTTATCGACGCCCGAGTTCCGCCGCGCGGCGACGTCTTTAACCACTACGTCTGGATTCTCATTTCCGCCGGCCATCGATTGCTTACAGAAACGTTACACTGACTTGGAATAAACGTTCCACGTCCCGCACGTGCCGCTTATTCGTTACGATCATGATCACATGGTCTTCTGCCTCGATGACCGTATCGTGGTGCGCCATGATAACGGCGTCGCCGCGTACGATAGCGCCGATAGTTGTGCCCGGCGGCAGCTCAATGTTGTCGAGCGGGCGCCCGACTACCTGGCTTGAATTGCGGTCGCCGTGGGCGATCGCTTCTATCGCTTCGGCCGCGCCGCGCCGCAGCGCGTGTACTTTGACGACGTCGCCTCGCCGCACGTGGGCAAGCAGGCTGCCAATCGTCGCTTGCTGGGGTGAAATCGCGATATCGATGATGTCTCGTTGAACGAGATCGACGTATGCGGCTCTGTTGATCAGCGCCATGACGGTCTTGGCGCCCAGCCGCTTCGCCAGCATCGAGGAAATGATGTTGGCCTCGTCGGCATTAGTTAGCGCGCAGAACACATCTATCTGTTCCACGTTTTCCTCGACCAGCAAATCCTCGTCCGCGGCATCGCCTAACAATACATAGGCATGTTTCAGTTCTTCGGCGATTTGCTGAGCACGTTCCCTGTCGCTCTCGATTATTTTGATGGAACAATGCTTCTCAAGGGCGATCGCGAGGCGCTTTCCGATATTTCCGCCACCGGCGACCAAGACGCGCTTGTTGGGCGAATCGAGCCGTTGAAATTCGCTCATCACCGCGCGGATGTGCTTCGGTGCGGCGACGAAGAATACGTCGTCGCCTGTTTCTATTACGGTAGCGCCATTGGGAATAATCGGCTCATGCCGCCGGTAGATTGCAACGACGCGTGTCTCTACACCGGGTAACTGCTCGGGCAATTCGTTTAGCCGGTGCCCGACGAGCGGTCCTCCGTAAAACGCACGGGCAGCGACCAACTGTACTCGTCCGTGGGCGAAATCCAGAACCTGCAGCGCTCCCGGAAATTCGATCAGACGTCTAATGTAGTCGGTAACTTCCTGTTCGGGACTGATCAGAACATCGATCGGGAGCGCTTCCTGTGCGAACAAATCAGTCGCTTTCTGGTATTGCACTTCCCGGATGCGTGCGATTTTGGTTGGAGTTCTGAACAAAGTATAGGCGACTTGGCAAGCGATCATGTTTGTTTCATCGCTGTTTGTTAACGCGATGATCATATCGGCATCCTGTGCGCCCGCCGCCGAGAGAATGTCCGGATGCGATCCGTGGCCGACGATACCGCGAAGATCGAATCGATCCTGAAGCGCTTGCAGGCACGCCGGGTTCCGATCGACGACCGTGATGTCGTTCGCTTCGTTGCAAAGATTCGCGGCGACCGAAGACCCAACTTGGCCGGCCCCCAGGATGATAATTTTCATGCGCGGGACGATTCTTTGATCTGCTTCGGATCGATCCCCAGGCTGCGCAATTTCCTATACAAGTGCGTACGTTCAATCCCTACGCGTTCCGCGACCTTACTGACACTCCCGCGCAAAGCGTGGAGTTGATATTCAAGGTAGGCCTTCTCAAATTTTTCGCGTGCTTCGCGCAAAGGTAAATCGAAACCCGGGAACGGTAGCTTACCCTCGGTCTGCGGTCGGATCCCGAGGGCGGAATGAATCTCTTGTGCCGATATTTGATCCGGGCCGCCGAGGATCATGAGTCTCTGTACCAGGTTTTTCAGCTCCCGCACGTTGCCCGGCCAGTCGTAGTCCCTCAACCGGTTTTTGGCGCCGGCGGAGAACTCCCGCCGAGGCAGGCCTTCGTTGATTTCAAAGTAATCCAGATAATAACGACTCAGCAATTCGATATCTTCGGATCGGTCCCGAAGCGGTGGTACGTGCAACGGTACGACGTTTAAGTGGTAGAACAAATCGTCACGAAATGTACCGGCGGCTACCGCGTCAGCTAGGTCCCGGCGCGTGGCTGCGATGATCCGGACATCGATTTGAACGGGTTCGAAGCCGCCAACACGCAGTAGCGCTTCGTTCTCCAGCGCGCTTAATAGGCGGGCCTGTGTGTTCAGGTCCATGTCGGCGATATCCTTGAGAAACAACGAACCGCCGTTCGCCTGTTCGAGCGAACCGAAGGTAACCTGCCCATCGATTTCGGTGCCGAAGAGTTCAGCGTCGGGATTTTCCCGGGCGAGACCCGCGACCCCTACCGTAATGAACGGCCCGTCGGCCCGAGGGCTCTCCTTATGCAGGTATCGGGCAATGACTTCCTTCCCGGTTCCCGAGTCGCCGGTAATGAATACAACAGTTCTGTGTTGCGCGATGCGTCCAGCATCCGTTCGCATCTTGCGGATAGCCGCGCTGTTTCCGATAGGATCGTCTAAGGGTGTGATTCCTTTCCGGAGGCCGACGTTTTCGCGCTGTAGATCGGCGGTTTCGAGTGCCCGTTGCACCGTCACCAGCAGTTTCGCGATGGAAAGCGGCTTTTCGATGAAATCGTAGGCGCCGAGCCGAGTCGCTTCGACCGCCGTTTCTACTGTGCCGTGTCCCGACATCATGATGACGGGGACATCGACCTGGCCTCCTTCGGACCACTCTTTCAATAGCGTAATGCCGTCGGTATCCGGCATCCAAATATCCAGCAGGACGAGATCCGGGCGCCGCTGTCGTCGCGCTTCCCGCGCGTCGCCGGCGTTCTCGGCAACGCTGATTTCGAATCCCTCGTCTTCCAGGATCTCTTTCAACAGGCTGCGAATATCGGGTTCGTCATCTACGACCAGAATATGGGGGGAGCTCATACGACGTTCCTCGTTAACGGGATTTCAATACTCCTGCAGCGTACATCTTCGACGGGTCCGGAGCCCATCCATTGAGCCGATACCGTGTTGCATCCGTTGCCGAGGGCTCGGCTCAATGCTCGCGGTCCGCGCCGTGCGTGACCGGCCCGGCGGGTTCGTTTCGGCTGAGCCGCCAAACTTTCGCCGGCCGCGGCGCCCACGCTCGTCTTACTCATGACTAATCCTTCGCTCGCGCCCGCCAATATTACTCTGACGGAGTACTAGTGTATCGCCAACACCTTCGATTGGCAGTCTTATTATCGCTGCGGCGCCGGCGCCGCGGTTGTTCTCCAGCGAGACGATTCCCCCGTGCTCTTCTACAATCTTCTTAACGATCGCCAAGCCCAGTCCCGTACCCCGGGTCTTATTCGTTACATAGGGTTCGAAGATGTTTTCGAACAATTCTTCGTTGATCCCTTCCCCTTGATCTTCAACGCGAATTTCGACATACGTTCCGGAATCCGACGAAGAGAGCGCGGTGCACACGGCGACTTTGGCTTCGGACGCTTGATTTGAGGCTTCGACGGCATTTTTGACGAGATTGTTGATCACCTGCCTCAACCGACTACCGTCCACCGGGATTTCAGGTAGGTCGCCGTCAAGTTTGAGTTCGAAGTCCATCGCCGGGTTCGCGCTCTTGAACAACTCCACCACGCCGCTTACCAATTCGTTCAGGTCTGTTGTCTCCGGGTTGATCTTCGGGGGCCGGGCATAATCGGAAAACGTGTTGACCATCGACTTCATCGTGTCTACTTGCTGAATGATGGTGGCCGTCAGGCGTTCGAGCGTATCGGCGTCCCCTTCGGACATCTTACCGAGATATTTTTGCCGGAGCCGCTCGGCTGACAGTTGGATCGGCGTCAAAGGGTTCTTGATCTCGTGCGCTAGTCTCCGCGCCACTTCCGACCATGCTGCGTCCCGTTGGCCCTGGATGATGGCGGTGATCTCGTCAAATACGATGACACTGCCGGCGGATTCCGGCGTGCGCACCGCCATCTTCGTTCCGCGGCACATCAAAACCCGCCGGCCACTGGGCCGGAAGATCACGATCTGTTGTTGCCAACGGCCGTCGTGACTGTCGAGTAGAGGCATGATGCCGTCCACGAATGGCCGTAAATGGTCTTTACCATCGGCGATATCCGCCAGCCGCTTGCCGGCGATCTCACCCTCACCTAGTCCGAGGATCTCCCTGGCGCTGTCGTTTATTGTCGTGAGGACGGTTGCTTCATCGAGGGCGATGACACCGGATGATAGCTGACCCAACACCGCATCGAGATACCGATGCTGTGCTTCGACTTCGCCCCGCGCGATGGCGACCCGTTTAGTCATGTCGTTGAACGAACGAACGAGAAAGCCGATATCATCATTGCTTTGCACGGGCAGGCTGGTTTCATAGTCACCGTCCGCGACCGCCGCGGTACCGGCCGCCAGATCTCGGACTGGCTGCACCAGGCGCCGGGCCGAGTAGAAAGCCGCCCATACTGCCGTGACGATGCTGAATAGGAGTACCAAGGTTAGCGTCATCGCGAAACTCAATTTTAGTTTGTCCCGCAGGTAAGACAGTTCGTTGTATTCGGCGTAAGCCGATTCGACACTGTCCGCTAGACGGTTCAAACGGGTCGCGATCGGAAAGAGGGCGTGCAGGATCCGACGGCCGGAGCCCACCGATACCTCGGGGACGTTGACGGCGACCCGCACGTACAGACCCGCGTCACGGATCGGATCGAGGCCGATATAGCTGCGCCCCTGGCGCACTTGTAACACGATCGCCTCCGGCGGCAGGTTAGGGACGATGGCCGTTGCGCCGGTACTGCTTCCGAGTAGTCGCCCTTCACGCGTGAGCAGCGCGAGTTCTTCGGCTCCGCTACGTTCCCGTAGTAGATCCAAATCGCGCGGCGCCGGGGTCGGAGAGTTCGCCACGATCGTGGCGTCCGGGTTCCTCAACACGTTTAGATTCAACGGAGCGGGGGAGCTCGTTCCTTGGGCGATTTCATACGCCATTTGCTCGGTTTGCCCAAGCAGTTCGCGCATTCTCAAGTCCAATGCGGCACGGCTAAGTTCGAGCGAATCGTTTAGCGCCCGATCGATTTCGACGTCGAACCAGCTGTCGATTCCGCGCCGGAGAAAATCCAGGGAAAAGCCGTAAACCACCAATACCGGGAATACCGCTAAAGTGACGAAAATGACGAGCATCCTGAGCGTCAGTCGTGCTCCCGCCTCCCGTCGCCGGAGTTGCTTGGTCAAACGTCGTACGTTGATCGCGATCAGCCCGATAAATGTCAACAGCCCCACTGAATTCAATAGCAACAAAGCGGAATACATCGCGCCAAAACTGCCCGAATTCCGGATCCCGGAGCTCATCAGGATCAGCGATCCGAGCAGCAACAGGCTCAGCAGAGAAGCCGCTGCGAGGACCGTCACACGACGCTTTATGGGTCTAATGTCCATTGATACCACCCGCTGGACATGCGCCAGCTCGGCGAGATGTAGGCGAGCGGCCGCAACGGGGCCGGCAGCGATTCGAGGTCGAGACGGGCGCGGATCCCGACCTGGTAATCGAGCGAACTATCGATTTGGCTGTTTTCTGCGATCGGAATTTCACGGATCCGTCCGAGGTCGCGTACGGCCGCCTCGATCGAATCGTGAATCCTGCGGTTATCCGTCACGAGATCGGTAATCACGTATCGGTCGCTGATCGCGTGCCTCTCGATTCGATAGCGCCGACTCAGATTCAAAATACTCGGATCCCAAATGTAACGTCGCTGTCGTTTTATTCGGAAATCCACATCGACGATCAAGGCGACACCGCTCTGCATCGCCTCCAGCGCGTCATCGCTGAATACGAAATCCATCTCAGCACTGATTACTAACATCTGATTGATCACGTTCGAGTCGGCGGAATGGACGGTAATCGAGCCGGCCGCCGCCGTCCCAGGCGCCATACCCAGGATGAACACGATCAGCATCGCCATAGCCTGATTCGCTGGTGGCTTCAGCACTACATTTCTAGCCCGCATTTCTCACCAGTCGGCGCTTCGTGCCGGCGGCAAATGCGGGTTCGTCGGTCGACCCGACCGTAGGTTCTGTCGGCAGAAACACCATTGTCTTAGCATTGGGCGGTCACTCTTTTACCAGGCGGGCATAGTAGAACCCGTCCATGTATTGTTCTCCGGTAATGATTTGGCGACCACAATCGGTTGCAACGCCCCAGGCGGCCTTTATTCGGTCCATCCTTATCCCTTTCCCGCCGGCGACGAATCGGGATATGACGCGGTCGTTTTCGGCCCTCAACACCGAGCACGTACCGTATATAAGCTTACCCCCAGGTTTGAGCAGTAGCCATAACGAATCCAGTAGAGCGATCTGCTGATCGACCAGCTTTCGAATGTCATTCTCGCGGCGATGGATTTTGATGTCCGGGTGGCGTCGAATAACACCGCTGCCGGAGCACGGTGCGTCGACCAGGATGCGGTCGAACTGGGTGCCGTCCCACCAGTCTTCGGGCCGCGTCGTATCGGCCGTATGGGTGATTGCGCTCAGCCGGAGGCGTCGCAGCGTATCACTGAGTAGCGCGACACGGTGTGCCGAACGGTCGACTGCAACGACGCTCAGGTGCCCCGGATTCGATTCCAGAACATGCGCCGTTTTTCCGCCGGGGGCCGCGCACGCGTCCAGTACACGCGCGCAGTCCGTGAGATCGAGGACCGTCGCCGCCAATTGTGCGGCCTCGTCCTGAATCGATACACGTCCTTGCTCGAACTCGGGTAGCGATTCGACCGGGATCGGCTTGTCGAGGCGAATGCCTTGCACCGAATACTTCGTCGGCCGTGCCTGGATCCCTGCGAGTGCAAGCGTTTCCAGGTATTCATCACGCGATCCCTGGAGGGCATTGACGCGTAGTGTGCAGGGCGGGTACTCGTTGTCGGCGGCGAGTATCGTCTCCCAATGCGCGGGCCAGTCGCTTTGCAAGGTCCGTACAAACCATTCGACGTGGGCTGTACGCGTAGAAACGGAACTCATAGCCAGTTCGTCGAGCGTCGCTGCCCCGCGAATCGCATTGCGTAGAGTCCCATTCACTAGCTTCTTTGCCCAAGCTTTGTCGAATTCAACGCACGCCTCGACCGTGGCTGCAACGGCGGCGTGCGGCGGTGTGGACAAATATTGCAGTTGATAGAGGCCGGCCAGCAGCAGCATTTCGACATCTCGATCGCGTCGGCGCAAAGGTCTGCGTAGCAGGCTTTGCAATTGCGGCAGCAATTTCCAGTACCAGCGGAGCACCCCGTAGACCAATTCCTGGGTGAATGCGCGATCGCGCGGGTCTTCGAGGAGATCGAGAGCTTGACTCAACACGGCATCGAGCGCTTTTCCCTCTCCCGCCACCAGCGTTAACGCATTCGCCGCGACGGCCCGTGTACTTAGTGCCATCTTCAGTCAGGTCGGCGCCAGAAGTTGTCCGAAACCGTTGACGAACTCCACCGCGTTCATGCGACGTTTACCTTCAGGTTGCAATTCCGTTATCCGCAACACGCCATCGGCGGTTGCGATATCGATTCCATCTTCGTTGGCCGCCATGATTGCCCCGGGTCTTGCGGTTACCGCGGCCTCGACGACCTTCGCCGACCACACCTTTATTCTGGTCGTTCCGAATTGGGTTGTGCTAACGGGAGCGGGATTCAAGGCTCTGACCTGTCGCGCGAGTTCGCTAGCGGCGCGCGTCCAGTCAAGGATACGATCGTCACTCGATATCTTCGCGGCGTAGACGACCCCCGCTTCTTCCTGTGCGGCCTCGACGAGGCGATCGGTCAAGAATGCATCGATCGTATCCTCGAGACAATCCGCACCCAGCACCGCAAGTTTGTCGTGCAGCGTCCCCGCCGTATCGCCGTCGTCGATTTTGCACGACCGACGCAATAGTACCGGGCCTGCGTCGAGTGCTTCGACGACACGCATGATGCTGATCCCTGTTTCTTCGTCGCCCGCCATGATCGCACGTTGAATTGGGGCCGCGCCGCGCCAGCGCGGTAGTAGGGATGCATGAACGTTCAGCGCAAGGCGGGGTTGTTCGATGATCGCTTGTGGCAGCAGCAAACCATATGCGGCGACGACAAAGACTTCCGCTGCGAGCGATCGAAACGCTTCGATTTGGTCGTGCGTTTTCAAACTGGCGGGTTGAAAAACCGGAATCGACAGATCAACGGCCGCCTTTTTCACGGCGCCGGGCATGATAAGGCGGCTTCGGCCGGCCGGCCTATCGGGTTGGGTATAGACGGCGATGACCTCGACCCGAGGATCAGAGCGCAGTCTCTGCAATGATGGGACCGCGAATTCAGGGGTCCCCGCAAAGACTACGGCGAGACGACGCTCGTCGTCAGTTTGCATCGACTTCGATGGGGGGGTGATCGACTGTTGTCACTACCTTATTGTCGCAGCCGCATGCCGCCTTATAACGACTGCTTTTGATCTTTTTCCATTTTCTTTCGGATCCGCGAGCGTTTCAGCTGGGACAGATAGTCGACAAACAACTTTCCGTCGAGGTGGTCGACCTCATGCTGGATACAGACAGCAAGAAGACCATCAACGTCGAATTCAATTGCCTTGCCTGCCCGGTCGAGTCCCTGAACTCGGATCTGGGCCGCTCGTTCGACCGTTTCGAAGACCCCCGGCACCGACAAACAGCCCTCTTCCATCTGTTCGCTGCCCGCGCTCGCTACGATCCTCGGGTTGATCACGCACACCGGGTCGTTGTTGATTTCGGATACGTCGGTAACCAGAATTCGCTTGTGGACGTTGATCTGCGTCGCGGCCAGACCGATCCCCGGCGCGTCGTACATGGTCTCGTACATATCGTCGACTAGTTGCCGGATCTCGTCGTCGACGACCGTCACCGGCGTCGCGACGTTGCGCAAGCGCGGGTCCGGATAATGGAGGATTTGCAAAATCGCCATGTTCCAAATGCATCTCGAATGTGGCCGCAGAATACTGTTAAGACACTGATTATTCAACGGGATTTCACCGATAAATGGAAAATATTGGTTTTGATTAGAAAATTGCGGAATATCTGTTAAACTACGTTAAGTATTGCACGTAAGGGTATTGAGATGCCTACAAAAATTATGATCATAATCGTGTTGCTGATAGGGCTTGGCCCGGCCGTCGGCGATGACGTGGTAATTAATCCGGACAACCCTGGTACCTATATTGTCGTCAAGGGCGACACGCTGTGGGATATATCCGGCCGTTTTTTGACCTATCCTTGGCAGTGGCCCGACATCTGGCAGGCGAACCCGCAGATCGAGGATCCTCACCTCATATATCCCGGGGATCAGGTTTCGCTGACTTACAAGGATGGGCGGCCAATCTTGAACCTCGCGCGCGGCGGTGCCTACGGTAGTCGGCGGGTGAAGCTTTCGCCGTCCGTCAGGGAACGTCGGCACGACGATGCGATTGCGCCGATCCCGTTGGATGCGATCCGGCCATTCCTGTCAAGGCCGCGGGTGATGGATCTCGCCGACATCGATGCGACCGGCTACGTCATCTCGAGTCAGGATCTGCACCTCGTAAACGGTTCAGGAAACCGTATCTACATTCGCAACCTTATCGATCCGACGACGGACAAATATTCCGTGTTTCGCACCGGCGACGAATACCGCGACGGTGAAACCAAGGAGTTGTTGGGTCACGAAGCATTGCATATCGGTGACGTGATCATCGAACGCGGCGGCGATCCCGCGACGGCGCGGGTCATTCGTTCGAACCGCGAGATCCTGTCTGGCGACCGCCTGATGCCGCAGCAGACCGACGAGTATCCGGACTTCGTTCCGCATGCGCCCGCGGGCGGCGTCGACGGTAACATTATCTCGGTCGTTGACGGGGTTTCTCAAATCGGGCAGTACCAGGTTGTCGTGCTCGATCGAGGCACCGGGGACGGCCTGATGCCCGGCCACGTGCTGGCAATCTACCAGGCGGGCGTTGTTGTCGAGGACGAAATGGGAACGGCCATTGATGCACAGGAAGCGTACGATGCGATCCAGCGCGCCCCCGAAGAAAGCTCCGGTATGGAGCACGTCAAGGACAGCGTTTATGCGAACCTCATGGCAGCGAAACGTTCATTGGACGAATTTCTCAACGAACCCAAAGGCGGTCGCGCGCACTCCGTGACTTTGCCCGAAGAAAGGGCAGGCGAGCTAATGGTTTTTCGGTCGTTCGATAACGTAAGCTACGCGCTGATCATGAACACCCAAAGGCCCGTGCACATCTTGGATAAGGTAAGGAACCCGTAAGCCGGAAAGACGTCCCTCTGGGCTGCGGGACCGGCCGACCGCAGCCGACGGGCTAGTGCAACGGCCGCTGCACCGCGCTACCATAGGCGGCGATGGACAAAGGATTGGACATCGGCGAACGCCGCTGCGTATTGGCTTTTCATGCCGCGGCGCCGGATAGCCCGCGAAAACTGGCTCGATTTTCCGGCGCTTTCAACCGTTCCCGCACGACCGGAGAGTCGGTCAAAACCATGACGCGTGCCCTCAACTCGCTCGCGCGAGAACTGGACTGCGAAATGGATTGGGCTGCGGCCGAGGCGGCGATCGCGTGGGCCGAAACACCCCGGCGCCAGATCATCTCGATTTATGATCCGGGTTATCCCCAGTTGCTGAAAGAGATCGCGGTACCCCCGACCGTGTTGTTCGTCCGCGGCCACGGGGACGTAGTGTCCAGTCACCAGGTCGCCATAGTCGGCAGTCGTAAAGGCACTTACTATGGTTTGGAGACCGCTTACCAAATCGCCGGAACCCTGACGCATTTGGGTTTCACCGTAACCAGTGGTCTGGCGGCCGGTATAGACGGTGCGGCGCATCGCGGTGCGCTCGACGCCGAGGGTTCCACCGTAGCGGTTTTCGGCTGCGGCATTGACCGCGTGTACCCGTCCCGACATCGGGATCTAGCGCAGAGAATTGGCCTGTCGGGTGCGTTGATTTCGGAATTCCCGCTTGGCAGTCCGCCGCGACCATACCATTTCCCCCGTCGTAATCGAATTATTAGCGGGTTGAGTTTCGGAACCGTCGTTGTTGAAGCGGCCGCTAGGAGCGGCTCCATTTCGACAGCTTTGCACGCGGCCGAACAGGGCCGCGACGTATTCGCCGTTCCCGGTTCGATACGTAACCCGATGGCGGCCGGTTGTCACATGCTTATCAAGCAGGGAGCGACACTCGTGGAAGACATCAACGATATCGTCGACCAATTACCCGAGGTTCCGAAACGGACGCTCATGTCCGGGGTCGCGAATGTGTCGGCGGAATCAAAAAATGCCCGGTCGCTCGTCGGGCGGGAGCGGCGTCTTCTCGAAGCCTGTGCCTTCGACGCGGCAACGTTTGACGAAATCGTGCAGCGCTCTGGATTGACGGCAACTGAGGTTTCCTCCATCCTGTCGGCCCTTGAGGTCAGAGGCTTGGTGCGGTCGCTTCCCGGAAACACCTACCTTGGAACCGTCAATTGAACCGTGTTTCAGTGTGTTATCTGAGCACGGCTCAGCCGCGACCGAGGGGATGGCAACGATAACGCCAACGGCCGATGGTATCTTCGGCCGCCGATGTTCTGCCAAATCGTTGAGGCATACATGAAGCAAACTGTAATCGACATTCTGATCTATCTGTTCGAGCATTACATCGATGACGAGATCGAGCTTGAAGTCGATCGGGATAGGGTCAGATCGGAACTGAGGGACGCGGGGTTCGACGGTATCGAGATCGCGAAAGCATTTGATTGGCTCGAGGGTTTGGCAACGACGAACCAACAGGCGGAAACTACGATCTCTGAAAGCGCTACCTCGGTTCGTGTTTATGCGTTCGAGGAGGAAGCGAAACTCGATACCGAATGTCGCGGATTCTTGCATTTCCTGGAAGAAGTCGGGGTGATCGACCCTACCAATCGGGAATTGGTCATTGATCGCGTCATGGCACTCGGGGCGGACGAGATTGACATCGGTCAATTGAAGTGGATTGTTTTGATGGTCTTATTTAACCGGCCCGGACAAGAACAGGCATTTGTGTGGATGGAAGACCTAGTCATGGATGATATGTACGGATGTGTACATTAGCAGTGTGCTGTGCCATCAGCACATAGCTCCTCGGATCTATCCCGATCGAACAATGCACAGTTCAGCCCGTGGGGATTGAGGAGAAAGCACATTAGCCCTTCCTTGCCAAATTTGTCTCCCGATAAACCGGGACAACTAAACGGTATTCCATGGCGCGCAACGTAGTTGTCGTTGAATCGCCGGCGAAAGCTTCGACGATAGAGAAATACCTCGGTAAGGATTACAAGGTACTGGCGTCCTATGGGCACGTGCGCGACCTTTTACCCAAGGAAGGCGCGGTCGATCCGGACGATAATTTCGCGATGCGGTACGAAGCCATCGACCGCAATAACAAACACGTAGATGCCATTTCCAAACAGCTGAAGAAAGCCGACACGCTTTATCTCGCGACCGACTTGGATCGCGAAGGCGAAGCCATATCGTGGCATTTGGTCGAATTGCTCAAGGCGCGAAAAGTACTAAAAGGTAAGGACGTCCGCCGCGTAGTCTTTCACGAGATCACGCCGCGCGCGATTAGAGAAGCGATCGAGTCCCCTCGGGAAATATCGATGGAGCTCGTCAACGCGCAGCAAGCGCGACGCGCCCTGGATTATCTCGTCGGATTCAATATCTCGCCGCTATTGTGGAAGAAGATAAAACCGGGACTTTCCGCAGGTCGGGTGCAGAGTCCAGCGCTGAGGATGATCTGCGAGCGTGAAGACGAGATCGAAGCTTTCAAGCCGCGCGAATACTGGACGATCGAAGCCGACGTTTTGGCAAAAAAGGAAGAATTCAAGGCCAAGCTTATTCAACTCCGAAGCGAGAAAGTCAAGCAGTTTTCGATCATGAACGAGAAGGAGGCTCTGGCGGCGAGAACCGATCTGCTTGACTCCGCGGCGAGCAACGCCCCCGAGACGGCCGGTCGAAATCTCACGGTCGCCAAGATCGACCGCAAGCAACGAAAGCGTAACCCGGCCCCACCGTTCATAACGTCAACCTTGCAGCAGGAAGCCGTCCGTAAACTGGGATTCACGGCGCAGCGCGCGATGCGGACCGCCCAGCAGTTGTACGAAGGTATCGACATCGGCAGCGGCAGCGAAGGGTTGATAACTTATATGCGTACCGATTCGGTTAATCTCGCGCAGGAGGCCGTCGCCGAAATCCGAGATTTCATTGCCGAGCGGTACGGTGCGACCGAAGTTCCGGCCAAACCGCCCGTATACAAGACTCGTTCGAAAAACGCGCAAGAAGCTCACGAGGCAATTCGGCCTACTTCGGCGAAACACATCCCGGCTGAAATAAAGGGTTTTCTCACCGATGATCAGAATAAACTCTACGATCTGATCTGGAAGCGAACCGTCGCGAGCCAAATGATCCACGCGACGATAGATACGGTTGCGGCCGACTTGAGCTGCGGGGAAGCGGGGTTGTTTCGTGCCAACGGATCGACCGTCAAAAATCCCGGGTTCATGTCAGTATATCGGGAAGGTACCGATGACGAACCGGTCGGCGACGAAAAAATGCTGCCGCCGCTCGAACCAGGGCAAGTCCTCGATCTGAAAGATATCCGGGCGGACCAGCATTTTACCGAACCGCCACCGCGCTATTCCGAAGCATCTCTCGTCAAGACCCTGGAAGAACATGGGATAGGCCGACCTTCCACTTATGCGTCAATCATTTCGACGCTGCTTAACAGGGAGTATGCGGAACTCGAATCCAAACGGTTTTATCCGACGGATATCGGGCGCATTGTCAACGCATTTCTGACCAATCATTTCGGCGGCTATGTCGATTACGACTTTACCGCCCGGTTGGAAGACGACCTCGACGCTGTCTCTCGCGGCGAAAAGGATTGGTTGCCGTTGCTGAAGGATTTCTGGGTGCCCTTCAACGCGACCGTCGAGGACAAAGATACCAACGTATCCCGTCAGGAAGCGAATCAGGCCCGGGAGTTGGGGACCGATCCGAAAAGCGGTAAACCGGTCTCGGCGCGGATGGGGAGGTACGGCCCGTACGTCATAATCGGTACTGCCGAGGACGAGGAGAAGCCTCAGTTCTATGGGTTGCAGCCGGGACAGCGCTTGGATTCGATCACCTTGGAAGAGGCCCTGGAACTCACGAAATTGCCGCGAGAGTTGGGCGAATCTCCTGATGGGCTGCCAATTTCGACCAATGTCGGTCGATTCGGGCCGTATGTAAAGTACGGTTCCAAGTTCGTGTCCCTGAAGAAGGACGATGACCCCTACACCATTTCTCTCGAACGGGCACTCGAACTGGTCGAGGAGAAGAAGAAGGCAGACGCGGAACGTGAAATCAAGATATTTTCAGAAGAGAACATTAAGATCCTGAAGGGCCGTTACGGACCCTATGTTACCGACGGCAAGAAGAACGCTCGGGTACCCAAGGAAAGGGAACCGGATTCGCTCAGCGTCGAAGAATGCGTGGAGCTATTGGCCAACGCGAAAACGCGACCGAAACGTAAACGCGCGGCTAAGAAGAAGAAGACCACCGATTGAGCGGTTAACCCTCGGGGCCCGGCTGCCGGTCTAAGAGGTTGGGGCTCTGCGGGGAACTTCAAGCCGATCCCTGTCGGCGGCGCGCAGGGCGCGGTTCGGCAATTTGAATTGGTTATTGTGCTTATGTCTCAAACAGGTAGATTCGTAGCGATTTTGATGGGGTCCGATTCCGATCTGTCAACGATGCGCTCGGCATTGGATGTATTGGACAGTTTCGGGATCCCTTATGAAGTGAACATCAAGTCCGCACACCGCACCCCAGATGAAACCCGCGAATACGTTCGCGATGCCGATCAACGCGGCTGCGCCGTATTCATTGCGGGAGCCGGGTTGGCTGCCCATCTCGCCGGTGCGGTCGCCGCTCAAACGATTAAGCCGGTGATCGGGGTGCCGATGGATGTCGGTCCTCTGAACGGTTTGGACGCGCTGCTGTCGACGGTGCAGATGCCCGGCGGGATCCCGGTCTCGTGTGTCGCGATCGGCAAAGCCGGAGCCAAGAATGCCGCTTACCTGGCCGCGCAGATCCTAGCCTTGAACGATGATACTTTGAGCGCTGAAGTCCGGTCGGAGCGAGCGGTCAACAGCCGGGCAGTTCTGGAAAAGGACGCCGCGCTCAAGCGCTGAAGAAGACCGGTGCGTTGGTGGCTCGAGTCAGCGGCGATTCGCGAATTACGGCGCGGGCGAGTCATCGCGCAGGCCACTGAGGGCGTTTTCGGGCTCGGATGCCGGGCCTTCGACCAGGGGGCCTGCGCCCGCCTGGCGGCGCTAAAGGGTCGCGCCAAGAATAAGCGTTTCATTGTCGTCGTTGCGGACTTTGCGCAGATCAGCCGCGCATTACACCCGCAAGGGACGGCGCTGGAGGAGGTTTTAGCGAGTTGGCCGGGACCTGAAACTTGGGTATTTCCGGTGGCGCCCGCTGCGCCGCGGTGGCTGCGCGGCGAAGATCGCACCATTGCGGTGCGGGTCACGGCACACCGGCAACTGGCCAGAATCTGTGCCGCGGTAGGGCCGATCGTTTCCACGAGCGCGAATCCGCCGGGCCGCAAGCCGGCGTTGAACTTGGCGCGGGTTCGCGGTTATTTCGGCCGCGAGGTCGACTTCTACCTAGCCGGTGACCTGATTACTCCGGGGCGGGCGACCCGGATCCGCGATGCGCGCAGCGGGTTGTTGCTGCGGCGGTGATTTAGTCCGTATTGCTTAACAGCTCGACGCTCATTCGCTTATGCTTTGAATTGCATGAATATTTTCCTTCATAGGCCGTGCTGCCAGCGCGATCTGCCGGTCCCGGTATGGGGGCGCGATTCCGCGATTCAATGATGGGCGCTTTCTTTACGGTCGGTCGATTGAACGGTAGGGCCGGTTGACATAACCCGCGAAAATTCCGACAATTTCCTGCTAACGTTTTGGAGGGGTACCCAAGCGGTCAACGGGAGCAGACTGTAAATCTGCCGGCTCAGCCTTCGTAGGTTCGAATCCTACCCCCTCCACCAAGAGGCGATAGGATTGGGCGATACGGGTTGCGGGCACGCCGCAGCCGGCGGGCGGCGGCCTCCGGGTTTGAGAGCGCGCCACGCGTTATTGAGGGCGTGGTAGGGGTGCGTTGAATTGTGCAAGAGCTAACCGCTGGTGTCCGGAATATGGCGGGTGTAGTTCAACGGTAGAACCTCAGCCTTCCAAGCTGATGATGTGGGTTC
>CAZFZX010000089.1:0-17707 GCA_964523765.1 uncultured Enterobacteriaceae bacterium
GACGGGCACCGTGCGTTCGTCGCTTCAGGTGTCTGGACCGTTGAAGGCCCCCTTATCCTGCCGGTCGGTATGGCGCTCCATATTGCGGCCGGTACCACACTACGATTTACGGAAGACGCGTGCCTGATCGTTCGCGGCAAGATCATTGCCAAAGGGACCCGGGAGGCGCCGATCGAATTTTCGCCCTGGAAGGACAAATGGAAGGGCCTGTATATTCTGGGCGCCGTAGAAAAATCCATTTTGTCCCATGTCCGCATTCGCGACACAGATTTCCTGACTCTCGGCGTTCTGCAATTGACCGGCGGAGTCACCTTTTATAAATCCGACGTCGAAATTTTCCATAGTCTGTTTGACGGCAGTACAGCCGAAGATGCCCTGAATATTGTTCACTCCGAATTTTTGATCGCCGATTCCGTGTTCAAAAAAAGTCGTTCCGATGCTTTCGACAGTGATTTTTCTGACGGTGTGATCATGAATACTGTTTTCGATGAGTCCGGCGGCGATGGACTCGACCTGTCCGGATCTAAAGTCGAGGCCAGAAATCTAAGCTTCATGCGCATTAAGGATAAAGGGATTTCCGTTGGCGAAAACAGTCTCTTAACGGCTGAATCCATCACCGCGACGAAATCCGGTTCAGCGATAGTGTCAAAAGACGGATCCAGGGTACGCATTGACGATTTGCACGTGTCGGAATCCCAGGGGTACGCAGCAATGGCTTACGCCAAGAAGTCTGTCTACGGACCGGCGCGGTTGGAAATCGTCAACTCGAATCTTGGTCCAGGCAATGTCTTAAACCAGCACGGGAGTAACTTTCGGCTCGAAGGGCGTCAGATTCTCACTCAGGATCTTGACGTGGATGCGCTTTACGGCGCCGGGCAAATGAAAAAAATAAATTGAGCGGACACTTTCCCAATAACGCCATGGGTTCGCTGAACTGGCGCTATGAGACAAAATTCACCCTGATTCTTGAAGATGAACTGCGGTTTATCAGTTGGATAGTCGACACACCCGATTTTTTCCAAGCCCATGCGACTCGCTATGTCAATTCGGTTTATCTGGACAGCTCGGATTATGCCTGCGCGATCGCCAACCTGGACGGTACCGGCTGGCGTTCAAAATTTCGCATTCGATGGTACGGCCAGCGATTGGACCCGGACAGTGCGTCCTTTGAAGCGAAATTCAGACGTGGTCGTCTGGGCACCAAGCAAACCCATCCGCTCACCTTGAGCGGTGTTGACCCCTTATCGATTCAACAGTCCGTCCTAGAGAAAATTCTGCGAGATGTCACGCTGTCCGGGCGGGTAATGGTACCGGTGGAAAATTTGCAACCGATGATCTATGTCGGATACGAGCGCGAGTATTATCAGGGTGCTGCCGGTATCCGTATTACCCTGGATAGAGCACTGAACTTTCGAGATGTCACTGATGATCGCGGCAGTGCTAATGACGAAATATTCCAGGATAACCGCCTTATTCTGGAGTTTAAGTTCGCGCCCGAGCAAAAAGATCAAGTTGCGGAATTCATGTCCGATCTACCGTTTTCGGCAACCCGAAACTCCAAGTACATTCTTGGCCTGTCACGACTGGGAAAGGCGGTATATTTCTAACCCCGGTGACTTCAGGCTGATGGTCTTGCGCTCACCATCCGTCGCTCCTCTCGTTTCCATTGCCTCCTGTTCGGCGAGGATGCGCTCGGCGAGGTGTCGAGGGGTATAGTCGGCGACTGATCTCGGCGGCGGAGTTTCAGACAGCACAGGCTGCGCGACTCGGGACCCGCACTCAGAACAGAACTTTGCCTTGTCATTGAGTTCTGTACCGCAACTCGCACATACGGCCTCAAGCTTGCTGCCACACTCCGAGCAAAATTTGGATGTGGGATCATTTTTTTCTGGCAGGCGGGACATTGCATACCGCCATTCTAAGAGAACTGCTCCCATACTGCGCGCAACCGAGGTTCTTCTCGTAAGATCAAATGCTGCAACGCAACCGTAAGTCCGTTTGTGGCCGCCTACTGCCTGTCACAGCGCCGCAAGAGAAGGGCCGCTAAGTGCACAAGGCGGATGTAGGATTGGAGCCTTTGGCGGCGTATCGAACAAACGCCCGGCACTGCCTATTTGTCCGATCAGATCGAAACTACGATTCCAATCCGTAAGAACGAACCCAGTTTCTTACAGTTAATCACACGGAGTTCGGCCCCAGCTTGGCTTGTATGAAATCCATTGCCTCTTCGATCGGAACGTCTTCGCTCGTCGTGTCCGTCCGCCCCTTGTACTCGAGCACGCCGGCATCTATCCCGCGGTCGCTCAAGACCAGTCGATGCGGTATCCCGATCAATTCGAGATTCGCGAACACGACGCCGGGGCGGTCCTTGCCGTCGCACAACAGCACGTCGATGCCGGCTGTAGCAAACCGTTCATAGAGCGATTCGGCCAGGCTCTGCACTCGGGTCGATTTATGTGCATTGACCGGTGCGATCGCAAGGTGAAACGGAGCGATCACGGTCGGCCAGATTATTCCGTTCTCGTCGTGATTCTGCTCGACCGCCGCGGCCACGATCCGGGATACCCCGATCCCGTAGCAGCCCATCGTCATGGTCACGGCCCGACCGTTCTCATCGAGAACCGTCGCTTTCATCGCTTCGCTGTATTTTGTCCCAAGCTGAAAGATATGCCCGACCTCGATCCCGCGTTTGACTTCGATCTCGCCGCTCCCATCCGGCGCCGGATCCCCGGAGACTACGTTCCGGATATCGACGCTTTCCGGTTCAGGCAGGTCGCGCGACCAGTTCACCCCGCAAAGATGCTGCCCCTCCTTATTGGCCCCGCAAACGAAATCCGCCAAACCGGCGGCGGCGTGGTCGACGAACATCCGAACCGGGAGCCCGATCGGCCCCAGCGAGCCGGGACCGCAGCCCGCGGCCGCCTCGATCTCTTGCGCCTGCGCCAAGCGGAAAGGGGCGGCGATCCCCGGTAGATTCTGTGCCTTAACGACGTTCAAGTCGTGGTCGCCGCGCAGTACGAGGGCGACGACGCCGCCGTCGCTACCTTCTGCCATCAGCGTTTTCACGCACCGGTCTGGTGTCGTTTTGAGGAATTTGCTCACCGCTTCGATCGAATGTTGCCCGGGGGTGTCCACGCGTTCCAGTTCGGCGCCGGGAGGCGCGCGCTTCGCGTCGGGCTTTACGCTTTGCACCATTTCCACGTTGGCGGCGAAATCCCCGTCGCGGCTAAACGCAATCAGATCCTCGCCCGAGTCGGCAAGGACGTGAAATTCATGCGATGTCGAGCCGCCGATATTGCCGGTGTCGGCGACGACGGCGCGATAGCCAAGGCCGATACGATCGAATATCCGGCTATAGGTCGCATACATCACTTCGTAGGTTTCTTGCAGGGAGGCCTGGTCGATATGGAATGAGTAGGCATCTTTCATCAGAAACTCGCGCGCCCGCATGATGCCGAACCGGGGCCTGATTTCGTCACGGAATTTCGTCTGGATCTGGTAGAAGTTCGCCGGCAGTTGCTTATAACTGCGGATTTCCCGGCGGATCAAATCCGTAACGATTTCTTCATGTGTCGGGCCCAGGCAAAAGCGCCGGTCGTGCCGGTCTTCGAACCTGAGCAGTTCCGGACCGTAAGCGTCCCAGCGTCCCGATTCGAGCCACAACTCGGCCGGTTGTACACCGGACATCAGGATTTCCTGTGCGCCCGCGCGATCCATTTCTTCGCGTACGACATTTTCGATCCGCCTGAGCACTTTCAACCCGAGAGGCAGCCAGGTGTAGATGCCGGCGGCGAGTTGCCGAATCATACCGGCGCGAATCATCAGCTGGTGGCTGATGATTTCCGTGTCGGCGGGTGATTCCTTCAAGGTCGGCAGCAGTAATTTGGATAATCTCATTGGCTTTTTCCTGAATTTGCCGCCGGATTCGACCCCGTCCGCCGCGGTAGACGGCGTCGGTATGGCGGCGGCCGGCCGCTTCCTCTCAATATCGAACCGACACGACGATTTCCCTGGTCCGAAAATTTGCGTTCGCATTCTCGGTAGATAGCGGCGATTGTGCAACTCGCCTGCGCGATTCCGCTCCAACTCCGTCGCTTGACCTGTTCTTTGAATCCCAGTAATTTGCCGTGTTCCCTGCGGGTTGGGGCGGCTGGCTGGTGTCCTCGGCGCAAAGGTCGTGCGGTGACGGTGTCGAACAGGTAAGCGTACCCGCAAATGGTCATTTTCGAAATTAGGAAGAATCAAGGTGAGCGAGAAACTGAGGGGCGCGGAGATATTCTGCCGCGCGCTGGCGGACGAAGGCGTAGACCATGTTTTCGGCTATCCGGGTGGCGCCGTCCTCCATATTTACGATGAAGTGGGTAAACAAGACCAATTCAAACACATTCTCACGCGCCACGAGCAAGGTGCAACCCACGCCGCAGATGGGTACGCGCGCGCCACCGGCAAAGTCGGCGTGGTGCTCGTCACCTCGGGCCCCGGGGCGACCAATGCGGTCACCGGGATCGCCACTGCCTACATGGATTCGATTCCGATGGTCGTCTTTACCGGCCAGGTGTCGACCAACCTGATTGGTAACGACGCCTTCCAGGAAGTCGATTGTGTCGGCATCACGCGACCGTGCGTGAAACACAATTTCCTGGTCGAAAAAGTGGAAGACTTGGCGATCACGATCAAGAAAGCATTTTATGTGGCTGCCTCCGGGCGGCCCGGCCCAGTGGTGGTCGATATTCCCAAGGACGTCACTGCGAACGAGACCGAGTACGAGTATCCCGGAACGGTCAGCATGCGTTCTTACAAGCCGACGACGAAGGGCCATCCGGGACAGATCAAAAAAGCCCTGAGGCTGATCGAAAATGCCCGCAAGCCGATGATTTACTCCGGAGGCGGGGTGGTACTCGACAACGCCGCCGCGGAATTGACCGAATTCGCCCGGCGGCTGGGCTTTCCGATCACCAATACTTTGATGGGTCTTGGCGCCTACCCCGGAACCGATCCGCAATTCGTCGGCATGCTCGGCATGCACGGGACTTATGAGGCCAATATGGCAATGCATCACTGCGATGTACTGATTGCTATCGGCGCCCGCTTCGATGACAGGGTAACTGGCGATCTGGAGCAATTCTGCCCCGAGGCGAAAATCATTCACATCGACATCGATCCGTCGTCCATCTCAAAAAATGTACCGGTCGACGTGCCGATCGTCGGCGGTGTCCGTAATGTGCTCGGCGAATTCAATCGGCTGCTGAAGGACGGCGAGACAGAGGCGATTGACCGCGAAAGCGACCCGTGGTGGCAGCAGATCGGCGAATGGCAGCGGTTGGACTGTCTCAAATTCGATCGCGCCAGCGATTTAATTAAGCCGCAGGCGGTGGTCGAAGCACTGTATGACGTCACTCGGGGCGATGCCTTTATTACTTCTGATGTCGGGCAACACCAGATGTGGGCCGCGCAGTACTACAAATTTGACCAGCCACGCCGCTGGATCAACTCCGGGGGGCTCGGCACTATGGGATTCGGGTTGCCGGCGGCCATGGGGGTTCGGTTCGCGAACCCCGACAGCACTGTGGCATGTATCACCGGAGAAGCGAGTCTAGTGATGTGCATCCAGGAGTTGTCGACGTGTCGCCAATACGACCTGCCGATCAAGATAGTCAGCCTCAATAACCGGTACATGGGCATGGTTCGCCAGTGGCAGGAATTCTTTTACGATCGCCGCTATTCGCATTCGTACATGGACGCGCTACCGGATTTCGTCAAACTGGCGGAGAGTTTCGGCCACGTCGGTATGCGGATCGAAAAACCGGGAGACGTGGGTCCGGCATTGAAAGAAGCATTTTCGATGAAAGATCGGCTCGTGCTGATGGACTTCGTCACGGACCAGACCGAAAACGTGTATCCGATGATCGCTGCCGGCAAGGGGCACCATGAAATGCACCTCGCTCCCGACATTCGCGAACTCGCATGAGCGGGCGTCACACGATTTCTATCCTGCTCGAGAACGAAGCCGGAGCGCTGTCGCGGGTAGCCGGTCTGTTTTCCGCGCGCGCTTATAACATCGAATCGCTGTCGGTGGCACCTACGGAAGACCCAACGGTATCGCGTTTAACTCTCGTCACCACCGGTTCGGCAGAAATCATCGAACAGATCACTAAGCAATTGAATAAGCTGGTCGACGTGATCCGGCTTGTCGATTTGAACGAGGGCCGACCGATCGAGCGTGAGATCATGTTGATCAAATTGCGCGCGGCCGGCGGCGAGCAGCGGGAAGAAATGAAACGCCTGGTCGATATTTTCGGCGGTCGTGTTGCCGACGTGACGGAATCGACTTATATCGTCGAGATCGTAGGCGACAGTGACAAGCTCAATGCTTTTATCGATGCGGTCAGTCCGAAACGCATTCTTGAAGTGGTTCGTTCCGGCGTCCTGGGTATTCTTCGCGGGACGAAAGCGATGCGCCCCTAGCCCGCTAAATATTATGAAAACGATGGAATTATGACGATGACCCTGAACATATATTACGACAAAGACGCCGATCTGGCCCTGATTCAAAGTAAACGTGTCGCTATTATCGGATACGGTTCGCAGGGGCATGCGCACGCCAATAATCTGAAAGACTCGGGGGTCGAAGTTTCCGTCGGGCTCCGGCAAGGCTCCGGAAGCTGGGCGAAAGCTGAGCAGGCCGGATTGCCCGTAAAACCGATCGCGGAAGCGGCGGCGGGCGCGGATGTTGTCATGATCTTGGCGCCTGATGAAACGCAGGGCGACCTTTACCGGGAAGAAATAGAACCGAACATCAAACAGAATGCCGCCTTGGCTTTCGCGCACGGATTCAACATCCACTTCGGCCAGATCCAGCCGCGCGCCGATCTCGACGTCATTATGATCGCGCCCAAAGGCCCTGGACATCTGGTCCGTTCCACTTATCAGCAAGGTGGAGGAGTGCCGAGCCTAATCGCCGTCGCGCAGGATGCATCGGGTCAGGCGAAGGAGATCGCCCTGTCCTATGCCGCCGCCAATGGAGGCGCGCGTGCCGGCGTAATAGAAACCTCATTTCGCGAGGAAACCGAGACCGACCTCTTCGGCGAGCAAACGGTGTTATGCGGAGGCGTGTCGGAGTTGATTCAAGCCGGTTTTGAAACGCTCGTCGAAGCCGGCTATGCGCCCGAGATGGCCTACTTCGAATGTCTGCACGAACTCAAGCTCATCGTCGATTTGATCTACGAGGGCGGCATCGCCGACATGCGCTATTCGATTTCGAATACCGCCGAATATGGCGATTTTACGCGCGGCAAAAGAGTGATCGGCAAGGAGTCGCGTGCAGCGATGAAGGAAATTCTCTCAGAAATTCAAAACGGCGAATTCGCGCGCGAGTGGATGGGGGAGAATAAGACGGGTGCCGCCGTGCTCAAGGCGAAACGACGCCTCTCCCGCGAGCATGGAATCGAAGAGGTCGGCGAGAGGTTGCGCGCGATGATGCCCTGGATCAGAGAAAACAAACTCGTCGATCGCAGTAAGAATTAGACCGGCGCCCGGTCAGTAGCGAAACGGAGTGTCATGGGTAAGGAACCTCCGATTCATTTCTGGAACGCCGTCTTGTGGCCGGTATCGATCATCTCGGCGCTGCAGCGCCCGCCAATAGTCCCGGCTATTGCCCGCGCACCGCACTTGGCGCTGAACAATTTCGGATCACAATGCGACAGCCCCGGTAATATGCCGATTGCGCTGATCCGGATCAATGAACTACGGCTCGTCGACGCCGAAAGCGCAATCGCTGCGATTCTGGCCGGCGGGAACGCGGCGCCAAGGTACTGTGCCCACTAAACAATACGCGCTTATCGCGCCCGAAGGCGCCGCTACGCTGGCGGTCGTTACGATAGGCGCGATAGCCCTGCAGGTATTCGTCGGGATCATTGCCGCGATCCCAGCCTGGGCGTTGTTGGTTTTTCTATTCTATCTGTTCCGCGATCCGACACAGACGCCGCCGTCGCTGCCCTTAGCGATCGTCAGTCCCCTCCATGGCCGGGTCTCTGGACTCGGAACAATGCGCGATCCGTGGTTGAAACGAACCGCGGAACTCGTTGCCGTGGAGACCGGGTTCCTCGACATACGCAGCATCTATGCGCCGATCGAAGGAAAGATCATGGAGCAGTGGAGCAGCATCCCGAATCCGGGGCCGGGTGACGACAATCCGGCCCATTCGAGCGCTTACTGGATCCGTACGGACGAAGCCGACGACATCGTACTCGTTATTACCCGCGGCGCTTGGGGTGGTCGGATCAGCTTCGAGTATCATCCCGGGGAACGGGTTGGCCACGGCCGGCGGATTGGCTACGCAAATTTCGGCTGCAGTGCGAGGCTCTACCTGCCGCAAGGCAGCCGCTACGAGGTTGACGTGGGCGAAAGTGTCGCCGCCGGCAGCTCAATCGTCGCTACTCTCGTCCATTTGACTCGTATGGGGATACCCGCCGCGAGCGTCGCCCCCGGTGCTTCCGCGCATACCCCCGAACCGGGCGGCTAACGGCAAACTTCGATTTGGTCTACAGTTGTAGCATGGAGAATCGAAATAACGAAGAGGCCGGGCTACGGAAAGTCGCGCCTAGTGGCGACACCAAATTACGCCGTAAAGGGATCTATCTTCTGCCGAACCTGCTGACGACGGGTGCTCTATTTGCCGGGTTTTACGCGATCGTCGCTGCCATCAATGGCCGCTATGAGCTGGCCGCTATCTCGATCTTCGTCGCTATGGTGCTCGACGGCATGGACGGGCGGATCGCGCGGATGACGAACACACAAAGCGACTTCGGCGCCGAGTACGACAGTCTCTCCGACATGGTTTCGTTCGGGCTCGCGCCGGCGCTGGTGGCTTATGAATGGATCCTGGTCGAACTCGGTAAGATTGGTTGGTTAGGTGCTTTCGTGTTTACCTCGGCCGCGGCTTTGCGTCTGGCGCGTTTCAACACGCAGGCGAGTGTCGCCAACAAGAAGTTTTTCCAGGGCTTACCGAGCCCGGCGGCCGCCGCCGTCTTGGCGGGTCTTATCTGGTTTATGGAAAGCTATTCTTTGAAGTCTCATATTGCCGCCATGCCGGTGCTTTTCGTGGTCACGATCGCGATGGCGGTGTTAATGGTGAGCAACATTCGTTATTACAGCTTCAAGGATTTGGATTTTCGAGGGAGAGTCCCGTTCGTGGCGGTTCTCGCGATCGTCCTTGGTTTTGTTTTGATCTCTCTCGATCCGGCTGCCGTTTTAGCGTTGTGTTTTACCGGATACGCCGCGTCCGGTCCGGCCATGACCCTTTTCCATATCCGCCGTCACCGACGCGAACGGAAGAACTCCGACGGTTCTCGTCGCAACGCCGCATGAGTTGCGACAGAAAGGTCGAATGGGTATAGTTCGGCAATAAGTGCAGCATTATCAGATGAAAACATTTAACCCGCAGCAGCTTTCCTCAGAGATTCGTCGATTCGACTCGGCGCTACGGGCATGTATTGCAATCCTCCTGATCGGTCTGATCCTGCCCTGCTAGGGCAGCAATCGATCGACTCAAAACTACCTAACCCCGTTATTTTCAGTACCGGCACCGGCCGAATTTCCGTGTATTTGCGGTATCGGTGACTCGGAGAAATGCAATGAAGGACAAATTGATCATCTTTGATACTACCTTGCGCGATGGAGAACAAAGTCCCGGAGCAGCGATGACTTTGGCCGAGAAACTTCGTATCGCGAAGGCACTCGAAAGGCTGCGGGTCGACGTTATCGAGGCGGGTTTTCCGATCGCCAGCGAAGGAGACTTCGGCGCAGTGCAGGCGATTGCGCGGACGATTAAGGACAGCACTGTTTGCGGCCTCTCGCGAACGGGACACGCAGACATCGACCGGGCCCACGAAGCGCTGAAGGAAGCAAGCGCCTACCGCATACATACTTTCATCGCGACCTCGGCGATCCACATGCGGGCAAAGCTCAAGATGACCTCCGAGGAAGTGTTCGACTCAGCCGTTAGTGCGGTAAAGCGGGCGCGGAATTATACGGACGACGTGGAGTTCTCGACCGAGGACGGCAGTCGTTCGGATTTTGATTTCCTGTGCTTCATTATCGAAGCGGCGATCAAAGCCGGCGCGAGGACGATTAATGTCCCGGATACTGTTGGTTACGGCGTTCCGCACGAATACGGACGATTCATCGGTCGGTTGATCGAGAACATTCCGAATAGTGACAAGGCCTTGTTTTCGGTTCACTGCCATAACGACCTCGGACTTGCGGTTGCTAACTCATTGTCCGCGACGATGCATGGCGCGCGCCAGGTCGAATGCACCATCAACGGTCTCGGAGAACGCGCGGGTAACGCCGCGCTCGAGGAAATCGTTATGGCGATCCGCACGCGCCAGGACGAATTCCCCTGTGACACGAATATCAACACCAAGGAAATCGTCAATTGCTCTCGTCTCGTGTCGTCCATTACGGGCTTCCCGGTACAGCCCAATAAGGCAGTAGTTGGCGCGAATGCGTTTGCGCATGAGTCTGGTATCCACCAGGACGGGGTTTTGAAGCATCGTGAAACCTACGAAATCATGCGTGCCCAGGACGTTGGCTGGAGCACGAATCGGATCGTTCTCGGTAAGCTCTCCGGTCGAAACGCGTTCCGTACCCGGTTGAAAGAACTCGGCATTGAGTTTCCGCGGGAGGAAGACCTCAATGAAACGTTCAAGCGATTCAAGGAACTCGCCGATCGGAAATCACAGATATACGACGAAGATATTCGAGCACTGGTTACCGACACCGAGCTGTCGAGCGCGAACGAGCGGTTGAAATTGATTTCTTCCCGGGTGCACTCGGAGACCGGCGAAACACCGGTCGCCTCCGTTACCCTCGCGATCGATGGAGAGGAAAAAACAGCCACTGCGAACGGCGATGGGCCGGTGGATGCCGCCTATAAAGCAATTGAACGGATCGCCAACAGCGGCGTCCGCTTGCAATTGTATTCCGTCAATGCCATTACGACCGGCACCGATTCGCAAGGTGAGGTAACCGTACGGCTGGAGAGCGGCGGTCGTGTCGTCAACGGGCAGGGTTCTGATACGGACATCATAGTCGCGTCGATCAAAGCTTATCTCCACGCGCTGAATATGATTCTGTATCCGGTACACCGCGAGCATCCGCAGGCAACGGGCACCGCGTAGACAGGTACTTTCGATCCGGAGCGCGCCATATTGCGACATCACGAGTATCTGTCTGCCATGGGCGTCGAACGATGGGTGCGGCGAGGCGTCGATAGTGAGCCAACGGAGGCGAAGCGGGTGCACGAGCTGTCGTCGCTGCAGGCGACGGTCGTCGCTTGCACGCGTTGCGCGCTCTATCAGGAGCGGACCCGGACGGTTTTCGGTGTCGGCGACCCGCATGCCGATTGGCTGATCGTTGGCGAGGCACCGGGCGCTGAGGAAGATCGCAAAGGTGAGCCGTTTGTAGGCCGTGCCGGCCAACTCCTCAATGCGATGTTGTTCGCCGTTGGATTGATGCGGGAGCAAGTATATATCGCCAATATTCTGAAGTGTCGGCCGCCGGGTAACCGTGACCCCAGATCTGATGAAGTCGCTGCCTGTGCGTCCTACCTCGCCCAGCAGATCGAAATGATCAACCCTCGCGTCATTCTGACCGTCGGGCGCATCGCGGCGCAAAATTTGCTCCAGCGCTCCGCGCCGATCGGTAAATTGAGGGGGCGACGGTATACTTATGGCGACAAACAGATCCCCGTCATCGTGACCTATCACCCGGCTTACCTGTTGCGTTCGCCACGGGAAAAGAGCAAAGCTTGGCAGGATCTCCTACTCGCAAAAGAGGCATTCGGGGAAGCAGTTTCGTGAGCGCCGTCGTAAAGGATCCCGTACCGACCTTGCGCCCAATGCGCGAGCACGATATCCCGTGCGTTTTTGACATCGAGCGCCGGTCTTACGATTTTCCCTGGTCGATCGGGGTTTTTTCCGATTGTCTGCGTGTCGGCTACTGTTGTTGGATCCTCGGCGAGGGCACGAACTTGAGCGGCTACGGGATCATGACGGTCGCCGCAAAGGAGTGTCACATACTCAATATCTGCGTCGATCCGGATCGTCGGAGGCGGGGCCATGCCGGCGCCTTGCTCGGCCAATTGCTCGATTCAGCCGCTACGCATGGAGCCAAGACCGCCTACTTGGAAGTGCGCCCGTCAAATAACGCGGCGTTGGATCTCTATCTCGGGGCGGGCTTCTCCCTGGTCGGAGAACGGCTTGCGTATTATCCGGCGTCCGATGGCCGCGAAGACGCATTGGTTCTGAGTAAGTCGATGTTGCCAGAACTTTAAATTGTCCCGCTTCCCGGCCGCCGGCATTGGCTTGAAACGGATACGATTCCGGGCTAGCCTAAGATCCCTGATGGGCGCCCGAATGATTAGAAAAAAGATGTTGACCACCGCGATGAAACACCGACCCTTGTGCCGGCTCGAAAGCCTGCTCTTAACCGCCGTAATCGTGTTTTCTATCGGCGTCGCACCTGTCCACGCTTTGGACGGTGTCGCCCTGGAATTGGGCACGGCGGACAGCGACGAAGATGTGGACCGTTTCGGGTTTTCCTTAAAATGGGATTGGAGCGCTCAATGGTTTGCCGAAGGCGATTGGTACCTTGGAGGATATTGGGAACTCGGTGGTGCCTATTGGGACGGTGACGACGGCCGCACTGGTAACGATTCGCTCGGCGATTTTCATCTCACGCCGGTATTTAGGTGGCAACGAAAACAGGGCGCCGCCATTGCGCCATTTCTCGAACTCGGCGTCGGCGCGCACGTGCACACTGACGACTCCATTGGCGATAAGGATTTCGACATTCCTTTCTCCTTTGGAAGCCATCTAGGCGGCGGGTTTCGGTTCGGTTCACGGCGCCAGTACGAACTCCTGTATCGGTTTCAGCACCTTTCAAACGCCGGTCTCGGTGACGACAATCCGGGGATTAATTTCCACGTTGTCCATCTCGGTTACCGGTTCTAAGCGGAAGCTCAAAGCTATGCCGGCCCGTGGGCACGGTAGGTTGGCCGGTTTGCCCGTAGGTCCGATCTCTCGATTCCGACCGCAGCCCCGGCGGCGCCTACCTGTTAAGATTGCCCTATGGCCTACCCAACGATAGAAGACTTTGTCGGAGGTACTCCGCTGGTGACGTTGCAGCGTCTTCCGGGGGACACCACGAATACGATTCTGGTAAAGCTGGAGGGCAACAACCCGGCGGGCTCAGTAAAGGACCGCCCGGCGATCAGTATGATCCGCGGGGCCGAGGCGCGAGGAGAAATCAAGCCGGGAGACGCGCTGATCGAAGCAACCAGCGGCAACACGGGGATCGCGCTCGCGATGGCGGCCGCGATCAGAGGCTACCGTATGATCCTCGTCATGCCGGAACATATGAGTGTCGAGCGACGCGCGGTAATGAAGGCTTTCGGCGCCGAAATCGTTTTGACCTCCGAGAAAGGCAGTATGGAGGAGGCAATCGATACCGCGAGGGCTATGGAGGCGGAGGGGAAAGGCTCGATCCTCGACCAGTTCTCTAACCCGGATAATCCGCGAGCTCACTACGAAGGCACGGGACCCGAAATTTGGCGTGATACGGGCGGAGCCGTCACCCATTTCGTCAGTTCGATGGGTACGACTGGAACAATCATGGGGACATCGGCTTACTTGAAAGAGCAAAACCCGGATATTCAGATCGTTGGGGTACAACCTTGTGACGGCGCGTCTATCCCGGGCATTCGCCGTTGGCCCGAAGAGTATCTGCCGAAGATCTATGACCGTCGTCGTGTCGACACGATCATAGATGTGAGCCAAGAAGATGCTGAAGGTATGACGGTCGCGCTCGGGACTCGTGAAGGCATATTCGCGGGCATCTCGTCCGGAGGCGCTGTCGCGGCAGCGCTGCGTCTTTCGGCCACGATCGACAATGCCGTGATCGTCGTTATCATATGCGATCGTGGCGACCGCTATTTATCCACAGACGTTTTTTCAAGCTAAGCGGAATCGATCTTCGTGTGTCGCGTCCGCGAGAAGGCGCACCCGTTTGGATTGCAGAGTACGGCACCTGAAGTACTGGACAGCTTTGCCGTTGTTACTCGTGATGTGCCCCGTCTCGGCCGGCCTCAACGAACCGACTTCTCACCGATCGGCTGAGTTCCCGGTTAATCTTGAGTTCAGCATCGACGACATAGAATTCGTCCCGTCGATCCAGTTTCGCGGTATCCGTGCGCGTTGCACCATGATGACAGTAGCCGAGAACCAGGTTCGGTGTACCGACGCTACTCTCGCCGTCAATCATTCTCCCTTCGGCCAAATTTCGCTTGCTGCACGGATCGCCTGGCATAGCGGGCGCGCAAGGTGGACTGTCGAGGCGAGCGGTGTCGTAGGCTCCGCCGCCGACCTTCGAATCCGGTTGGCGAAGACTGATGTGGAGACCCATGTGGTGATGGACGTCAAAAGTTTAGCGCTACCGCCCACCCCCGACGTGATCGGCCTGCTGCCGCCGGTATTGGCAGAGCACGATATCGAAGCCGGTACGCTTACGCTGCATGCGGAGTGCCGGACAGAACCCGCCGCCGAAATCTCTTGCAGTGTCAGCGGAAATGTATTCGGGCTCAGCTTAAACGGTGTCAACGTAGTCGAAAATGCGACGATGGATTTTGACGCCACCTATGCGGATGGTATTTCCGGGACGAATTTGGAATTCGATATTTCCTTGCGCGAAGGCGCCGTCTATATCGAGCCGGGTTTTTCGTTGGGTGGCGTCAAACCCGGGTTTTTCCTTGGCGTAGAAGATGCCCCAATTGCGCTTGCGGCGCGGATCGTTCGCCCGGCGGGGCGTGAGATCCGAATTCTCAGCGTCGATCTTTCCCACCCCGATATCGTGGACATGCACTTCGATGGCGATCTCACTTTCCAACCTTCGCCGCGGTGGAGTCGCCTCGAGGCCGCTTTGCAGGCCCACGATGTGGAGAAATTCTATTCTACTTATATGCAACCCATCGCACTGGACACTGCGTTCGGTTCCCTCGAAACCGCCGGCGCAGTCTACGTAGATATCGTTGGTATCGATAACGAAATCGACAGCCTCGATCTTCGATTCGAAGACGTATACATCGATGACGAGGCGGGTAGGTTTGCGCTCTACGGCATTGATGGAGAAATCGAACTGCACGGCGGAGAAGAAGATCGCGAATCCCACCTTGCCTGGATTGGCGGTGCGCTGTATCGGATCGAAATTGGGCCCGGCCGTATCGATTGGGTTTCGGCCGAGCGCGGTCTCAAAATAGCCAGATGGAAAGACGTCGCCATATTCGATGGTGAATTCCGCATGGACACGCTGGAGATTGCGGATTTCGGGTTGGCGGATACCAAAGTCGTTTTGTCCGGGACCCTGACGCCGATAAGCCTTGAGGCGCTGACATCGGCGTTTGGCTGGATACCGCTGTCGGGTAAGCTCTCCGGCACCATTCCGCGCCTGACTTACTCGGCTAATCGCCTCGCAATGAACGGCGATCTCGAGGTCAACGTATTCGACGGACGTGTCGTGATCCGGGAGCTGCAGATCGACAGACTGTTTTCAACCGTGCCGGTATTATCGGCGAGTATTGATATCGACCAGTTGGCTTTGGACGAACTTACGAGAACTTTCTCGTTCGGTAACATTACGGGCCGCGTTAACGGGAAGATCGATGATCTCGAGTTGCAAGCGTGGCGCCCTATCCGCTTTGATGCGTCGCTAGCAACGCCTGTAGACGACGACAGCCCGCATCGCATCAGCCGCCAGGCGGTCGACAATCTCGGCCGGTTGGCAGCGGGAACCGGCACCGCCTTGTCGCAGGGGTGGCTCGGCTTCGTCCCCAATTACTCCTACGGCCGCCTCGGTCTCGGCTGCCGATTAGCAAACGGATACTGTTTAATGAGCGGGATCAAAAATGCCGACGACGGAGATTTCTTCATTCTCACCCGCGGCGGTATATTGCCCCCCTGGATCGACATTAAGGGTTCCGGCCGTAGAATTAGTTGGCAAACATTGGTCGATGGGATTAAGCAGATTTCGCGTGGCGACTGGGAACTCGACATTGGCTCGTGAGAGGGTCTATCAAGTAATCGGAATAACGGAGAGTAGCTATGAAATTACGCCAACTGGTCGCTATTGGAATAGGGATATGCCTCGTGGCTTGCGTCACGGTGAACGTTTACTTCCCGGAATCCGCCGCCGAGCGAGCGGCGGACATCTTCATCAAGGACGTCTATGGTCAGGACGAGCAGGATCAGGGAACTACGCATACCCCCGAAACAGGTACACCCCAAGGGGCCGTCGATGTCACGGTCACGTATCTCGTCGCGTTTTGGTCCGGTGTGAATGAGATACTGCTACCGAGCGCACGGGCGCAGCAACCGGATATCAATATTTCGACGCCGGCCATCAATGCCCTGCGAGGCGCCATGGAGCAGCGGCATCGCCAACTCAAGCCGTTTTATGGATCGGGGGCCGTCGGTATGTCGGCGACAGGCTTAATTACCCTGCGCGATCCCAAACCAATCCCCTTACAACAGCGAAATAAGATCAAGAAGCTCGTCGTCGACGAAAACTCGGATCGGAACCGCCTGTACGGAGAAATTGCGAAAGCCAACGGGCATCCTGAATGGGAAAAGGATATTCGAAGCATATTTGCCGAGCGTTGGATTGGTAACGCTCCCGGCGGCTGGTGGTACCAAAGCGGCGGCAAGTGGCAGCAGAAATAGCTGGCGATTTCATTATGGCTACCTCGTCGATCCGCTTGCGGCCAAGGAGATCCGGTCGATGAATGTGTTCGTCTTCGATATCGAGACCGTTCCCGATGTCGACGGCGCGCGCAAGCTGTGGAACATCGACGGTCTCGAAGACAAAGACGTCGCGAATATTATGTTCAGCAAGCGGCAGCAAGAGACCGAAGGCCGGGTGGACTTTCTGCGACACCACTTGCACCGGATCGTTGCGATTTCGGCCGTCCTGCGTGCCGGCGATCGTCTTTCGGTATGGTCACTTGGCGAAGAGGACTCTCCCGAACCAGAATTAATTCGCCGATTCTTCGAAGGTATCGGACGTTTCACACCGATACTGGTCTCCTGGAACGGTGGTGGATTCGATCTCCCGGTATTGCATTACCGGGCGCTGCAACATCGCATCCCGGCCCATCGATACTGGGACACGGGAGCAGAAGACCCGAGCTTTCGTTACAACAACTACCTCGGCCGTTTTCACTGGCGACATATTGATCTGATGGACGTGATTTCCGGATATCAAGGTCGGGCGGTGGCGCCTCTCGACGACATCGCGACGCTTCTCGGTTTTCCCGGCAAGTTCGGTATGAGTGGTAAGGATGTCTGGCCGCGGTATCTGGACGGGAACATCAAGTCAATCCGGGATTACTGTGAGACCGACGCGCTCAATACTTATCTCGTCTACCTGAATTTCGAGCTTATCCGCGGCCATTTGCTGGAGTCGCAATACGGATCGGAAATTCGGCGTTTGAGGACTTATCTACGAGACGCGGAACAAACCCATTTCACTGAGTTTCTTGCTGCCTGGCCAGAAGAGTCCGGGCGGCACGCGAGCGATAGCGGTTGACGTGGGGGCGGATCGCAAAACCACTGGATTTGCTATCACCCAGCCTCCTTAGCCCGGATTCATACGTTAG
>CAZFZX010000090.1:0-17470 GCA_964523765.1 uncultured Enterobacteriaceae bacterium
ATGAATCGCGACCGCAGCTCTCAAATCGATGCCTTATTCAGACGTTCCCTAGGCTAAGAAGTATAAATATTTCGCCGTGAACGAAATCTGAATCACACGCCGTATTGTGATCGATAGCGTTCTATAGCTTCGATTTCCGTCCGATGATCACCCGATTCCGTTAGAAACTCGACGATGTTAACAAGTGTCACAATACTATAGACGGGGATCCCGTGGCGCTTTTTTACTTCATCGACCGCCGATAGCTTATCTTGACCGCGCTCCTGTCGATCGAGCGCAATCATGACCGCCGCGGCGCTCGCCCCCGCGCGATCGATTAGCGCCACCGATTCGTTGACGGAAGTACCGGCAGAGATCACGTCATCGACGATCAGGACATGCCCGCGGATTGGTGCGCCAAGCGTCGTTCCTCCTTCCCCGTGATCCTTGCGCTCTTTACGATTAAAGCAAAACGGGATGTCGCGGTCGTATAAAGAGCAAAAAGAGATAGAGATTGCCGTACCGAGCGGTATGCCCTTGTAGGCGGGGCCGAAAATCAAATCGAAATCGATACCATTTGCGACGATGGCCCGTGCGTAAAGTTCCCCGAGGCGCGCTAGAGCGGCGCCCGAATCAAACATTCCGGTATTGAAGAAATAGGGACTCGATCGTCCCGATTTGAGTTCAAATTCGCCGAACCGAAGTACTTCGTTGCGCACCGCGAACGCGAGAAATTCTCGCTGGTAATCTTCCATTCCTTTTACTCTCGTCTCGCCTGCCTGGTCGCCCGCCGCACCCGCGCGCGTTACACTGCGATCGGCGCCGCTGGTGGCCCATTTGGCCGCCCACCGCCGGCGTCACCGCTATTGAGAATTGTAATCCATGAGAATCATTACGCTAAATTGTAACGGTATTCGTGCGGCCTATCAGAAAGGCCTTTATCGATGGGTCAGTCGGCAAAGCGCGGATTTCGTGTGTTTGCAGGAAACGAAAGCGAAGGTTACGCAACTCGATAAAGCCCAAAAGTCGCCGAGGGGCTGGCATACGTATTTCATGGACGCGGTCAAACCCGGTTACAGCGGCGTGGCGATCTTTTCACGACACCGCCCCGATGCAGTCGTCTACGGGCTCGGCAGCGACACCTTTGACAATGAAGGACGCTACCTGCAGCTCGATTTCGGGCGGCTGAGCGTCGCCTCGCTCTACCTGCCATCAGGTTCTTCCGGCGTACAGCGGCAACAGTTCAAATTCGATTTTCTCGACTTCTATATGCCGATATTGAAACGTCGCCGAAAACCAAACCGCGAATATGTTCTCTGCGGGGATTGGAACATTGCGCATAAGAAGATAGATATCAGAAACTGGCGTTCCAACCAGAAAAACTCAGGGTTTCTACCCCGTGAAAGAGCCTGGATGGACGAGTTGTTCGGGGCCGCCGGATACGTAGACGGTTTTCGCGTCGCCAACGAGGAGGCGGACCAATACACATGGTGGTCAAACCGCGGACAGGCATGGGCCAAGAATGTTGGGTGGCGGATAGATTATCAAGTCGTCACCCCGACCCTCGGGCAGAAAATCAGTGGCGCGGCCATCTATAAGCGCAAACGCTTTTCTGATCACGCGCCGTTGACGGTCGATTACGCGGTAGACGTTTCCGACTTTGCGCCTGCGAACTAAGGCTGCTCTAACGCGTCACCCCTACTCAACTTCCGCGTCTTATCCTATACATCGCTATTTCGCCGAGCAGGGTCGGCAGGATGCGCATGCCGAGCCCGGCCCGATGCTCCGAGTCCACCGTCATCCGCTGGAGGATTTCGATATTCTCACTGGTGCAAAGGTTCTCGAAATCACCGATAGTGCACATATGAATATTCGGCGTGTCATACCAGGTATCAGGAAGGTGCGTCGTTACCGGCATCCGCCCCAGGGAAAATTGTACCCGACATTTCCAATGCCCCATGTTCGGGAACGTGACGATACCTTCGCGTCCGATCCGGAGCATTTCGCGTAACAGACGATGCGGATAGCGGACCGCCTGGATCGTCTGAGTCATGACTACGTAGTCAAACGAATCGTCATCGAAATCGGCCAGCCCGTCGTCAAGGTTTGTTTGCACAACATTGACACCGTTGGTCACGCACCGAATGATATTTTCGGTGTCGATCTCCACGCCATACCCGCTTGCGCCATGCTCTCGTTTCAACGCGGCCAGTAGCCGACCGTCTCCACATCCCAGGTCGAGCACTCGGCTTCCCGGCCGGATCCATTCGGCGATGAGCTCTTGGTCGGCACGTAGGTCCATCAGTCTCGCAGCTCTTGAATGGCTCGTTGAAAGTAACTCCGCAGAACATCGTGGTACGCAGGAACGTCCAACAAGAACGAATCGTGCCCCTGTTCTGAATCTACGTCGATGTAACTGACGTCTTTATCTGCGTCGAGCAGGGCCCTCACTAGTTCACGGGATTTGGCGGGTGAAAAACGCCAGTCGCTGTTAAACGATACAATGAGGAATTGAGCGGTGCATTGGCTGAGGGTCTTGGCTAAGTCACCGCCGCACTGCGCCGCAGGGTCAAAGTAGTCCAACGTCTTCGTCATTAACAGATAGGAGTTTGCGTCGAATCTGCCGACAAAGGAACGCCCCTGATGGCGCAGGTAACTTTCGATCTGAAACTCGACATCGTATCCGAAGTTGATTTTCCCATCGCGCAATTCGCGCCCGAACTTTGCATGTAACACATCGTCGGATAGGTAAGTGATGTGGCCAAGCATGCGCGCGAGCATTAGGCCGCGCTCGGGAACGACGTCGCGCTCACGATAATGGCCGGCATGGAAACCCGGGTCGAAGCGGATCGCTTGCCTCGCGACTTCGTTAAAGGCAATATTCTGCGTCGACAGTTTGGGTGCCGCTGCGATGACGACGGCGTGGGCAACCCGACTTGGGTAGTCAATCGCCCATTGCAGTGCCTGCATTCCACCCAATGAACCACCCATAACGGCTAACCATCGCTCGATACCGAGCGCGTCTGCCAGGCTGGCCTGGCTCTCCACCCAGTCCCGGACCGTAACGATGGGAAAGTCGGGACCATAAGCTTTGCCTGTTACCGGATTGTCGGTTAGCGGGCCGGTCGACCCAGCGCAACCGCCGAGATTGTTCGACGAGACGACGAAGTACTGGTCGGTATCGACCGGCTTCCCAGGTCCAATGCAGTTATCCCACCACCCAGGTTTCTCATCCGCCATCGAGTGATAGCCGGCCGCGTGATGGTCTCCGCTCAGGGCGTGGCAAATCAAAACCGCGTTGCTGCGTTCCGCGTTCAACGTTCCGTAGGTCTCATAACGCAGGTCGTAGGTGTCGAGCGTGATACCGCAATCGAGTCGTATCGGATCGTCGAAATGGCGGGTCTCGGGAGACACCAAGCCGACGCTGTCGGCAGGTATCGATTCGGGCATAGTCTTCTTGATGTTTCGCTTTCTGTTGACTCGCGAGTCTAACCCGCATTCCTCACCAGATCGACGCGTGCTCAGCCGTCCGCGTGCTAGACATCGCATTGACTATGGAAAACCACCGGCAGCGTCGTTACAGAATGCTCGCCCGCTTAGGAAGCGGCGGTGCCGCCGAGCGTCAGGAACCAATCGGGCATGACGCGAGGAGAGTCAATGGCGATAGTTTTGTCGCGACCCGCCGACCCACGCACGATCTCGACTTTTTGCGTGGTTACTCCAAACTGCGTGGCGAGGAGCACATGCAGCGCGCGGTTCGCTTTGCGGTCGACTGGCGGCGCTTTGATCTTTACCTTCAGCCGGCCGTCGTGGATCTTTTCGATAGCATCGGTTTTGGCTCTGGGTTGTACGCGGATCTGCAGAACCAACGAATCCTCACGCCACGCGAACCATCCGCTGCTCACATCAGGGCGCGCCCAAAATCCCGCAGCGGCGCCACGACCAGCATTAGACCGAGTGTCAGGGCGATGATAACGAGCATAGGTGAGAAGTCGATACCCCCGAACGGTGGTAGCAAACGTCGCGCCGGACGCAACAGCGGGGAGGTGATCGAATCGATAATGCCGACCACCGGATTGTAGGTGCCAGGCGCGACCCAGCTCAAGACGATCTGAATGAAAACCGCGAAAGTGAACAATTTGAGTGCTTTGCCAATCAACTCTGCGAACGCGGTAACCAATAGACCCAAGAATCCCGCGCTGTAGCCGATCAGCACGATCACCAGGTAACTGCTGATGAGCTGTAAGACCAGCAGCAAAAGTACCGAAGCTGTGTCGATGCCGCGCACAGCCGGTATGTAGCGCCGTAGCGGACGCAACGGCGGGTTCGTTACCGTAACGATCGCCTGACAGAGCGGGTTATAGAAGTCGGCCCGCACTATCTGCAGGAAAAATCGCAGCATGACCGCAAATATGTACAAGCCAAACACGACTTCGATCAAAAAGATGCCCGCGTTGGAAAAGTATCCGCCACCGCTCATTGTTCGTACCCCGGATCTGCCGCTAGTTCGCGTGAACGGCGGTGCGCTGCCCTGACCGCGTCTTCGACGAGCGTTTCTAGATTTCCCTCGTGCAAAACCCCCAGCGCCGCCTCGGTCGTACCTCCGGGCGAGGTAACACGTTCACGAAGCGTCGCTGGCGTTATCTGCGATTCGCGCGCCAGCACGGCGGCGCCGAGCGCCGTCTCCAGCGTTAGTTCACGTGCCACCGAAGTGTCGAGACCGAGGTCGATCGCCACTTTTTCGAGGGTTTCCATCAAGAGAAAAAAATACGCGGGACCACTGCCCGATAGCGCGGTCACCGTATCCATCAGCGCCTCGTTTTCGAGCCACACGGCCGATCCAACCGCCTCCATGATGGCTTCGGCCGCTGCGCGCTCGCTCGCATTTACCTTCGCCGTGGCAAAAAGCGCTGCTGCGCCGCGCCCGACCAGGGCCGGCGTATTGGGCATCACCCGAACGATCGGGGTATCACACGCCAGCCAACGCGACAGCAGCTCCGTAGTGATGCCGGCTGCGATCGAGATGAATAAGGGGCGCGAGGTATCGCACAAACGGCCGAGGTCGTTCAGCACCGACTTCATGATCTGCGGTTTCACCGCCAGCAGGACGATATCGGTATCACCAAGCCGCTGCAGTGTCGGCGCGGTGTCGATGCCGAGTTCCCTCGAGATCCGGGCACGCGCATCGGCATCCGGATCGATCACCTTAAGACACGCTTTTTCATAGCCATTCGCGAGCAGCCCACCGATGATGGCGCGACCCATGTTGCCGCCGCCGATACTGATAATTCGCCTTTCCATGGGCGGTTACGTTACGCGGATTTGTCTAAGAGATAAATAAGGCGCGCGCTGGACGAAGCATCGTGCGCTCGCCCGCCGAACGGGGGAACAGCTGCCGGCGTCTGGTAGAGGCGATTTAAGGGCGGGGTCCGAAAACGGCGGTTCCGATGCGGACCATGGTCGATCCTTCGGCGATGGCGGCTTCGAAATCGTTTGAGGTTCCCATCGATAATATATCGAATGAGGGCCGTGTGATTGCGGCAAAGATTGAAAAAACCTGCCGGAAGGCTCGACGCTGGCGTTCGAAGTCCGTCTCCGGCGCCGGTAACGCCATCAAGCCGCGGACTTTGAGCCGCGTAAGCGCGCTCACGCTATCGACAAAGTCGGGGACATCGGCGGGCAGGATCCCGCCTTTGCTAGCTTCGCCGCTGACGTTGACCTCGATGCAGATTTTGAGGGGCGGCGCCGCCGCCGGGCGCTGATCGTTCAAACGCTGAGCGATCTTCAGGCGATCGACACTGTGAACCCAGTCGAACAAGGTTGCTGCTTGCCGCGTCTTGTTGGATTGCAATTGGCCGATGAAATGCCATTCCAAGGCTTGCGGCGCAAGCGCCGCGATCTTGATCTCGGCTTCCTGGAGGTAATTCTCGCCGAAATCCCGTTGACCACAGTCAATAACACGGCGGATTGCATCGAGTGGCTGTCGCTTGCTGACGGCAACGAGTCGCACGTCCTCCGGGTTACGGCCGTATTGAACGGCCGCGGCGTCGATGCGCTGACGCAGCTGTCGGTATCGATCGATCGTTTCACCCATCGTCGGCTCAGCGGAAGTTTGCGAGTTTGTATGACATAAGGCGTTGTCGCGGAATGGGCCGATAGCTACGCGCAGAATCTCGATCATTTGAGACGATTGGTGGAGAATATTCAATCGCCCGTTCGTCCGGAACGAATTCTCGCTCTCGCCGCCCGACGGGGAGATGCGCCGGGGGGCGCCGAACAGAAACCGGAAAGCTAAATAGGTCTTCCAAAGTAACGACCAGTTTCGAATCGGGGCCCACCGTGGCTCGCTTGGCGATAAAAGTGAAGCATGGTTCGGAACAGCCAATCTAGACCCGGTCGATGGGCCCAACAGATCCAGCCTATACCACAGGCGCACCTGGGCTATACTGTTGACTGTGCCGATGGCACCTTTTGTATGATAATACCGGGGCTTACTTGCTGAAGTTTGAATTCAGTTGAATTGTATATCCATCGGGTCGGCCGGGCGGCACTGTACGCGTTTTGGCAGAAGACTTTAACTGTCGCAGGGTTACGACGAATACGACAAACTCTCAGATGCATCTTCAAGGAGGTGCCGCATGGACATCGGCGAGCTGCTCGCTTTCGGCGTGAAAAATGGTTGTTCCGACATGCACTTATCGGCGGGTCTACCGCCGATGATTCGGGTCGACGGCGACGTTCGGCGCGTTAACGTGCCGTTGATGGAGCACAAAGAGGTCCATGATCTCGTTTACGACATCATGAACGACAAGCAGCGTAAGGATTACGAGGAATTTCTGGAGTGCGACTTTTCCTTCGAAATTCCTGGCCTGGCCCGATTCCGGGTCAACGCGTTCAACCAGCAGCGCGGTGCCGCAGCCGTCTTTCGTACCATCCCGTCGGAGATCTTGACCTTGGAGGATCTCAGCGCCCCCGACATTTTCAAGGAAATCTCCGAAATTCCGCGCGGCGTAGTGCTCGTGACCGGCCCGACCGGTTCCGGCAAATCGACCACCTTGGCGGGCATGGTCAACCACAAGAACGAGACGGAATATGGTCACATCCTGACCATCGAAGACCCGATTGAGTTCGTTCACCAGAGCAAAAAATGCCTGATCAACCAACGAGAGGTCCACCGCGACACGCTCGGTTTCAACGAAGCGCTCCGATCAGCATTGCGCGAAGACCCCGACACGATTCTGGTCGGCGAGATGCGCGATCTGGAGACCATTCGGTTAGCGTTGACCGCCGCGGAAACCGGCCACCTCGTGTTTGGGACCCTGCATACGAGTTCTGCTGCCAAGACCATCGACCGCGTGGTCGACGTTTTCCCCGCAGAGGAAAAAGATATGGTGCGGGCGATGTTGTCGGAAAGTCTACGGGCCGTCATCTCGCAGACCCTGCTGAAGAAAAACGGAGGCGGTCGCGTTGCCGCTCACGAAATCATGATCGGTACCCCGGCGATACGGAACCTGATCCGCGAGAACAAGATTGCCCAGATGTACTCGGCGATACAAACGGGTCAGCAATTCGGTATGCAAACGCTCGACCAGAACCTCGGCGAGATGGTGCAGAAAGGTCTCGTTGCTCGCAGCGAGGCGCGCGCCAAGGCGACCAACAAGGATGCTTTCTAAAGCTGCCGTCCACTAATTCAACGAGAGGTCCAAGATGGAACGAGAACAAGCAATTAAATATATGCGCGACCTGCTCAAGTTAATGGTCGACAAAAAAGGCTCCGACCTGTTCATTACCGTGGAGTTTCCGCCGGCGATCAAGATAGACGGCAAGGTGACCCCGGTCTTGAAAACGAAACTGACGGCAGAGAACACGAAAGCGTTAGCCTACGCGATCATGAACGACCGCCAACTGAAAGAATTCGAAGCCACTAAAGAATGCAATTTCGCTATCGCGCCGGCGGGCATCGGACGATTTCGCTGCAACACGTTCATTCAGCAGACCTATACAGGCATGGTGCTGCGTACGATCGAGACGACGGTGCCGACGCTCGACCAACTCGGGTTGCCGGAGGTAATGAAAGAAGTCGCCATGACCAAGCGCGGATTGGTCATCATGGTCGGTGGGACCGGCTCGGGTAAATCGACCTCACTGGCCGCTATGATCAATCATCGTAACGAAAACAGTTATGGGCACATCATTACGATCGAGGACCCGATCGAGTACGTTCACCCCCATAAGAACTGCATATTGATGCAGCGGGAGGTCGGCGTCGATACCGACGACTGGGACATCGCGCTGAAAAACACGTTGCGTCAAGCGCCCGACGTTATTCTATTAGGCGAGATCCGCGACCGGGAAACCATGGAGTTCGGTATCGCATTTGCCGAGACCGGACACTTGGCGATGGCGACCTTGCATGCTAATAGCGCGAACCAGGCGCTCGACCGCGTCATCAACTTCTTTCCGGAAGAATACCGTAACCAACTCCTAATGGACCTGTCGCTTAACCTTAAAGGCATCATCTCCCAGCGCTTGCTCAAGAACGCCGACGGGAAGGGCCGGGTTGCGGCCATCGAAATCTTGCTCAACTCACCGTTAATCGCCGACCTCGTGCTTAAAGGAGAGGTGCATGAGATCAAGAATATCATGTCGAAATCGAACGAACTTGGTATGAAGACATTCGACCAGGCCCTGTTTGATCTTTATGAACAGGACCTGATCACCTACAAGGATGCTCTGCGGAACGCGGATTCCATGAACGAACTGCGCCTACGCATTAAACTAGAAGGCAAAGCCGCGAAAGACTCGGATAAATTGGAGGGCCTCGACCACCTGTCCCTGGAAGAGACTCAAGAAGAAAGCGGGATGCTTCGCTGATGGACATCACACCCTATTTGAAACTGCTCCGAGACAAAGAGGGCTCCGACTTATTTTTCAGCGTCGGCGCGCCGGTCAAGGTCAAGATCAAGGGGCAGGTGAATTCGGTCGGTAAGACGGTGCTGACAGGAGAACTCGCCAAGGCGGCCGCTTACGACATTATGACCGACGGTCAAATCAAACGTTTCGAAGAGACCATGGAATGTGACTTCGCAATATCTCTGCCTGACAAATCAGCGCGTTACCGCGTGAACGTTTTTCGGCAACGCGGCGAAGTCAGCATGGTCTTACGGCGGATCCCGTCGCAGATACCGACTATCGACGAACTCGCATTGCCCGATGTGCTCAAGCCATTGGTAATGCACAAACGCGGGTTGATCCTGATGGTCGGTGCCACCGGTTCAGGCAAATCGACGACGCTTGCCGCAATGGTGAACGAACGCAACCAAAAAATGACCGGGCACATCTTGACGATCGAAGATCCGATTGAATTCTCGCATCCGAATTTGAAGTCGATCATCAATCAGCGCGAAGTCGGCGTCGATACGATGACGTATCGCAACGCCTTGAAGGCGTCGCTGCGCGAAGCGCCGGATGTGATTCTCATCGGCGAGGTCCGTGACCGCGAAACCATGGAAGCGGCTTTGGAGCTTTGTAATACGGGCCATCTGTGCCTCTCTACCCTACACGCCAACAACGCGAACCAGGCGATGGAACGCGTCATCAATCTATTCCCGCACGATCTACACAAGCAACTGTTCCTTGATCTGTCGGTCAACATCCGCTCGGTAATTTCACAGCGGCTCGTCCAGGCTGTCGACGGCCGCCGGGTCGCAGCGATTGAAATCCTGATTAACACGCCCCACATTGCCGACTTAATCGTTAAAGGAAATATCGGCGACGTCAAAGAAGCCATGGAGCAGAGCGGCGCGAAGGGAATGCAGACGTTCGACATGGCGTTGTACAAACTCTATCAAGAAGAACGGATCGATTTGGAAGAAGCACTCAACAACGCCGACTCGCGCACGAACCTCGAAGCACGGATCAATTTCGGCTGAGCGCGGCGCCATCGAACGGGACGCGAGCGCTCAGCGGTTCCCGAATTACGATAACAGGAGGTAGACCTATGCCGGTCGCGCGCGTCAGCGGGGTCGAGCTGTATTATCGTCTGGACGGGGACGAGAACGCCGCGCAGACCATCGTTTTTTCGAATTCGTTGTCGTCAAATCTGTCGATGTGGGACGCCCAGATTTCGGCAATGGTGGCCGCGGGTTATCGAACCGTACGCTACGATACCCGAGGCCACGGGCAGTCATCGTCGCCGCCAGGCCCCTACTGCATCGAGCAGTTGGTCGACGATTTGTGCGCGCTGCTCGATCATCTGGCCCTTTCCCGGGTTCACCTGTGCGGGCTGTCGATGGGCGGCATGGTGGCGCAGGCTATGGCGGTGGCGCAGGCCGAGCGCCTCAACTCGGTGTTGTTGTGTTCGACAGCGGCCTATATGAACCCGCCGGGTGTCTGGGATCAGCGCATTGCTGCGGTAGATGAAGGAGGGATGGGGGCTGTTGCAGACGGTACGATCGAGCGCTGGTTTACGCCACAGGGAATCGAGTCTCTGGCTGAGGACGTGGCGAGGATCCGAGACGGGATCATGGGCACTTCGGTTGCCGGCTACGCCGCCTGCTGTGCGGCGATCAGGGACATGGACCAGCGTGAAGCGATCAAACAGCTTAGTCTCCCGGTTCTTGTGGTCGTCGGGGAGCAAGATCCCGGTACGACCGTCGCCCACGCTACCGACATGCACGAACGCATCGGCGGTTCCTCCCTGGTCGTGATTCCGCAGGCACGGCATTTCGTCAATGTCGAAAGGGCGACGGAGTTCAATCGTGCGCTGCTCGATTTCCTGGGGCGGACTGCGGCTTAGCGCTTCGGCGGCGGTACTTTTCTGCTTTGCCGGTCTACGGCCACCTCATCGGTTAGTTCTTAAGCCTTCAATACCCCGTGCAATCGAGATTAACCACGGACGACCCCAGGGATGGGGGAGGTAGAACGAAGCAGGATGCCAGAGTCGAGAACACTAAGAACACGGAGATAAGGGCATGAAATTACTATACAAGAATATTTCCTCCGTGTTCTTTGTGTCCTTCGTGGTTCTATTTTGTACAACACAGCAATGTCTGCGGTTCGATTGAGGCGCTAAGATCCAACCTATGACGGCCACCTAAGGAACCTCTGATGAATTCTGGCACAGCCCACATTTCTCGCCAGTCGGTACGATGGGCACGCTAGTGAAAAATGCCTGCTAGCGAGAATCGCAACATCCGGGTGTGGGCTGCCGTCAGAGAAATACCACCGGGCCACATTGCGACCTACGGTCAAATCGCGGCGCTGGCCGGTATTCCCGGTCCCAGCGGGGCCCGGCAGGTCGGCTACGCGCTGGCAGCTTTGAAGCAATCCACCGACGTGCCCTGGCATCGGGTCATCAACGCCAAGGGGGAGCTGAGTCCACGCGCCGATCCCGATGCTGTACTGATACAACGAATGCTGCTCGAGGAAGAAGGGATCGGCTTCGATCACTGCCGGCGCGTCGATCTGGCCCGGTACGGGTGGCAACCATAAACTTGATGCGCCTTTATCGGGCGTCGTTCTCATGACCGCACCGCGCTGGTTGCCGCTGGCAGTTGCTGTCGCCGCGTTCCTGGCGGTGACGCAGTATTGGAAGAAGCCGCACGCCGAACCGGTGATCTGTGAGCGGGACGTCGCGGCTGCTGCGGCCGATGTGGTGATGCTGGGTGCGAGCTGGTGTCGCTACTGTCGCGCCGCTCGCTCTTATCTCGTTGCGGCGGGGATCAATTACTGCGAATTCGATATTGAGCAATCCAGCCGCGGCGCTGAATTATACGCCGCCAGCGGGGTCGGCGTGATCCCCGTAGTTTATATCGGCGAGGACCTTATCGTCGGCTTCGACCGGGACGAACTCACCGAGGTTCTTCTCGCTCACGATCTTCCACGGCTCGACCACCGTTGAACGGGTCGGACAAAGCCTCGACCGGTAGCGAAGCGCCGCCGGTGGGCAACCGGGTCGAAAGACGATACAGGGCGTGACCGCCAGCAAGGTATTTGCGTTCAAATGGGGTGAGTGGGTCCTCCACTATCATCCTTTCGACACCAGCCTCGCCAGCGCCGATCGTAGCGAGCGCGAGGGCGAATTCCGCGACGTAATTTTCCCAGTTCGTCCGAACCTCGAGGAGTCCCCCAAGCGCGACGAGACAGCCAAAAACAGGATGTCCGTGCCACCGGCGCCGCAGGTGTTTCGCCTTTGGCCAGGGGTTCGGGTACAGCAAATAGTGTTGCTCGACCGTCCATCCGGCAGCGAGCGCGAGACGCCAGAGATCAATGCAGTCGCCGTGGACGAGAAGAAGATTGTCAAGCGGTGCCATGGCGCGGCCGCGGGCCAGTCGCGCCCGGCTCTTATCGATTCCGATCACGAGGTGGTTGGGATAGCGAAGCGCTAGCCTTCGGGTAGATTCGCCGTCGCCGCACCCGGAGTCGAAGATCAGTGGATCGCCTCGGCGACCGACAATTCGGCCTAGACGTTGGAACAGCATCTTGTTGTGTGCGGCGATTGGCCGTCGGTAACGACTTTCTTCGTGTTTGCGTACCACCGCGACGAGATCTCGATGGATCGTATCTTGATTACTCACAACGACACGTGGATTATCGTCGCGGACGCGATGATCGACAGCCACTGTCACACTTTTTCGCCATTCATCGCCGTTAACGTGCCAACCGGGTACGGCTGTGCGAATCCGTCAGGAGAAGACGACATCCCCTGCCTCAAACACCGGTCCGTCTACGCAAACCCGTTTCATCGCAATGCTTCCTTCGCAGTGTATCGGGACGGCGCAGCCCGCACACGCGCCAACACCGCAAGCCATGTATTCTTCGAGCGAGATTTGGCACGGAAGGCCGAACCGTGCCGCAAGCTCAGCGACCGCTTTCAGCATGGGAGTCGGGCCGCACGCGAAAACCTCCATGTCGCTTGCGTGCTCCTCTCCGTGATACCGGATCCAGTGCTCGGCGAGTTCTGTCGCGGTGCCGTCGAAACAGCCGGCGTATCCCTGTCCGCTGGCAAGCCGGCAAGCGATGCTCCAGTCTTCCAGCAGCGGCATCGTCGCGTGGACTTCGCTAGGTATTCCCCGAACGAGTATCCCGGACGGCTTCTCGGCAAATGGAAAAGGCACTTCCGATCCCAGGATCACGAACGTTTCGCTTGGTTGCGCACGTAAATGCTCGGCTAGAAATACGATCGGCGGCATACCGACTCCGCCACCGATAAGGAGCGTTCGGGGCTTATAGGAGCGTTGCTTGAACGGTTGCCCGATGGGTCCGAGTAAACTGATTTTTTCGCCGGTTCGGCGCTCCGCAAGTAGCCGGGTCCCGACTCCGTGGACCTTGAACAGGATCTCGATCCAGCCTTGTTCACCGTCGGCCCTCATGATCGACATCGGTCGCCGCATCAAGAGGTCCGGTGCGCAGCGCAGATGGACGAATTGTCCAGCTTCGCAGCGTCCGGCGATACGCGGGGCGTCAATGCGGAGAACGCATTGCGCTCCGGCGAACGCGGTTGACCCGATGATCTGCCCTGTCTCGATCAGGATCGAACCGCGGCCCGGTTCGGCCGCGCTAGTTGGCATTATAAACTACGCGTCCATCGACTAAGGCCATCGTGACTTTCCCGCGCAGTCGCTGAAGCAAAAACGGCGTGTTCTTACCGGCGCTCAGTAGGGCGTCGGGAGTCGCGGTCCATTCGAGCGCGGGGTCGAATACACAGATATCCGCCCGCGCCCCCGGCGCCAACGTTCCCGAATCGAGGCCCAGGATTTCACTCGGCGCCTGACTTACCGCCGCTACCGCGGTGCTTAAATCAAATGCGCCGCTCTCAACTAGCGACAGCAGCGCTGGTAAAAACGTATCGAAAGTCGAAACACCGTGCGCCGACAGGCTGAACGGAGCCGCTTTGGCGTCGGCATCATGCGGAGCGTGGTTTCCGCAGATGGCGTCGATGTCGCGTTTTCTGACTCCCGATCGCAGACGCGCGCGGTCGCGGTTTTCGCGCAACGGGGGCCTGAGATAAAAATTGGGGTCGAAGGAACCGACGTTTCGGTCGGTGAACAGCAGATTCGACAGCGCCACGTCCGCAGTAACCGGAAGCCCGGCGCGACGCGCGCGCGCAATGATCGCGATCGATCGGGCACTGGAAAGGCGGCAAAAGTGGGCGCGAACACCCGTTTCCTCAACGAGTGTCAGATCCCGGTTGAGCGCGATGATCTCTTCGGCTTCCGGAATGCCCGGAATTCCCAAGCGAGTGCTCACGGCGCCATCATGCATTCTACCCCCGCGACTCAGCCAATATTCAATTGGGTGCAGAAATACCGTGAGTTCGAAACTCGCCGCATACGCTAGTGCGTGCCGCAGCACTGAGGTGTCCTGGATGGCGCGATCGGCGTTCGTTACCGCCACGCAGCCGCTTTCCTTCAGCGCCCGCATCTCCGCCAGGACGCCGCCTTCGAGCGCGTGGGTGAGGGCCCCGAGGCAAAGCACGCGGGCGGCGCGAGCGCGTCCGGCGCGTTGCTTAATGTGCTCGACGACCGAAGCATTGTCCACGACCGGCATAGTATCGGGCGTGCTGCAGACGCTCGTGAACCCGCCGGCCGCGGCCGCTTTGCACTCACTGGCGATGGTGGCTTTGTATTCGAATCCGGGTTCACGCAGATGAGCGCTCAGTTCGACGAAACCCGGCGCTATGACTTGCCCGCGCAAATCGAACGATTCGTCGGCAACGAAACCACGCGGCGCTCGGCCCACCGCGAGGATCCGTCCGCCGCCGACATAAAGGTTGGCGCGCTTGTCGGTATTCGTCGATGGGTCTACGATCCGCGCGCCGCGGAGGCACAACGCCATCTCAGCCTCCCCCCGCTATCGCTTGCGCGCCGATCACCATGGACATGACGGCCATGCGTACCGCGATACCGTGCGTAACTTGGTCAAGGATAACCGATTGCGGGCCGTCGGCTACCACCGAATCGATTTCTATCCCTCGATTGATGGGTCCGGGATGCATGACGACCGCGTCGTTGTTCGCCAGCTTCAGCCGACGCTCGGTTAACCCGTAAGCTTGAAAGTACTCTTGGGCACTTGGCAGCAGTGCGCTTTGCATTCGTTCCTGTTGCAGCCGCAGCATTATTACTACATCCGCACCTGCGATCCCGGCTTCCATCTGATGGAAAACCTTGGTGCCGAGTGCGCTGATCTGTACCGGTATCAGGGTCTTCGGACCGACAACGCGGATTTCCCCGACCCCAAGGGTATTTAGAGCTCGAATTTCGGACCGCGCGACGCGCGAATGGGCCACGTCACCGACAATGGCTACCACCAATCCTTCGAATCGCTCTTTTACCCGGCGAATCGTGAACATGTCGAGCATCGCTTGGGTCGGGTGCGCATGCCGACCGTCGCCGGCGTTGATCACGCTGATGTGCGGTGCCACTTGGTCGGCGATAAACGCGGCCGCACCACTATTTTGGTGCCGCACCACGAACATGTCACATTGCATCGCTTCCAGCGTCCGAAGCGTGTCCGACAAAGACTCGCCCTTGCGAGTGGCGCTCGCCTCGATGTTCAAGTTCATGACATCCGCCGAAAGCCGCTTGGCCGCCAATTCGAACGTAGTGCGTGTTCTCGTGCTGGGTTCGAAGAAAAGATTAGCGACCGTTTTCCCGCGTAGTAACGGCACGTTCTTTACTGCCCGCTGTCCGACCGGCGCGAAACGTTCGGCGGTGTCGAGTACCTCGATCAACAGCGAACGCGACAGATGCTCTATCGTCAAGAAATGCTTGAGGCGGCCGTTCTCGTCGAGTTGCTTGTTCACACCGGTGCGCCGAAAAAAGTGTCTACCGGTGGCGCCGGCAAGATGCGGTGGCGCCGTCGTTTTCGCGAACGGCCTTGGCCGTGCGTATTTACGGCTTCGCTTTGCAAAGTTCCAGATGCAATGGGTCGGGTCCGATCAGTTTAACATGCTCGGTCGCTTCCAAGTTAAGACGGGTGCCGACGACGTCGGCCTGGATCGGCAATTCCCGCCCGCTACGCTCGATCAGGACGACCAACAAGATCGACGCGGGTCTACCATAGTCGAATATTTCGTTCATCGCCGCGCGGATGGTTCGACCCGTATAGAGGATGTCGTCAACCAGGATCAGGTGCCGGTCATTGACATCAAAGGGCAGTTTCGAAGGTTCTACCGTCGGATGCATGCCGATGCGGCTGAAGTCATCGCGATAAAAAGCGATGTTCAGTGCTCCCAACGGTGAGTCGCTGGCGATACCTTTATGCAGGTGTTGCGCCACCCAAACGCCGCCAGTGCGTATGCCGACAACGACCGGTGATTCTCGGCCAGTCGCGACAATCGTCTCGTTCAATTGTGCGGTGATGTCATCGAGCAACGGCCCGACTTCGATGCTCATTGGTCGCCGGCCATTGCAGGTGCGGGCGCTCTTTCGAGCCACGTAAGCAATATCGACCGGGCGGCCGCCGCGTCGATCGGCGCCCCTACCGCTAGCGTATCGTGCGCGGCTTCGAATGACGACAGCCGTTCGTCGACAAACTCAACCGGGAGTTTGTAGCGACCGCTGAGCCGGCGGGCGAAGCGTTCGATTTCGCCCCGCAGCGGGTGTGGTCGCCGGTCGTCGTAAGTCGGCATTCCGACGACGAACACGTCAGGGGCCCACTCGTCGACGAGCCGAGCGACCTGATGCCATTGCGGGTTGCCGTGTATAGCCGCTAGCGCTTTCAATGCTTTTGCAGTCCTTGACGCGGTCTGTCCGACAGCGACCCCGATCCGCTTTGTACCGTAATCGAAAGCCATTACGGAAGTGGCTTTATCCGAGGTCACGCGTGTCCGACGTCGTTGGAGAGAGAACCCAAATCCACCCCCATTGCGGCGGCCGCACGCTCCCACCGCCTTTCCGGCGGCGTATGAAATATGATCTCCATGGTCGCCGGGCCGCTCAACCAAGCGTTCTGCCCCATCTCCTGTTCTAATTGGCCCGCGCCCCAACCCGCGTAGCCCAAGGCGATCAGCGTTTCGTCCGGTCCCGCCCCGCTGCTTATGGCTTCGAGAATATCGCGAGACGTTGATACCGCGAGCTCGTTGGTCACCCGAATCGTCGAATCCCAATCGATAGCCGGGTAATGAATGATGAAACCTCGGTCTCGATGCACGGGGCCGCCCTGATAGACGTGTTGAGCGTTCGCGGAGCGGTCGCCACCATCGATCTTCATCTGTGCGAAAACCTCGCCGAGCCCGATCTCCGTCAACCGGTTGATCACGATGCCCATCGCGCCATCGTCGTTATGGGCGCAGACGTAGGTAACCGTTTTCGAAAAGTTCGGATCGGCCATCGAGGGCATGGCGATCAGGAACTGGTTCGTCAAATCGAAAGAAGTCATAAGTCCAGCGCTCGTTTTCGAATCCTACAGCCGCGCGCAGTAGATTCTTCCTATCGCTACGTGCTCCTAGTATTCCTTTCTCGTTCGAAACATACAAGCCGCGAACCTA
>CAZFZX010000091.1:0-7993 GCA_964523765.1 uncultured Enterobacteriaceae bacterium
CTCGTCGGGCTCATAACCCGAAGGTCGCAGGTTCAAATCCTGCCCCCGCTACCAGATTTTCGATAAAGGCCCCGGGTAATCGGGGCTTTTTGTTTTTGGAGCGTAGGCGTGGTGGTACAAGACGCGCTCGCCGGGCTGCTTGCGCCGACGGTTGCAGGTCTGGGTTATGAATTGCTTGGCGTCGAGCGCCAGCGTTCAACCCGGGGAGTGTTGGTCCGCCTGTATATTGACAGCGAAGACGGCATCGGCGTCGACGATTGTGAAAAGGTGAGTCGCCAGGTTAGCGACTTTCTCGACGTCGAACGAGCGGTCAATGGCGAGTATACCCTCGAGGTATCCTCGCCGGGACTCGATCGGCCGTTATTTACGCTGGAACAGTACCGGGCGCACTTAGGCGCCGAAGTTAAGCTGCGGTTGCGCACACTTGTGAACGGCAGACGTAATTTGACTGGCGAATTGGTCGAAGCGACCGAGGCACTGGTGACGGTCGATATTGGAGAGGAACAAATCGATGTACCGCATAACTTGGTCGAACGAGCGCGACTGGTTCCTAAGTGGTCATAATGAATCTGAGGGTGTTGATGGCTGGGTGCAGCCGGCATTCGCAAGTTTCGGTAGATAAATTGGAGCGATGAACAAAGAGATTCTTACTGTTGTCGACGTCGTCTCTAATGAGAAGAGCGTCAGCAAGGACATCATCTTCGAGGCGTTGGAAGCCGCCTTGGCGAGCGCGACCAAGAAGCGCTATTCCGATGATATCGACGTGCGGGTCGCGATCGACCGTGAATCAGGGGCCTACGACGCCTTCAGACGGTGGAAAATCGTCGACAAGATCGCCTTCGCGGAAGAAATCGAGGTAGAAGATCTCAACAACGTGATCCTCGAATATCCGGACCGGCAGATCTGGTTGACCGACGCCGTTAAGTTGAATCCCGACTTTAGCGCCGGAGAGTTCGTCGAGGAGCCGCTGGAAGCGGCGGATTTCGGTCGTATCGCCGCTCAGACGGCGAAGCAAGTCATCGTACAGAAAGTCCGTGAAGCCGAACGTGCCCAAGTAGTTGATGCATTTCAGGAGCGTATCGGCGAGCTCGTCATGGGCGTTGTTAAGCGCGTCGAACGCGGAAACATCTTCATCGACCTCGGTGGGAACGCGGAAGCCGCAGTAATGAAAGAGCACGTGATCCCACGAGAACTCGTGCGGCCGGGCGACCGGGTTCGGGGCTATCTTTATGATGTGCGATCCGAAAAGCGTGGACCTCAGCTGTTCGTCAGCCGAACGGCAAAAGAATTGCTAATCGAGCTGTTCAAGCTCGAAGTCCCGGAAATTGGTGAGGGTTTGATCGAGATCCTGGGTGCCGCGCGCGATCCTGGACTGCGAGCGAAGATAGCCGTACGCAGCGAAGATCCTCGAATAGACCCCGTCGGCGCTTGCGTCGGGATGCGCGGTTCCCGCGTACAGGCCGTATCGAACGAACTCGGGGGCGAGAGGGTCGACATCATTTTGTGGGACGAAAACCCGGCTCAATTCGTCATCAACGCGATGGCGCCCGCCGAAGTTGTTTCCATTCTGGTCGACGAGGACGTCGGTAGCATGGATGTTGCCGTGGTGGAAGAGCAGCTGTCTCAAGCGATCGGCCGCAACGGCCAGAACGTCCGTCTGGCAAGTCAGTTGACCGGCTGGGAACTCAATGTCATGAGCGAAACGGATGCCGAGACGAAGAGCGACGAGGAAACGCAGAAAAATCAGAAAGTATTTATGGAATTGCTCGATGTGGACGAAGAGATCGCAGTGATTCTGGTACAGGAGGGTTTCACTTCGGTAGAAGAAGTAGCCTATGTGCCGGAGCAGGAAATGCTCGATGTTGAGGAATTCGATGAACAGCTGGTACAGGAACTCAGGCAACGTGCCAAGGACCTACTGTTAACACGGGCGATTGCTTCGGAAGAGCGCCTCGGCGATGCGCGTCCCGCCGAAGATCTGCTCGGTATGGACGGTATGGACGAGGACCTCGCGTATCGATTGGCGGCTAGCGGGATAGTCACGATGGAAGATCTCGCCGACCAGGCGGTAGACGACCTCATGGAGATTGAAGGGATGGAAACGGAACGTGCCGGCGAGTTGATCATGACGGCTCGTGCGCCCTGGTTTGCGGAAGCAGACGAAACCACGCCGGAGGCGGGCGATGGCTGAAGTCACAGTAAAGCAATTTGCCGACGTCGTCGGCGTCTCGATCGAGCGTCTGCTTGTACAACTGGAAGAAGCCGGTTTATCCGACAAGCAATCGAGCGATCTGATCTCGGATGATGAGAAGACTCAGCTACTGACCTATCTACGCCGCATGCACGGCAAAGACGAGAGCGGCGGCGAACCCACGAAGGTTACCTTGAAGCGCAAGACCGTCAGCGAACTCAAGGTTCCGGCAGAGCGAAGCCGCGCGCGGTCGCGGCCGAAACAAGGGCCGTCGAAAACGGTCAGTGTCGAATTTCGACGCAAGAGAACCTATATAAGACGCAGCGTAGTTGCCGAAGAAGAGGCATCGCGGATCGAGAAAGAGACGGCGGAGCGCGATCGCTTACGGGCGGAGGAAGAGGCAGCCCAGCGGGTGGAAGAGGAAGCGCGGGCCGCTGCACAAGCCGAGAAAGAAGCTGCCGAAGCGGCGGCCTTGGCCGCCGCCGAAGCCGAGGCCGAGGCCAAAGCCAAAGCACTCGCAGCGGCCGAGGCGGAAGCACAACTCGCGGCCCGTGGGGCGGAGGAAACGGTTACCGAACAGGACGCAGCGGAAACCGAAGCAGTCGGCACCGCCGAGCCGCGTGAGGCCGCTCCGCCTGCGACTACCGAGGTGGTCCAGCCGCCACCTTCGCCGACTGATCAACGGCGGGGCAAAGGTGCCGGCGATAAACGCGATGGGAAATCCACCCGGTACGGGCGTAAAGAATTGCACGTCGCGAGCAATAAATCGGGGCGGCGCCGAAAGAAACCCTCGAGTCGCCGCGTAGTAGCGCCGGCGTCTTCCAAACACGCGTTCGAACGACCGACCGCCCCGGTAATTCGGGAGGTGGCGATCCCCGAGAGTTTGACCGTCGCGGAACTTGCCCAGCGCATGTCGGTTAAGGCAGCCGAGGTGATCAAGGTCATGATGACGCTCGGCAGTATGGCGACGATCAACCAAGTGCTCGATCAGGATACGGCGGTCATTGTGGTCGAAGAGATGGGCCACAAACCGAAGCTCATTCGCGAATACGCGGTCGAGGAAGATCTACGCGAAACGACGCAGACCGACGGCGAACTTCTAAGCCGAGCTCCAGTCGTGACGATCATGGGGCACGTCGACCACGGCAAGACTTCCCTGTTGGATTACATTCGCGAATCCAAGGTGGCCGCCGGAGAAGCGGGCGGGATAACCCAGCATATCGGTGCCTATCGAGTCGATACCGACCACGGGTCGATCACTTTTCTGGATACGCCCGGCCATGAAGCGTTCACGGCGATGCGCGCGCGCGGAGCCAAAGTGACCGATATCGTTGTTCTCGTCGTCGCCGCCGACGATGGCGTCATGCCGCAGACCGAAGAAGCGATTCAGCACGCGAAGGCCGGCGCCGTACCGATGATAGTCGCGGTCAATAAGATGGATAAGGCGGATGCCGATCTGGATCGGATAAAGCAAGAACTGGCGAACCGAGAGGTCATACCCGAAGACTGGGGCGGAGACATTCTGTTCTGTCCGGTCTCTGCGTTAACGGGGGACGGTATCGGCAGTCTGCTCGAAGCGATATCGTTGCAAGCAGAGGTTCTCGAGCTGAAAGCGACCGTCGACGGCGCCGCTAGAGGTGTCGTCGTTGAATCGCGGCTCGACAAAGGCCGAGGTCCCGTGGCGACGGTGCTGGTGCAGGGGGGGGCGCTGAGCCGAGGAGACATCTTGTTGACCGGTACCGAGTTCGGCAGGGTACGCGCGATGACCGATGCGCGCGGCACCCAGGTAGAGACCGCCGGGCCGTCCGACCCGGTAGAAATTCTGGGTCTATCCGGGACGCCGAATGCCGGTGATGAAGCGACGGTCGTTGATGACGAGCGCAAAGCGCGTGAGATTTCGAGTTTCCGCACGGAGAAAGACCGTGAATCCAAGCTCGCGCGTCAGCAGGCGTCAAAGTTGGAAAACATGTTTTCGCAGATGAAAGAGGGGGAGGTCTCGCAGGTCCGGATCCTTTTGAAAGCGGACGTTCAAGGGTCGACGGAAGCTTTGGTCGACGCGTTGAACAAGCTATCGAGCGATGAGGTCCGCGTGGAAATTGTCTCGAGCGGCGTTGGCGGCATCAACGGATCGGATGCAAATCTCGCACTCGCTTCCGAGGCTTTGCTCATTGGGTTTAACGTTCGCAGCGACGCGTCGGCACGAAAGATCATTGAAGAAGAAGGGTTGGATCTGCGCTACTACAGCGTTATTTACGACGTAATTGACGACGTGCGCACCATGGTAACCGGCCTCTTGGCCCCGGAGATCCGCGAAACGATTATCGGCGTCGCAGAGGTCCGAGATGTATTCCGGTCCTCGAAACTCGGTTCCATCGCGGGCTGCATCGTGTCGACCGGAGTAGTGAAGCGAAGCAGTCCGATCCGGGTGCTGCGCGACAATGTCGTGATCTATGAAGGAGAACTGGAATCGCTGAGGCGATTCAAAGACGACGTCAACGAAGTCAAATCGGGGACGGAGTGCGGCATCGGTGTGAAAAACTACAATGATGTAAAAGCCGGTGATCAAATTGAAGTCTACGAGCGCGTTGAGATAGCGCGCACAGCTTGATCCTTTCGTTCGGACAAGGTGCCGCGCGAATTTAGCAGAACCATTCGTGTTGCGCAGAGCATCAGGCGCACGCTTGCTCCATTGGTGAACGATTGGGTGCGTGAAAACCATAGTGGGATGGCGTCGGTCACTCAGGCCGATGTCTCCCCCGACCTGAAGCGTTCGCGCGTTTACGTGAGCCTTTACGGATGCGAGGACACCGCTTCGATAGTTACCCAACTGAACCGCCAAGCCGGCCGTTTCCGCCATGCGCTCGGTGGCGAACTTCGTCTCAGGAATTTGCCGGCCATCGAGTTTTGTCTTGATGAATCGATCGAGCAAGGGGACAAAGTAAGCCGCATGTTGGAAACGTTCAAAACGGGCGGTCGCGGTGACTGATCGGACGAGTCGACGTAAATCGCTGCGCGCTGTCGACGGCATAGCGCTGTTGGACAAACCGATCGGCATGAGCTCAAATGGCGCCTTGCAGCGGGTGAAGCGGGCCTTTGGCGCCCGCAAGGCTGGCCATACCGGCAATCTCGATGTTCTCGCCACCGGCCTGCTGCCAATTTGTTTCGGTGAAGCGACGAAAATCAGCGCTTTTCTGTTGGACGCCGACAAGAGCTACGTTTCTGAATTCCAACTTGGCGTTGTCACCAATACTGGTGATAGTGAAGGTGAAGTGATACGTCGAGTCACTGGCGTCGATGTCGATCGGGACGGTGTAGAACGCGTCGTAGCGGCGTTCAGAGGTGAGATCCAGCAGGTTCCGCCCATGTTCTCGGCCCTCAAACGCGACGGGCAACCACTGTACAAGCTAGCCCACCGGGGGATTGAGGTAGAGCGGAAACCACGGGCGGTGGTGATCCACCGATTGGATGTGATGAGTCTCGCCGGAGACAGATTGGAGGTAGGGGTTACCTGCAGTAAAGGTACCTATATCCGAACGCTGGCCGAAGATATCGGGGAGGTTTTAGGATGCGGCGCGCACGTAATATCGTTGCGGCGACTGCAGGTCGGACCTTACTCGCTCGGTAGCGCCAGTACGCTCGAGGAGATTGAAAGTGTTGCGGCGTCCGTTGAACCGTACGCCGAATTGGATCAAATCTTGCTGCCCATGGATACGGCGCTGACTAGTCTTCCCGCGCTCGATTTGACGGAAGAATCCGCGTTCTATGTGATGCGCGGGCAGGCGGTGCGGGTACCAAACGCGCCGAGCCAAGGATTGATACGATTATACCAACCGCACCGGGAGTTTATCGGCGTCGGCACCGTTTTGGACGACGGGCGCGTCGCACCACGCCGGCTGATGCGGGGAGTGCCACAGGTCAGCTCTGCAAAATCATGATTTGTCTCCGAAATTCCTTGTTAGAGGCGGTCCTCACGGTTAGAATACGCGAGCTTTGAAAGAAGGTATGGGTTGAATTTGGGAATCATTGCATGGCTTTAACGAACGAACAGAAAAGCGCGATCATTACAGACTATCAGATGAGCGGCACGGATACGGGTTCGCCCGAAGTTCAAGTCGCTCTGTTGTCAGCCCGTATTAATGATTTGTCCGACCATTTTAAGTCGCACAAACATGACAATCATTCCCGGCAGGGATTGCTCCGGATGGTAAACCGTCGGCGCAAGATGCTCGATTATCTGAAGGCGAACGATGTCGAACGCTATCGCACGCTGATTTCACGTCTGGGACTCAGGAAATAGGTTCGCTGATCACCGAATAGGCACCGGGGCTCGAAGCAATATTCGGCATCTGGTTTTTTTTTATTTACCGATTAGAAACTAAGCCATGGCGCCGATTACAATTTCGTTTCAGTATGGAGACCACACGGTTAGTCTGGAGACTGCCCGGGTCGCAAAGCAGGCTTCAGGGTCGGTCATCGCTACGATGGGCGATACGGTCGTAATGGCCAACGTTGTCGGCTCCCGTAATTCTGCTGACAACCCTTATTTTTTCCCCCTCACCGTCGATTATCAGGAACGGACTTATGCGGCCGGGAAGATTCCAGGCGGTTTTTTTAAGCGAGAGGGGCGCCCAAGCGAGAAAGAGACGCTTACCTCGCGTCTGATCGATCGACCGATACGGCCCCTGTTCCCGAAAGGTTTCCGTAAAGACGTACAAATCGTGTGTACGGTAATGTCGCTGGATCCCGCGGTCGATCCGGATATCGTAGGGCTGATCGCTTCTTCCGCCGCGATGAGCATATCAGGCCTGCCGTTTAAAGGCCCCATCGGTGCCGCGCGGGTAGGCTACGTTGATGGGCACTATGTGCTCAACCCCAGCTTTAGCGAACTCGACGAATCGGCTCTCAATTTGGTCGTAGCGGGCACGTCGAGTTCGGTCCTGATGGTGGAATCGGAGGCGAAGCAGTTGTCCGAGGAAGTGATGCTCGGCGCCGTCATGTACGGCCATGAGCAACTTCAAGCGGCGATTGGGGCTATCAATGAGTTGGTCTCAGAAGCGGGGGCGGAGCCTTGGGACTGGCAGCCGGCGGCGCCGATCGAAGGCTTGGCAGACGCAGTGAACGCACAGTGCCGCGGCGCGATCGTCGATGCTTACGGCATTGTCGATAAGCTGCAGCGGCGTGACGCTTTGAGCAAAGCAAAAAAGGGCGCGATCGAGACGTTGACTGCTGACGAAGCGGCCGAGTGGACCGCGTCCGATGTCGGCGGTGTGATCGAGGAACTGGAGCACGATATCGTTCGCGGATCGGTGGTGGCCGGCAATCCACGCATCGACGGCCGTGGTAGGGCCGACATACGCGATATTAGCGTAGAAGTGGGTGTCTTGCCGCGTACTCACGGGTCCGCCTTGTTTACCCGCGGTGAGACTCAGGCGATCGTCGTTACGACCTTGGGAACCGGCCGTGATTCTCAAATCATAGATGCGATTGAAGGTGAGCGCCGCGATCCGTTTATGCTGCACTACAACTTTCCCCCGTACTGCGTTGGCGAAACCGGCCGCGTTGGTTCTCCGAAGCGAAGAGAGATCGGACACGGCCGTCTTGCCAAGCGCGGCATCCAGGCGGTGATGCCGGATATGGATGAGTTCCCATACGTCCTGCGGATCGTATCCGAGATCACCGAATCGAATGGGTCGAGCTCTATGGCCTCCGTTTGCGGTACCAGTTTGTCGCTAATGGATGCGGGCGTGCCGATAGAAGCGCCAGTAGCCGGTATCGCCATGGGACTGATTAAGGAAGGCGATG
>CAZFZX010000091.1:8003-17438 GCA_964523765.1 uncultured Enterobacteriaceae bacterium
CGACGAAGATCATCTCGGCGACATGGATTTCAAAGTTGCCGGTACCGCCGAGGGTGTCACCGCGCTGCAAATGGATATCAAGATAGACGGCATTACGAGAGAAATCATGGAGGCGGCGCTGACGCAGGCTCGAGGCGGACGGCTTCACATCCTTGGTGAGATGAACTCGGTACTGAGTACTCATCGTGAGGAGATGTCGGAACACGCCCCGCGAATCATTTCGATCAAGATCGACCCCGAGAAGATCCGCGATGTGATTGGTAAAGGGGGCGCGACTATCCGTCAGATCACCGAAGAAACGGGAACCACGATCGATATAACGGACGATGGCACTGTCAAAATTGCTTCTGTGGACAGCGCCGCCGGAAACGAGGCATTACGTCGTGTCGAGGCGATTACCGCGGACGTCGAGGTCGGCACCATTTACGAAGGACGCGTGCAAAAACTGATGGACTTTGGCGCTTTCGTCAATATCCTGCCGGGGAAAGATGGTCTGGTGCATATTTCCCAGATTTCTCACGAGCGGGTTGAAAATGTTAGCGACAAACTTGCGGAAGGCGACACCGTTAAAGTGAAGGTGCTTGAGATCGACAAGCAGGGGCGGGTCAGGCTCAGTATGAAAGCTGTCGATTCTGACTAGACCTGCTTCTCGTGCCGTCCCCCGGGCGGACGGAGTTCGACGTCGTCGCAAAGTACTTTAGGCGCCTTCTCGCACGCATTTCTCGCTAGAGCGACGCGCTCCGTGCCTCGCGTGCTACCAAAAGCGCATTCAGAGGCTCGCCACGCGAGATTCACAACCCGCCGGGGCGGCTGCTGGTGCGCAAACCGTCATGAACCAAGTGTTCTCGATCCCAGCCAAAACGAATTGGTCTGACAGCATTGCCGTAGCGCTGTATGCGATCGGTCCAACGGCGACGCGATAGAGGGCGCGGTCCATGTGCTCGACTCGCATCACCTGCGGCGCGAATTCCGGGAACCTGGCGCCCCAGTTGCGTGCGTTGCCGGCATCCGTAAAGCTGCCGATAATCGCGTAACGGCTTGGCGACTGCGATGCAAATCGCGTCGTTTTACCTTCGGTCGCTGCCGGGGCGTCGACCGCAGCATCCGCGCAGATTTTACGGCCGTTTACCAATCGCGTAATTCGGCAGTCCCGCTCGGTTACCGAGGACAAGGCGTGATCAGGAAGCGTTTTCCCCGTCGTTGCGAGACTGACGCCGCTGCCGGCGAGGGCTGCGATTTTCAGACCGGCGGGTATTACGGAGCAGCCCGGCAATGCGGTTGCCAGGACGATACCTACGAATAGCACCGGCAAATATCTCATAATTGACTTTAAGTTTAGGCATTAACTAACTTAATTTCAATTAAAATATAGATAACAGTAATGAACATTTCGTGGGCCGTCACAAGCTCCGACTCCGTTTGAATTCACCGGTTCGTGGTTTTGACCACGCGGTGCTCGGTGACAATGAGGTCCATGGCCACGTCGTGTCCGTCCACCGGGAGTTGTTCCAGGATCTGCTCCTCGAACGCTACGCCGATTTTGAGCGTTCCCGGATGACTCGCGAGCCAGCGGTCGTAGTAGCCGGCACCGAATCCGAGCCTGTCGCCCGCGGTTGAAAAACCAAGTCCCGGCACGATCGCGACGTCGGCCGACAAAGCCCACGGCGTATCGTCGGGTGGCGCAAGAATGCCAAGGGGCCCCGGCCGCATCAGCGACCATCCGGGAAAGCGTACTGCCCGCATTTCGGTCCGGTCGACGATGCGGGGAACGAGTACGATGCTACCGCGCGATTCGAGTTCATTGATCAAAAGGTGCGTGTCGACCTCCCTTTCGGTCGATACATAGACGAAAGCCACGTGCGCTCGGCTGACTTCGGGTAAAGTGAGCAATAGCTTTGTAATTGATTGATTGTACTCGTATTTTATGGCATCGACTAAAGCGTCGCGGCGCTCTCCTAAAGAGCGGCGCAGCGTGGTTTTGGCGCTGTTGACGTTCATACTGAATAGGGATCGGTCGGGGTCTATGGCAGCAGTGGAATTGTACCGTGAATTCGACCAGCAGCGAGGTGGTTGGCCGCTTTGCGTTGCGCCGGTAAGAAAAGCGTTAACTCCGACCTCGTATTGCCTTACAATACGCGCCCTTCGAGCCGGCGGTTTTCAGCGGCGGCACAATCCGGAGTAGGTTTATTCGATGGTAACTATCAGACTTGCACGCGCAGGGGCTAAGGCCCGCCCCTTCTACCACCTCGTCGTCGCTGACAGCCGCGACAAGCGCGACGGGCGGCACATTGAGCGGCTGGGTTTCTTCAACCCGATCGCGGCCGCCAACGAGGAGGATTTCCGATTGGATGAGGAACGCTACGCGTACTGGGTATCGGTCGGCGCCCAGCCTTCGTCACGAGTAAGGAAACTGGTTAAAGAATTCACGGCCAAGGCGCCGGCGACGGCGGCTTAGAAGACGGTACGGCATCGGCGGGAAATCCGACCGGTTATTGGTCCCGGATAACCGGTATGCTGGCCTTCTGTGGCGGTCGAGGCGCGACATTAACGCCCTAGCGAACAGGTTGTTGTTCAAAATTTGCGGGTCGCCATCGCGCAGCAAGCTGGCCGGGTCGTGCGATCGGCCTGCGACCGCGCGGGCTGCGTGATCGGTGTTGACGATGGAAGCTGTCCATACGTCTGCCCGCGGTCAGAGTCTCGTTACGGTCGGCCGCGTCGACGGTGTGTTCGGTGTCCTCGGGTGGCTCAAAATCTATTCCTATACTCGGCCCCGTGACAACATCCTGACCTACTCAAGGTGGAAGTTGTCTGACGGCGGTAGCTGGATCCCGTTCAAAGTTTTGGCCCGCAGGCGCCAAGGTGCTGGTTTTGTCGCGTCTTTGCACGGCATTTCGGACCGCGACAGCGCGGCCGAATGGATTGGTTCTGAGATTGCGGTAGACCGAGAAGCACTCCCTGAGAATGCCGCAGGGGAATACTATTGGGCCGATTTGATAGGACTCCGCGTGTTCAATCAGGACGGGCTGTCGTTCGGCGAAATCACCGGCTTGCTCGAGACGGGAGCGAACGATGTCCTCGTCGTTAGCGGAACCCGCGAACGTTTGATCCCGTTTGTCGTGCCGTATTATGTTCAGGAAGTCGACCTCCGGCGCGGGTGCGTGGTCGTGCATTGGCATCCGGACGATTGACTTGCACCGGGCCCAGTGAATACGTTTACCGTTGTTACTCTGTTCCCCGAACTCGTCGACGCTTTCGCCGCGACCGGGATTGTACGGCGCGCGAGGGAGGGTGGGCGCACAATCGTCGACACGGTCAACCCACGCGCATTCTCGGCCGACGATAGGGGTCGCGTCGACGACGCGCCGTATGGCGGCGGGCCCGGTATGGTCATGATGGTACAGCCGCTGCGAGCCGCGATCGCCAAGGCGCGCAACCGTCTCCCGGGCAATTCGACGGTCGTTTATTTGACACCCCAGGGCCGGCGTATCGACCAACGGCTCATCGCGGAACTTACCACCGTACGGCATCTGATCCTGGTAGCCGGCCGCTACGAGGGTATCGACGAGCGCATCGTCGAACGCGATATCGACCTGGAATTGTCGTTGGGTGATTTTGTGATGAGCGGTGGCGAAGTCGCGGCTATGGCCGTGATCGACGCTATCGTCAGACTCCTTCCGGGTTCGCTGGGTAGCGAACTGTCCGCCAAGTCCGATTCATTTTCCGCTGGCATTCTTGAGCATCCACAGTACACGCGGCCGGAGTCGATCGATGAGCAGTCGGTCCCATCCGTCCTGCTGAGCGGGAATCATGCCGAAATAGCGCGGTGGCGGCAGAAACAAAGCCTCGGGAGAACCTGGCTGAAACGGCCCGACCTCCTCGTCGAAGAACGTCTTACCGATGTCGAGAAGCTGCTCTTGGAAGAATTTCGGGCGGAAGTCCTGGAGACCGGCGACAAAATCGGCGACGGGAATTAATTTTGCGGGAAATGATGTACAATCGCGCGCCTTGAGAATTGCCCCCGGTGTTGGAAGGAAGCATGTCGAATATCATTCAGGAACTAGAAGCCGAGCAAATGCAACGCGATGTGCCCGAGTTTGGGCCCGGTGACACGATTGTCGTTCACGTAAAGGTCAAGGAAGGGAGCCGCGAACGATTACAGGCGTTCGAAGGCGTCGTCATCGCAAAACGTAACCGGGGCCTGAATTCGGCGTTCACGGTGCGCAAAATATCGCACGGCGAGGGTGTCGAAAGGGTGTTTCAAACTTATAGCCCCTTGATCGCAGATATAAAAATCAAGCGCCGCGGCGATGTTCGCCGAGCTAAACTCTATTACATGCGCGATCGCCGGGGGAAAGCTGCCCGCATCAGAGAAAAAATTCGGCGATGAGGCTAGCAGCCCGGCGGTCTCAGGCCGGTTTTGCGGCAGCGCTGGTTTCCAAAAAATCGTTCGTTCAAGTTGCTCCGCGCCCGCCAAAGTCGTCTTCGAGGTAGTCGCAGATGTCGCCGGATTCATAAAGCCATTCGTCATGGCCGTCTTTGCTTTCAATGAGCAGGCACGGTACGGTCCCCGCGCCACCCTCGGCGACGAGTCGTTGGTAATGTTCCGGGTCGCGGTGTATATCCCTTAGCTCAATATCGATCTCGAGTTGGTCTATCGTGGCCCGCACGCGGGCGCAGAACCCGCACGTTTCATAGTAGTAGAGCGCCAATTTCCCGACCGCCCCGTCAACCTTCGCTTGTGTCTCCGGCGTTCCTTCGTTCCCGCTTCCGTCACTTCCATCTTCATCGCCGATTCGTGATCGCGGCATAACAAGTTCCTCTTGGTCGGTTTCCAGCAGGATCCGCGTATTACTGATCTGGAGGTCCGCTGCGTGGCGCGGTAAAGTACCAGGAAAGTCCTTAGAGGGGAATCGTGATTGGGTATCCGCGGAACGACGCATGGAAGGAAGATCATGGCGCGTCGTGATGCGGGAGCGATTCTTGAAGAGCCCCACATAGAGCGGTTTCTCGATCATTTGTGGGTGGAATTCGGGCTCAGCGAGAACACGGTCACCGCTTACGGCGCGGATATTAAAACCGTCAGCGTATTTTTGCGCGCCCGAAACACAGCGCTTTTAGATGCGAGTGACGCCGATCTTTTGGGCTACATGAGCGAAAATGTGGGACGGTCGCCGCGGACCGTCGCTCGCAGGTTGTCTTCGTTGCGGCGTTTCTTTCGTTATCTGGTCCGCGAAGGCGTGGTCGCCAAGGATCCCACGGTCCGACTGAGTGCGCCGCGGGTCGGTCGAAAACTTCCCCGCGCGTTGAGTGAATCAGATGTTGAGGCTTTGCTGGCCGCACCGAAAACGGCAACCACGCTCGGACTACGGGATAGAGCTATGCTGGAAGTTCTCTATGCAACCGGCTTGCGGGTATCGGAATTGGTGAGTATCACGCTGACACAAGTCAACCTGCGACAAGGCATCGTTCGCGTGGTCGGCAAAGGTAGCAAGGAGCGTTTGGTGCCGTTCGGAGAAGTCGCGCAGACTTGGATCGAACGCTACTTGAACGACGCGCGCCCGCGCCTGGTGCGGGGTCGGGCGACCGACGCCGTGTTTCCGACGAACCGCGGGTCGGCAATGACTCGGCAAACGTTCTGGTACGCGGTCAAGAAGTATGCGCGTCAGGCGGAAATCACTTGTGAATTGTCACCCCACACGCTGCGCCACGCGTTCGCCACGCATCTTCTAAACCACGGGGCGGATCTTCGTGTCGTTCAAATGCTGCTTGGCCACAGCGATATTTCCACGACGCAAATCTATACGCACGTCGCCCGCGAACGGTTGAAAGAACTTCATGGCCGACATCATCCGCGCGGTTGAGCCGCACTCGGGAGTCAGTGCCCGCGATGGGTGCGCCTTAACCCGTCACCGTTGGCCGAGCTGTACGATATCTAGTCTAAAGGCGTTCGTTTTCATTTATTAGAAGCGGTCTCAAAATTATCCGCGACCGCTTCTAGAGAAAACACGCGCGAGTTATGCTGGTTCTTCGCCAACCTCGATAGCTGGCACGACACTCAAAACTTCTTCGAGGGTCGTCTTTCCCGATGCTACTTTCACCGCTCCGGCGGTTCGCAGCGGCTGCATCCCTTCGTGCAGCGCTCGGTGGCGCAATGCTATTGCGGATGTTTCCGGTCGGATCATTTCACTGAGCGATTCGGTGAGAATCAGGATCTCGTAGATACCTTCCCGTCCCTTGAAGCCGGTGTTGCGGCATTCGTCGCAGCCGGCCGCTCGGTGGAAGTTCGGTCGTAGATCTAGCTGTTTGGAACCTAGCAGCGACTTCCAGGCGATTGAAGGAGGTTTTGCCGGTACTTTGCAATGGGGGCACAGCGTTCGCACGAGGCGTTGCGCCACGACGCCGAGCAGCGTCGCGCTGATCAAGTAGTCCGGCACGCCAATATCCAGGAGTCGAGTGACGGCCGACGTCGCGTCGTTGGTATGTAGTGTCGATAGGACTAAGTGTCCGGTGAGTGCCGCCTGCGCGGCGACGTCCGCGGTTTCCTGGTCGCGGATTTCGCCGATCATTATGATGTCCGGATCCTGTCTTAGCAGGGTTCGTACGCCCGCGGCGAAGTCGAGGTCGATCGCCGGTTGAACCTGCATCTGATTGAATGCGGGCTCTACCATTTCTATTGGATCTTCGATAGTGCAAACGTTGATTTCCGGCCGAGCGAGTTGTTTCAATCCGGAATAGAGCGTCGTCGTTTTACCAGATCCGGTTGGACCCGTTACTAGGATAATGCCATACGGGCGACTCGCCATCTTCTGCCAGGATGCCTCGTCGTGTGCACTGAATCCGAGCGCGGAGAATGGTTGTGTCAGTTTGTCCGGGTCGAAGATTCGAAGTACCAGTTTTTCGCCAAAAGTCGTCGGCATGGTAGACAGTCGCAGTTCGACTTCGCGACCGGTAGGCGTTTTGGTCTTAAGGCGGCCGTCTTGTGGGCGTCTCTTGTCGGCGACGTCCATTCGGCCTAGAGACTTGAGGCGACTGGTTATCGCTGCTAAGACCGGTGGCGCTAACTGGTGCACCAGGTGCAGTACCCCATCGATACGGAACCGGATATTCCCTTGGGTTCGCCGCGGCTCGACGTGGATGTCGCTGGCGCGTTGATCGAACGCGTATTGAAGCAGCCAGTCGACGAGGTGAACAACGTGCTGGTCGTTCGCATCGAGTTCTCCGACTGCTCCGAGTTCTGTCAGTTGCTCGAAATCGCTTAGACCGATCCCTTGTTCGCCGGCGACCTTGGTGGCGGCACCAAACAGCGAACGACTGACGCCGTAGAATTCCTTGAGATACTTCTCGATGTCTGCCGGGTTCGCGAGCACGCGCCGGATCTCACGCTTGAGAACTGGCGCCAATTCGCGTTCCCATTCACGTACGTAGGGTTCCGCCGTGGCGATAATGACGTAGCCGTCCGTTACTTCGACTGGCAGGAACTGAAAGCGTGTCGCATATGCCTGGGACACCAGGCCGGTTACCGCCTCGACATCGATTTTGAGCGGATCGATCCGAAGGTAAGTGATGTTGCATGCCTCGGCTATCAATCGCGTTATCGTCTCTGTGCTCAGGGTTAGGTTGGATTCAGACGAATCCCTCAGACCCAATTCGCCTAGTTGTATGAACGGGTGGCGTGAGTCATCGGGACTTGTCGTTGCGGCTATCTGCTTGGATGTTTGGGCAGAGAGGATTTTGCACCGTACCAGTATCCTCGTAACGTCATCTAGCAGGATATTTCGGTCCAATTGGGCTTCTTCAGTCTTCGAGTTCAATCGACGTCCGTCCTGTGTTAAGAAGTTAGACCGCTTCTAGGGCCTGTTTATCTTTCGCCGCCGCCTCTGTTGCCCCTGAAAAACCGTCAATCAAGGCGCAAGGAGCGTGGTTTAGTCGCTCCAAATGAGCGAGTTGCAACGCTGAGTGACGGTTTTTCAAGGGCAACCCGACGGGCTGAGACCCTGTCCGCGTCCAGCGGCGTTATCGCTCGCTCATGTAGCTACGGCTACACCGCGCTCCCTCTGCCTTGCTGGCCCACAAACAGGGTCTCAGCAGTGGCGGCGACGAAAGGTAAACAGGCCCTAATAATCAACTCGTTTGATTTGCGATTCTGTCGGTCGTGTATTCCAATCGTTCGATCAGCGTATACAGAAACTTCCGTTGAAATCTCAATTGGCAATTGATTGATGCCCGCTCGATAATCGAGCTGCGAACTTTCAACACCGTCGCAACACTTTTAGCTACAATACTAGCGGTCCGGCGCCTTCCAGTGGCGACCCCCATTTCGCCGAAACAATCGCCTGATCCGAGTGTAACGATTTCGCGATCTCCTTTGAGTACGGATACTTCGCCGTCGACAAGGACGTAAAATGAGGGGTCTTCGTCGCCTTCCCGAATGATCGATTCGCCGACTTCAACTGATCGCCAATCCGCAGCGTTGATCATTTCCCACAATTCCGAATCGGGGAAATCTGAGAAGAATTCGAGGCTTTGAACGCGAGTGAATTTTTCCTGCTGTGCAGGCTGGTCGTCGGCTTCACGAATGAAGTCGTAAACCAGCGATAAATCGCCGGCCATATCAGAGCCGACCTTGTAGCGGTGCTCGGGGTTCTTGGCTAACGCCTTGTCGATGATACGCTGGTAGGTGTCGGGAATTTCGCTGCGAAATTCGTGCACCGGGGTTGGCGGGCTGTGTTGAACGCGGTGTTTGATCGCATCCATATTGGTTCCTTCGAACGGATGTTTACCAGTCAATAACTCATAAGCGACAATACCGAGAGCGAACAAATCGCACTGATTCGTCACTTCTTCGAGACGCAACTGTTCAGGGGGCATATAGAGAGGAGAGCCCGCGTGCTCGGGCGATTGTCCTTCCTGGAGGTGCGGCACGACGGCGACACCGAAGTCGGTGATTTTTGCTTCGAGGTCTTCGGTTAGGAGGATATTCCTGGGTTTTATATCCCGATGAATCACCCCTTTCCCATGAGCGTAATCCAGTGCCATTGCACACTGATACAGGATGTCGGTAACGTTCTTTATGCTCAACAAGTTTTCCGCATTCGTGAAATTGTCGAGCGTCGTGCCGCCATGGACGTATTCCATCACGATGTAATACCGGTTCTGGTCTACGCCGGCGTCGAAAATCGCCGTGATGTTCGGGTGCTTCAACATGCCGGCGGCTTGCGCTTCGTTAAAAAACATGCGCCGGTACAGCGGGCCGTTTTCAGTGGATTGGACGTATTTGTCAAAAGCCACCTTGATGGCAACCGGTCGGTCCACAAAAGGATCTTGGCCGAGGTATACGGTCGCCATATTCCCTTTGCCGATAGTCTTGAGCACCTGATATTTACCTAAGGAACGTCTGAATAAGGCATCGATTTGAGAGCTGCGGTCGCGATTCAT
>CAZFZX010000092.1:0-17320 GCA_964523765.1 uncultured Enterobacteriaceae bacterium
TCAAACCCATATGCAGCTGCATCACCGACACTCATGCAATATGCGGGCTAGCGAACTCCGCCACCAACTCGTCGATTCCGGTGCACAATCCATTATCGTGTTCAAGAACATGCTTTCGACGGTACATGAAATCGTCGAGGACACACCGCTCCGGACTGTCATTACGACCGAGTTGGGCGATCTGTTCCCATTTCCGAAGTCGCTGATCTTCAACCGAGCCGCGCGGCGCGAAGCACCGAAATTCACCGGGTCTTTCGACATCGAAGTCAAGTCGTTTAACGAGATCCTGAAGCTGGGTTCCAAAACCACCCTCGACCCGCCGAAGATAGCGCCCGATGCGATCGCTTTTCTTCAGTATACGGGCGGGACGACCGGTGTCTCCAAGGGAGCGATGCTCAGCCACGGCAACGTGCTCGCCAACGTGCTTCAGGTCGAAGCCTGGTTCACGGACTCGGTCGAGACCGGACAGGAAATCATGATCACTGCGCTGCCGCTGTATCATATCTACGCGCTTACCGTGAATTGCTTCAGTTTTCTAGTCCACGGAGGCATGAACTACCTAATCACAGACCCGAGAGACACGACCCGCTTCATCAAGGAACTCGCGCGCGTACCCTTCACCGCCATAACCGGCGTGAACACGCTCTTCAACTCCTTGCTCACGCACGAAAAGATCGGAGAAGTGGACTTTTCGCACCTCAAATATGCGAGCGGCGGCGGCACGGCCGTCCAAACGGCGGTTGCTGCTTCTTGGGAATCGGTGACCGGGAAGATCATCTCCGAGGGCTACGGCCTCACCGAGGCCAGCCCGGTGGTCTGCGTGAATCCGTTCGACGCGGAAGAGTTTACCGGCAGCATCGGACTGCCCGTTCCATCCACGGAATGCAAGGTCCTCAAAGACGACGGACTGGAGGCCGCCGCCGGGGAACCGGGTGAACTCTACGTACGCGGCCCACAAGTCATGCGCGGCTACTGGAAGCGCCCACAAGAGACCGCCGAGGTACTCGACAAAGACGGCTGGTTGCGCACTGGGGACGTCGCCCTCGTTCGCGACGACGGCTATTTTCAGATCGTCGATCGGAAGAAAGACATGATCCTGGTGTCGGGCTTCAATGTTTACCCCAGCGAGATCGAGGACGTCGTCGTGTCACATCCGGGGGTAGCCGACGCCGCCGCAATCGCCGTCGCCGTCGCCGACGCGAAGACCACCGAGGCGATAAAACTGATCGTAGTGCGTAACGACCCTGAGTTGAACGCGGCGGATCTGATCGCGCATTGTCGCGAGCAACTGACCCCGTACAAAGTACCCCGTTACATCGAATTCGTCGACGAACTCCCGAAATCGAACGTTGGCAAGATTCTGCGGCGCGCCGTCAGAGAGCAGTTCGGCGGCACAAGCTCAGGAGACCTTTCGATCCCCGCCGAGTAACCAAGCGTCGGCACCGATTTTCGCTGCGTCGCCGCCCCCTGACAGCGCGTGAAAATCAAAGAGCTTGGTGTCGGCCAGATGAGACGGCGACACCGACTGCAGGCTCCGAAATATGTTCTCCAACCGCCCCGGCTGCTCCCGCTCCCATGTGGCGAGCACTTTCTTGATCTGTACGCGCTGCAGATTATCCTGACTGCCGCACAGCTGGCACGGGATAATCGGATAAGCACGCGCCTCAGCATACGCTTCGATGTCCGCCTCGCGGCAATAGGCAAGCGGCCGGATAACGACATTCCTGCCGTCGTCGCTGAGTAACTTCGGCGGCATCGCTTTCAACCGGGACCCAAAAAACATATTCAGAAACAGCGTTTCGATGATGTCGTCACGGTGGTGCCCGAGGGCGATTTTAGTAACGCCGTGGTTACTTGCAAACGAATACAATATTCCACGCCGAAATCTGGAGCACGCGCCGCACATCGTCTTGCCTTCGGGAACGACCCGTTTTACGACACTGTAGGTGTCTTGCTCGACCACGTGATACTCGATACCCAGTCCGTCGAGGTACCGCGGCAGAACGCGCTCAGGGAATCCCGGCTGCTTTTGGTCGAGGTTCACGGCGATCAGGTCAAAGTCGACTGGCGCTTTCCGTTTCAGACTCAGTAACAGTTCGAGCATGGCATAGGAGTCCTTTCCGCCGGACAGGCACACCATCACCTTATCGCCCGCCTCGATCATCGCGAAGTCGGCAATCGCCCGGCCGACGTTACGCCGAAGTTTCTGCTGCAGTTTGTTGCTATGAATTTTCGATTTCGTTTTTGCCATCGGATGTTCTTGGGTCAAAGCCGCGTCGACTCTGCTCAATACAATTTGTTGCGGTAACTTTCCTCGACTAATTCGTCGAGCAGCTGGACCTCTTCCTCTTTGGGCGATTTGTTCGCCTCTGCCGTCTGCTCCAATAGCATTTTCCCGAGCGTCGGCATTTCGCTGCGCGCCTGGCGGGCGTCGGTCTCCCAGAGTTTCGACCGGCGGAATGCTTTTGCGCAATGCAGGTAGGCCTCTTCCAACGCTACCAAGACGCCGAGTTTCGGCACCCTACCGGTAACGGCGCACTGCGCGAGCAAAGCCTCGTCCTTCACTACCGTCGCCCGACCGTTGACGCGCAACGTTTCATCGAAGCCTGGCACGAGGAAAAGCAATCCGACGTTCGGGTTTTGCGTGATATTGACCAGAGTGTCGACCCGGTTGTTGCCCGGTCGCTCCGGGATGAAGATCGTGGTGTCGTCCAGGATCAATACGAATCCGGGTTGACCACCGCGCGGAGACACATCGGCCTTGCCTACCGCGTTTGCCGTCCCGATAGTGAGAAACGGCGAGCGCTCGATGAACTCTCGACAATACTTGTCAAGCTTTGGGAGCGACTTCTTGAGCGCAATTTCAATGGGACTCCCCATCACCTCGCGCACTGCGCTCTCGTTGGCCAGGACGGCTTCGAACGGGCTCTGACTCATTGTAGTTACCTGTTGTTTATCGACTCGCAAGCGACTATACCAAAATCGGACTCGGAGCCGAAAAATCGTCCCTGCTTGACCTGCTAGCGAACGGTATCGAGTGCCTTGTTCAACAGGTCCGCGAGGAGCGACGCCCACGCCTGCTGTCCTTGCTCAGAGGCGATCAGATCCTGGCGGATCTCAATCAACACGTGCGGCAATCCGCGGCCTTCGCCGTGCACCGGAACGCCGTAATCGTTGCGATCGATCCGATACGGCTTATTGTCACCGACCGAGATCGCATCGTCGCTCTGCAGGTGCTCCAGGATCGGCGCGGCCATTCGCCGATCGTTGTCGTAGAGCACACCGATGTGCCACGGCCGCTCGTTACCCAAATAGACGGGGGTGAAACTGTGGATCGCGACGAACGCGGTCGGCCGCTGTTGCTCAACGCGACGATCCAGGAGTTCGTGGATGGTCGCGTGATAGGGCGCAAAAATCGCGTCGTGCCGTTCCTGCCGCGCGGCATCATCGAGCCCCTGGTTTCCGGGTATTGCGGTCTGCTCGCTGTATGCGGGGACGAGTTGCTCACTCTCAGGCGGCCGATTGCAGTCGATGACCAGTCGCGAGTAATTCTGTAGGACCAGGGGCGCATCCAGTCGGCGCGCAAGCTGCCGTGACAAACCGGCCGCGCCAATGTCCCACGCTATATGGCGTTCGAGATCCGAGGCGTCGAGTCCCAGGGTCTCGAGCGATTCGGGAACGCGATTAGCAGCATGATCACAGGTGAGAAAGAAAGTCGAGGCTCCCTGTTCCCGCTCGATGCTGACCGGGAACGGTTCATGCGCACCCAACACGCTTCACCTCTCGCCCCCGCCGTCTTTTTCATGCAACTCGGGATGAAAATAACGTTTGTGCCAACCGAAGCCCTGCCAGGTCGTGATCTTCTCGGGCACGATCTTGAATGTCCAGCACGGCTCGACGTTCACCGAGCCACGGTACTCCGCCGCCTTGTCACCCAGATATCGCGGCCCGGTGTGTTCTTCGCCCAGTTTGTTCCAGACGGACTTCTCGCCGTTGTCCAGGATCGGGCCGACGGGCTCTTCGACGACCACGGCTTTGCCTTCACACAGCACCTTGCGGATCGGCGGCTCCGGTTCGTCGACCACGAGAGATACCCGCGGGTCGCGGGCCATGTACAACGCCCATTCGGAGCGGGCCCGCGGAACTACCCAGAAAGCGTCACCGTCCCAATGGTACCAGACCGGCACGACGTAAGGCGCGCCGTCGGGTTTGAGACAAGCGAGGCGCGCTATCCACGGACCGCGGAGGAACTCATCGAGTTCCTCGCCACTAAGCGCGCCGAACTTATTGCCGCGCCAGCTCACGTCCCGACCCTCGCGGCGTTTAGCATTCGCCAGAGTTCGGTCATTCAGAAAACCTCGAAATATTCACGCTGTTCCCAATCGCTCACATGGTTTAAGAAACGTGCGATCTCGCATCTTTTGACGGCCAGCATATAGTCGATGAAGGTTTCGCCGAAGCGACGACGGTAGAGCGCGCTATCGGCCAAGGCCGCAACGGCTTCCATGAGGCTCGCCGGCAGCTTCGGCTTATCCGACTCGTACGGCGACACCTCGGGTGGTCCGGGATCGAGACCGCGTTCGATACCGTCGAGGCCGGAGGCGATCTGCGATGCCATATAGAGATACGGGTTCGCGCACGGCTCCCCCGCCCGGTTTTCGATATGCGTGGCGTTGTCGTTGGGACCGCCGAGGACCCGCACCATCGCCGCCCGGTTCTCCAGCGCCCAGGTAATATGAACGGGCGCGAAAGAGTTCGGTCTGAAGCGCTTGTACCCGTTGATGGTCGGTGTCGCGAAGACCGACGACGGCACCGCATGATCGAGGACCCCGGCGACGAATTGCCGACCGAGCTCGGACAGCGGCTGATCGTGATCGTCCCGATTCGTAAACATATTGACCTGCCCCCCGGTATCGCTGAGCGATTGGTGCAGATGCCAGCCACTGGAGAAGAAATTCGGCAGCGCGGGGCGGGTCATGAACGTTGCGTGATAACCGGCCCGGCGGCAGATCTGTTTCGTCGCAGTTCGAAACAGCAGCATGTTATCGGCCCCGGCGAGACCGCGAACCGGATCGAATGTGAATTCACATTGCCCCGGGCCCCACTCGTCTTCCATCGTCCTCAGCGGCAACCCCAGGGGTTCGAGATTATCCTGAAGCAGCTCCAGGATCGGCGCGATCTCGTCCTGCCGGGTCTCGGTTAAATATTGAAAGCCATGGGCAATGACGCTGACCTCGGGCGGATCGGGCGGCCAACCCGACTGCTCGGGCAAGAGCTTGCGATCCTCGAGCTTAGTGATATAGAACTCGACCTCGAGACCGCTGATGTAATCGTAGCCCTTCTCGCGCAACGCGGACAACTGCCGCTTCAACACCTGGCGTGTATCGAATGGCATGGGATCGCCGCTCGTGAGGTACATTTCCGAAAGCACCCAACCCGTTCGTTCTGCCCAAGGCAGGATACGAAATGTCGTCGGATCCGGGACCAGGATACTGTCCGGTCCGCCGGCCAGCGAAGTCATGCCGAGGCCCGCGTCGCTGCTGAACATGGGGGTAACCAGATTGTTCGCGGTATCCATGAATAGGGTCGCGGTCTGGAAATCGACGCCGTTCCGGAGTGCCAGCAGAAAATCGTGGGCCATGACGTTCTTGCCGCGGACCAGGCCATGTTGATCACTCCAAGCGATGCGGACGGTCCGCAGGTCGTGTTTTTCGATCTCGGAACGAATCCGTTCGGCCGCCGCTGTCTGCTCTGCGGTCCAAAGACCGTGGCGCTCGACAAAATCGAGTTGACCCACGCTTCCTTCTTGTATCGTCACTATTGCTCTTCCGCCCGCCGGATGGCGTGGTACCGAGTATAGAGACGTTGACCGGCCCCGCCAACCCGTGGGCCTCTTGCGCCTCGACGTCCTACCACCGCATTATGCGGCCGGTAGAACAGAACGGATCGCGCGCCGGCTCGCCGGCACAAATCTGGAGACTGAACACGACCATGAGCTACGATGGAATAGCGTGCCGGCGGTGCCGCGGAGATTTCCCGTCGCTCGCGCGCAAGGTCAATGGCCAACCGATCGCTTTTCTGGACGGGCCGGGCGGCACCCAAACACCTGAAACGGTACTCGCCGCAATCAGCGATAGTTACATCGAGCGCAACGCAAACTTCGACGGTATGTTTTCGACCTCGCTCGACGTAACCGCGGCCGTCGCGGCCACCCGAAACGCGGTAGCCGATTTTCTGGGCGCCGACGGCGGCCACACTATCTCTTTCGGCGCGAACATGACAACGCTCAATTTCTCCCTCAGCCGCGCACTCCTGCGGACGATGAAGCCGGGCGACGAGGCGGTCATCACCCAGCTCGACCACGAAGCGAACCGCGGACCGTGGTTACAGCTGGAAAAGGACGGCATCATCGTCCGTGAGGTCGAGATGGACCGAGACGGTCGTCTGCGTACCGACGAGCTGGCAAAACTGATCAACGAACGGACGCGCGTCGTCGCAATAGGTATCGCCTCGAATTCGCTCGGCACGGTGACGAATATCGGACCGGCGCGGGAACTGTGCGACTCAGTTGGCGCCTACCTCGTCGTCGATGCGGTGCACTACGCCGCCCACCTTCCACTCGACGTCACCGCGCTCGGAGCCGACTTCCTGTTGTGCTCGGCTTACAAGTTCTACGGCCCGCACGTCGGGATCCTGTATTGCCGCCCCGGCCTGCTCGACGAACTGGATACCGATCGCCTGCGAACCCAGAAAGGCACGGCACCTTATCGTATCGAAACGGGGACACTGAATCATGCCGCGATCGCGGGGGTCGCCGCGGCCATCGACTACATCGCCGGTTGGGGCAAGGGTGATTCACGGCGTGAACGGATCATCTCCGCGATGAGCGCCGTGCATCGCTATGAATTGCAGCTCGCGTGCTACTATTCGGACGAGGTCAAGCAAATCGACGGGGTTAAAGTCTGGGGGCCTGATTTCGACGACGAGCCCCGCGCACCAACGGTTTCTATTTCCGTTGCAGGCCGCCGCCCCGAACAAATCGCCAGATTTCTCGCCGAACAGGGACTCCAGGTATGGCATGGGCACTTCTACGCAGTCAAAGTATTGGAGGTTTTGGGCCTCACGGGCCAGGGCGGGTTGTTGCGCGCCGGCATTTCGATGTACAACACGCGCGAAGAGATCGACCGTCTGCTTTCGGGTATCGAACTGCTCGTAGGCGGGACGCGGTGACCGTTATGCCGAAGCAGGCATTTTGCAGCCTGTTGATCTGCTTAGTCACGCTTTCCGTCTCGGCGCGCCCGGAGCTTATTCGTGAAGGTGTGCCCTACTATTCGGATGAGTATTTTGAAGAAGGCGCGGTGAAAGACATCGTTGCCGAAAAGAACTACGAAGAGGTTTTTCAGTTCTATACCTACTACGAAGTCATTTACGACGCCTCGGAAAAAGTGAAAATATTCAGAGAATACAAGCAGGGTGGGATAATTTTCGAAGAGCACTATCGATATGATAACGAGGGGCTCTTGGTCGACAATACAATATTAAAAGGAGCCTCTGACTAATTCGTGGAACGCCGCCTTGCGTTCAAAATCCGACTGCCCCAGAATTAATCAGAGGTTCCTTAATACCAAAAGCAGAAAAGTAAGTCGGCCCCGATTGCGGCCGTAGTCGTATGCTTCAACATGGAGCAGAGGTTTCATAGCTTGGAGGATCAAAATGTTCATCGCGATGAATCGGTTCAAGATAGCGCCGGGGTTCGAAGAAGGCTTCGAGAAGATCTGGCGCGAACGCGACACCTACCTCTCGGAGGTACCGGGCTTCCGGTCGTTCGCCTTGCTCAGGAGTTCGAATGTCGAGGACCCGGACGGCGAAAACTATGTGCTGTACGCGAGCCACACGGTCTGGGAGTCCCGCCCCGCCTTCGACGCCTGGACGGAATCCGAGCATTTCCGTAAGGCCCACGCTCGGGCGAGTTTGCCCAAAGGAACCTACATCGGCCATCCGGAGCTGGAGATGTTCGAGGAAGTAAGCTAGCGTTGCCTATCAGTCTCTAATTCACGCCGTTGCAACGCCGAGCGGTGTCCCGGCGCCGCCGATGTGTTCGCCCACATCCTGGGCCTTGAGCCGCGGCAGCACTTTCTCGGCGAAAAGGCCGAGATTGGCTTTCGCCATTTCGTGCGGCATACCGCCGTAGCTGAAGATACCGATAGCGCCGCCGGCATCGACCATGCGCTGATGGTCCATCATCTGCTCGTACACCTGGTCCGGCGTGCCCCAGATCTGCAGGTCGGCAAGAAAATTCACGAACGCGTCGATGCCGTGCTTGTTGATATTCTGGGCTAACGCGCCGTAATACTCGTAACCTTTGATGTTGGCGAGGTCGGCGTTCGCAAACTCGTAGTGATCGAGTGCCGAACGGCAGTATCGGCCGATATATTTTTCCCGCATCTCACGAGCCACGTTTTCGTCCTCGTGACAACCGACAAACGCAGCGATGATGGGCTTGGGCGCCTCGGCACCGTTGTTCTCCTCACGAAAGATTTCCCGGTACATCTCGACCTCTTGTTTGGTCGTCTCCCAGGGCTTCTGGGCGATGATCAGAATACCGATACCGAGGCGCGCCATGATCCGCGCGGATTCCGGCGACACTGCCGCCGCATACGCGCGGCCGCGGAACGATCGAAACGGGGCCGGCCGGATAGCGGCTTTCGGTTGCCGGTAGAATTTACCGTCGTACTCGATATAACCCGCCTCGAGCGAGTCCAGAATTGCCTCGGTGTACTCGACGAAACGCTCACGGCTTTCGCCCATATTGAGGCGAAAGGCGTCGAACTCCACTCTACCGAGGCCGCGCCCAAAACCGAGGATCGCGCGGCCTTCCGAGACGTTATCGAGCACACTGATCTCCTCGGCCAGACGGATCGGATCGTGCCAAGGCACGATGTAGGCCATGGCACCCAGATTCACCCGTTCTGTCCGGCCCGCCATATAAGTCAAGAACTGGGCGACGTTGGGGCACATGGTGTATTCGGTAAAATGGTGCTCCGCCGCCCAGATCGAGTCGAACCCCAAAGGTTCGGCCTGATCCGCCAATTCTAAGGCATACCGATAGATCTGGTGGTCGCTCAGACCCTCGGATAGATTCTGGAAGAACGCGCTGTATCCGACGTGCATGGCAATACCTCGCTTGCTCGTGGCTGATCGATGACGGACCGCGATTATTCACGAAGTTTGCGAGTAATTAAAGGTTGTCGGTCCGAGATTGGTTATGATTCCATGTTACGAAGACCCGTTGAGGAAATACGATGACGATTCCATGGCTGTCGGAAGACGAACGTACGATCAAGGAGATTGCCGAACGTTTCGGTCGGGAGCGGCTCAAGGACGGATATCAAGAGCGCGAAAACACACCCGCGATCGACCGCGAGTTGTTGCGCGAGATGGGTGCGCTCGGCCTCGTCGCGCCGAACCTGGCAGAGGAATATGGTGGCATCGGTGCTTCCGCGGTCATCCCCGGTCTGATCTGCGAAGCTATTTCCTACTGCGATTTCAATATGAGCTACCTGACCATGACCTCGCCGCTGCTCGGAGGAGTCCTCGAGTTGCACGCAAGCGAAGAAACGAAACGGCAGGTGCTACCGAAAATCGCGGCCGGCGAATTGATCATCGCGCTCGGGCTGACCGAGCCGCGAGGCGGATCCGATGCCGCGAACCTGATCGTCAAGGCCAGGAAAGACGGCGATCGCTACATCATCACCGGTGAAAAAACCTCAGTCAGTTACAGCGAACAGGCCGACATGATGACGCTCTGGGTTCGGACCGACCAGGATACGGCGGGCGCTCACGGCGTGAGCGCATTCCTCGTCCCACTCGATCTGCCCGGGATCGAACGGACGGGCTTCAACGACCTCGGCACCAAGCCGGTCGGGCGCGGCCAGGTATTCTTCGACGAAGTCGAAGTTCCTGAAACCTGCCGTATCGGCGAAGAAGGTACGGGCTTTACCAAGATTATGGTCGGTTTCGACCTGAGCCGGATCCTGATTGCACTGCAATGCGTCGGCGCCGCCCAGGCGTCGGTCGACGAGACCTGGCAATATGTCCAGGAACGCCAAGCCTTCGGCCGGCCGCTGGCCAAATTTCAGGGCACGACCTTTCCGCTGGCCGAGCACGAGAGCAAGATCGCTGCGGTGCGCGCGCTGTGCTACAACACGCTCATGATGCGCGACAAGGGCATGCCGCACACCAAGGAGGCGGCGATGGTGAAGTGGATGGGACCGAAGTGGTGCACCGACATCATTCAGAACTGCCTGCTGCTGCATGGTCACTACGGATATACAATGGACCTGCCGCATCAGCAACGGTTGCGCGACGTGCTCGGCCTTCAGATCGGCGACGGCACGGCGCAGGTCATGAAGACCGTCATCGCTCGTGAGACGATCGGCAACGTCGGTGTCGCTTATAAGTAGCTCGCCGGATTCATCTGCGTCCTGGAGGAAGACAACATGCTCCGAAATCCATTAGTGCTCGCCCTTGCCTCAGTCCTGATCGCCTGCAACGGGGTCGCTAGCGCGACGGCCGCAGAAATCACCGAGGAGACGATCGAAACCTACTACGCTGCCTGGTCGAACCATGACGTCGATGCGGTGATGGCTTATTTCACCGACGATTGCGTGTACGAAGACGTGGCGACGGGCGATCTGGCGACCGGTGAAAAGGAGATCCGCGCCTTCGCGAAAAAGTTTCTCGACGGCACGCCGGACGTCAAAGTGACTCCGGCAAGCATCACCATCGGCGGTGCGCGCGCCGCGGTCGAATGGATCATGAGTGCCGGCAGCGGAGATGAAGCATGGAGCGTACGCGGAGTCGCGATCCTGGTGCTGCGCGACGGCCGTATCAGCCGCGCCACCGACTATTGGGACGTGGAGGAATGAACACACGCGCTCCGTAGGTTGGGTTAGGCGCGAAAACGCCGTAACTCGACGGTTTGGCCACCGTGTCGGGTTACGCCCTGCGGGCTAACCCGACCTACAACGGTCACAAATAGTGAAAGCCTCAGCGCCGTAGGTTGGGTTAGGCTTGATGAGCGCCGTAACACAACGATTTGGCCATCGTGTTGGGTTACGCCCTACGGGCTAACCCAACCTACAGTGTTCACGAATTATGAAAGCCTCGGTATAGGGAGAGAAACATGCGCTTCGGCATCATGTATGACTTTCGCAATCCGCAACGCTGGCACGTACCGGAGCCCGAGTTCTACCGGGCCATGCTCGCGCAGATGGTCGAAGCGGAAGCGCTGGGTTTCGACCACGTCTGGTTAACCGAGCATCACTTCACCGAGGACGCCTACAATCCGGCGCCGCTGTCCGTGGCTGCCGCCGTCGCGGCCGTGACCACGCGGATCCGCATCGGCACCTTCGTTCTGCTCATGCCCTTCATCGACCCGGTACGAGCCGCCGAGGAGGTGACGCTCGCTGACATACTCTCCAACGGCCGCTTCGACCTCGGGGTCGGGCAGGGCTACACACACGACGAATTCAACGCCTTGTGCGTCGACCGGCGCGAACGGGCGCCGCGGCTGGTGGAAGGGATCGACCTGATGCGCCGGCTCTTTACCGAAGACAAGGTCACGTTCGACGGCCGTTTTACCCAAACGAAAGACATGACGCTCACCCCGAAGCCGGTGCAACAGCCGCATCCGCCTTTGTGGATCGGCGCGCGGGCGCCGAAAGCCGTCCGCCGCGCCGCCGAACTCGGCGCCCACTTGATGACGACCTTGGGACCGGATCCGGCGCCGCTGTATCTCGAAACGTTGAAAGAACTCGGGCGTGACCCGGCCGCGTTCAAGATCGCACAACTGCGCATGCTCTATTGCGCGGAGTCCGAAGACCAGGCCTGGGAAGACATACAGGAACACCTGGCGCACGTGTTCGGTTACTACGAAAGGGTGCTCAACGAAGCCGCCGACGTCGAAGGCGACGACAAACCGCTACCGTTCGAACGGCCGGAAGACATCCGCCATTCCGCGCTCGCTGGTAATGCGATCATCGCGGGGTCGCCGGCGCAAGTAGCGGAACAGCTCGATGGTTTCTGCCAGAACTTCGCCTGCACCGATTTCATCCTGTCGACCCATTTTGCCGGCATCGACGTCAGCAAGAGTTCTCGTTCCAATGCGTTGTTCGCGAAGCAGGTGATACCGGCGTTTCGCGACCGCTGAAAGTCTGTGTTCGATTGTTTCGGGGTTTGAAGACGCTGGGGCCCCCGGGGACTTTGGAGCGAAATAGGTGTTCCGAAAGGTACTTCACTTTTGTCGTTACCCCAACTGCCGTCACCCCGGACTCGATCCGGGGTCCAGTCAAAAAATGTCCCACCTGCGACGGGCTTTTTCTACTAGATACCGGGTCCGGTATGACGGTGACGAGGCACGGCCGTGGGCCCTTATTCCGAAACTGATCGATATTTTGGAGGACCTATTTAGCGCTCCCGGGGACTTTGGAGCCAAATTGTTGAGACTTTCGTAAAGATTGAACACTGGTGCACCGTAGTACCGTAGGTTGGGTTAGGCGCGAAAGGGCCGTAACCCAACAATTTGGCCGTCATGTTGGGTTACGCCCTACGGGCTAACCCAACCTACAATGTTCACGAATTATGAACGCCTCGGTAGGTGTTCCGAAGGACGCTTCGCTTTTGTCGTTACCCCAACTACCATCACCTCGGGCTTCAATCTCATTCAGGATAATTGTTGCGCGATCCGCTCGCTATGACCGGTTGCGCCCATCGCCGTAAACAAACGCTGCGCTTCGCGCAGTTTCGTCTCGGCAATCGCTTCATTTTCGAAGGCGCCCACCGGCTTGTCCAAGGGCAAAAACGTTTCCGCGGAAACGTTTTCTTAATGCGTGTCATTCGCGATATTTCCTATTTCGCCGGCTCTAACCTTTTGCAAATAACGCCTATACTGCTTTATGCGATTGTGGCCGCCGGGTATTCCGGAAACGCCTCAAGGACAAGGAGAATCGACGATGAGGGGATCTGCCACCGCGCGGGGAGAAGGGGTAACGGCTGCCGACAATAGCCGTGGCTATGGTCACGGCGCGCTGCGCCGTCGTCTGACCGCGATGGTCCTATTGGCCGTCGCTGTTAGCAATCCCGTTACCGCGACACCACCTGCGGACTCGTGCGTGGCGCAGGGCGATGTGACGCCGCTGTGCGGTTTTCAACGGCCTGAAGATCTCGAAGTAATCGCAGGTACCCACCTGCTCGTGAGCGAGTACGGATCGCTCGGCGGTTCGCGCACCGGCCGGCTGGTCTTGTTCGACCCGGTGAGTAGGAACAAGCGCGTGCTTTATCCGCCGGCCGAACCCGGCGCCGGCGGGGAAAAAACAGTTTGGAGCGATCCCGATTGTCCGGGCGCGCCGGGCGCGGCGTTTTCCCCACACGGGATCCATCACTCGGTGATCGGCGGTCCGGAGCGGGTGCTGGTCGTCAACCATGGTGGTCGCGAGGCGGTCGAGCTATTCGAAATCGTAAACGCCGACGATCCGGATACGCTCGCGCTCGTGTGGCGCGGCTGCGTCGTCGCACCGACTACTACCTGGATGAACGACGTCGTCGGTTTGCCCGAGGGTGCGCTCGCCGTATCCCATATGATCACGCGCGGGACGGCGGAGGAAGCGCTGCTCGAAGCCGAACAGAGGCGCGCCGACATCGGCAGGGTCCTTGAGTGGCAACCCGAGGTCGGTTGGCGAAGACTCGCCGGTAGCGATGGCGCGCTACCGAACGGTCTGGAGATATCCGCCGATGGCGAGGTGATTTATGTCAACGAGTATTTCGGCAATCGCGTCGTGGCCTTGGAACGTGACGGCGGCAAACGCCGCTGGGTCGCAGAAGTCGCTTCCCCCGATAATTCCAGCTGGGCCGCCGACGGCCGTCTGTTGGTCGCCTCGCACCGCGAACCCCTCGCGGCGGTGATCGCGTGTAATAAGCACGCCGACAGAAATTGTCCGCTGCCCTACGCGATCGTCGCGCTCGACCCGCTCGGCGGCGAATCGACGATCCTGATCGAGGGCGGCGACGAGGCGATGGGCGGGGCCACCGTCGCGGTGCAGATCGGTGAAGCGCTCTATCTCGGCTCCTTCGTCGGCGATCGGATTGCCAGAGTCGAACTGCCGGCCCCCGCTTCAACGGATCTGGTCCCTTGAAGGTCGAATAACGCGATTACTATTGAGACTTGCATAAAGACCGAACACACGTGCACCGTAGGTTGGGTTAGGCTTGATGAGCGCCGCAACCCAACAATTCGGCCATCATGTTGGGTTACGCCCTTCGGGCTAACCCAACCTACAATGTTCACGAATTATGAAAGCCTCAGTAAGGATAGGATCGCAAGCCCCGGGAGGAAACCACCATGCCAAACCCAAACACGGAAATCAGCGAGAACACGTGCACCCTTGGCGAACACGAGATGTTCTATCTCGCGGCCGGAGCGGAAAGCGGTCCGTTAGTAATTTTCGCGCACGGCTGGCCCGAGCTTGGATACAGTTGGCGGCATCAATTGCCGGTACTCGGGGGACTCGGTTTCCGCGCGATCGCGCCGGATCTCCGCGGCCATGGGCGTTCGACGGTATATGACCGACACGGCGACTACGGCATGGAGAATCACGTTGGCGATCTCATCGCGCTGCTCGACGCGCTCGGGCGCGAGCGCGCCGTGTGGGTGGGACATGACTGGGGCGCACCGGTGATCTGGGCGCTCGCTACACACTATCCCGAGCGTTGCCACGGGATTGCCAATCTCTGCGTACCCTACAAGGCCATCGATCAGGGGCTGGAAGGCGCCATCGCGCTGGTCGATCGCAGCGTCTATCCGGAAGATGAATACCCGGCCGGGCAATGGGACTACCAGCTTTTCTATCAGGAGGATTTCGAGCGTGCGCGAGCCGTATTCGAAGCGAATCCGACGACGACGATCAAGGCGCTATTCCGCAAATGGAGCCCCGACGATCGCGGCAAGCCGGCGATCACCGCGAACGTCCGCCGCGACGGGGGATGGTTGGGCGGCGTGGATGAATTCCCGGATATGCCTCGTGACGACGATGTCATTTCCGAAGCCGATCTCCAAGCCTACGTTACGGCGTTATCGCGCACGGGCTTTTTTGGTCCGTGCTCTTTCTACATGAACCACGAGGTCAATACAGCGTACGCGGCAAAGGCCGCCAACGACGGCTACATCGATCTGCCGGTGCTGTTCCTCACCGCGTCTTACGATTACGTTTGTGAGTGCGTCGATTCGCGCTTACCGGAGCCGATGCGCGAATTTTGCCGCAAGCTCACCGAGCGCACTGTCCACTCGGGCCATTGGATGGCACAAGAGAAGCCGGTCGACGTGAATAACGCGTTGATTCATTGGCTCGCGAGCGCCGTGCCGGAGGTTTGGCCGGAGCCGCCGTTGTCGCCTTAAAGGAAGTTCTTGCGGCGGTCACTTTAGCTCGGCCGCGAGAGTCGGACCGGCACCCCTCTTCGCGGATTTTCTTGGCGTAATGCCGCGGAGGAACGATGGCACCTCGCAGAAAGAATCATGCCAATGACGCTGAACATCCAACACGGATGGCGGGACGTGCTGATCGATCGTTGAACTGGAAAGCGCTACGGTTAATTGCAGGTCTAATTGCCGTCGTAGTGGCTTTTCCGCTCCTCCAAAAATGGGTACCCAACCCGCCGGCACCAAAGCATCGATCGAGCGTACCACCACTTTCCGAACAGAGAAGTCAACCGCCACCGGAACCTGCCCGGCCGCTCGATTTCGACGAGACGTTGGATAGCGCGGTCCGTTACGACCAACGGGGGGACCGTGAGCGAGCCGATGCGCTGTTCCGCCAATTGCTCAGACAGGCAGCGCGCAATACCGGTTACACCGAGCACATGGTCGCATTGCTTCCACGCGCGGCGGATTTCTACAGTAAGGGCGACGAAATCCCGGCAGACCAGATCGAAAATCTCTACCTGGACGCGCTGGATGCGATAAAACGTTTTCGCGGAGAAGATCATTACGATTACGAAGCCGTTTATGGGGGCTTGGAAAAACACTATTTTTCGCTCGGCCGGTACGCGGAGTCCGCGGTTCAGACCAGGCAGCTGCTACAGTTTTACCGGCTAAAATATGTGGATAATGCGGACTCATACTATGCCGTAATTCAACCGACCACGATGCGGCTTGGGCGTAATCTGCTGGCAGCCGGGCGCAACGCTGAGGCGCGGGAAGCATACGGGGCCGCGTTGGAAATGGCCGCGGAACATCACCGGCCGGTAGCCCATATTGAAGAATTGATAAAGAAGACCTACGAAGAAGCAGAAGAAATAGAGGAGTAGGATCGAAGGTGGGAATCCGGCGGTATCGCTATTCGCGCGCCGGGGCAGAGAAGAACGTGCCGTCTCGTCGCGATGGGGTCTTTTTTCCGGGGTGAGAACTGCTTCACCATATCCGTCCAGACGGAGTACTTCGAAAACACATAAGGTGGCCCCGTGTACTTGGTGGCTGCCGGTTTTTTCAAAAACGATGCGGACAATTCAGCGGCACGACGATTTCGAGAACCGGAAAGATGAACTTTCGTAGTACCGTTGGGTTGGTTTTCTTGTTTGGCCTGGGCAGCGTGGTTCATGCTGCTTCTTTGGTATACACGGCGGAATACAGTTACGAGAACAATTCAAACCTCACGGTCTCGGTAGAGGCGCTTTTCGATACCGGCCTTCTCGCAGGATCCGGTTCGGAGGCCGTAGCATTGGATGCCCTGGCTTTGCGGTTCTATAGTTATGGCGTTCTTCGTCATACCGGCGTACAACACGCGGATATCGTACCGGCGGTGCCCGGCGACCCCTGGTACGATGGGCAGTTGCTTGCGTTGTTCGAAGACGGGGTTTTCGACACCCTGGACTCGTATGACGCGGGCGGAAGTAGCCGCATAGCGATCTCTCCGCCCTCGAACTGGTTAGGCGAGGGCATCAACATTGGTCGGAACCGTTTGACCGACTTTCCGTGTTGCAGCGGATTCAACAGATATTGGTTGACTTCCGAACTACTCGTTCCTCTGCCCCCCGCCGTATGGCTGTTTGGAACCGGGTTGCTCTATCTATCACGCTTTTGTGGCCGCCGTGCGTTTGGACAATCATCCCGTCGATTGGCCGTGTAGGTGAACCCGACACCGGCCTGTCAGCGTCCTAAGCTTGCGCCCTGCCCCACCCGCTTTTCCTGAAGGGGCCTGACTTCAAAAATCGGGGGGCGAGACGCCCCTGGTCGCCACCCTACCGCCACCCCGGACTCGATCCGGGGTCC
>CAZFZX010000093.1:0-17286 GCA_964523765.1 uncultured Enterobacteriaceae bacterium
CGTTCGAAGTGCGGTATGGACAGATCTGGCCTGCCTGAAAACATGAGTCCGCGTCCGTAGTAACAATGGGCGGTTACGTCACTGGGGTTTAGCCGCAAGCTGTTTTGGAGATACGGAGTCGACTCCCCAGGGCGGCCGGCATACTGCAGGGCAACGGATTTAGCGACAAGGTTCCATGGATCGCGTGCATCCAGAGTCAATGCTTGTTCCGTTTGACGCAGTGACGCGTCGATGTCCGTCTGGTGATCCTCACTCAACCCCATTGCAAATTTGAAAGCGGTAAGAAAACCCAGCACCGCCCAAGCGTAAGCATAATCGGGATCCATCTCGACGGCCCGGGAAGCGAGTAACAGTGATTCGTCCAACCCTATCCATCCTCGAGATTCGAAGGCGCGCGTCGCCAGTTCCCATGCGTCGAGCTGATCTGGAGGTCGGCGCCGAAACCGCTCGTGATGTGCGAGCTTCAAATGCGATCCTAGCGCCGTCACGATAGACTCGACGATATCGTCGAAGACCTCGAACAAATCCGCGAGATCGCGATCGATTTTGCCACCCCATATCTCGCGTGCGGTGCTGACTTCAATCAGTGCTGTCGAAACCCGGATGCGCGGACCCAGGTGGCGAACAGAGCCTTCCACGAGATATCGCACGCTGAGTTGTTTCCCGACGGCGGCGACCTCTCGCGCTTCGCCCTTGAATCGCATTACAGAGCTACAAGCGATCACCGAAAATCGCGGATCGCATGACAAGCCGGTTATGATATCAGCCGTCATCGCATCGGCGAGACTATCTTGACTCGGATCGTTTGAAAGATTTGAGAAAGGCAGTACCGCGATGCCGGGAATCGCATACGCTTCGATGATGGTAGGAGGTACTGCGGCTCCTTCCCGAGGCGATTCCTCCGCACTACTGTCAATTAGCGTCGTCGGCGGAATATTGTAAGCGTGCACGGGACGGGGAATATTCTTTAGTTCTTGCAGACCCAGGTCTTCCCATGCGAAGTCGATGTGTCCGACAACCTGATCCAGAATTTGCTGTGAGAGGCAGATACCGCCAACCTCGGATAGTCCTTCCAGACGCGACGCCACGTTAACCGCATCTCCGTAGATTCGATCGCCATCGAAGCGCACGTCACCAACGTGCGCTCCGATACGAAACCTCATGCGGCGGTCTACTGCGCGGTGAGCGTTTTCCGCGAACATCGTCCGCTGGATACCACTCGCGCACTGCAACGCGTGGATCGCACTTCCGAATTCGGCCATGAAATTGTCGCCGGTGAAATCGACCAGCCGCCTGTGATTTGCGACGATTGCTGCGCCGATTGCGCCCCGTACCTGGGTAACCATGGCAATCGTCGCCCCTTCATCGGTCGCCATCAGTCGACTATATCCGGCGATATCGCCGTTCAAGATAGCGAGCAGCCTGCGTTCGCCTAAGACTGCATTCATTAAACTACCAGCTTCACGTCGAGTAAGACGGCTGCAATTTGGATGGCCGATCTAGATCGCGAAAGAGATGCAAGCGCGTCGAGACAAATCGAGGTTCAGCCGGAGGTCCCTCACATCGATCCGCTAGTGGCGTACCAGCCCTCCACCAATATACTTCGGCATTTCCTCACCGGATGGCTCGGGCTCGGTCGTTCTACCCGCCCGCCGGGGGCATCTTCGGGAATTTGGGCAGTTCCGAATCCAGGTAATCCCACGGCTGCGCACTTTCGACGTAAATATCCATTTGTGGCTTGTACAAACTGGGATCGTCGAGATTGCCCGCACGAATCAAGAACACACCTTCCAACGCGTCCGCGCGGGCGAACAACCGTGCGCCACACTCAGGACAAAACCCCTCGGATTCCGATGCCCCTGAGTCCCCCTTACGCTCGAAATACTTTACTTGTCCTGTGATATTGACCTCAATTGTCCGGGAATCCCATGACTGGCATGTAGGCGCTGCCCGATGCCTTCTGGCAGTCGCGGCAATGGCAGTTCGAGCTGAACAGCGGCTCTCCACCGACTTCGAAACGGACAGCCCCGCAAATGCATCCACCTGTGACCTTGCTCATGTTCGAGTGCTCCGTGCAACAAAAACGAGATAGTGTGCCGTACAGCCATTATAGACTAGAAGCGGTCTCAAAATTGCCTCAAGAGGATGATAAGGCATCCGAGTTGAACAAAGCCTAAATAATTCAAAGAGACCCTTTTTTTTATAACCGGTAAGTGGGGACACTGTTGATTTGTTCACTTAAGCGATCGCGTGCTGTGAGTAAGCGTGTGGACCAATCGCTCTCACCGAATGCGACGTGACGGCTAAAGCGCGCGATCGTCACGCAACGGTACCGGCCGTGCGGTCGAAGCAGCGAAGATTGAGTGCTTCGCTTAGGTGTGCCAGTTCGACGCTCCGCGAATCGGCGAGATCCGCGATCGTGCGCGCAACTTTGACGATACGGTGATAGGCGCGCGGGCTCAGCATGAAACGTTCGAACGCTTGACGCATGAACGAACGTCCTTCGCCGTCGAGCGGGGCGAAGGTGCGCAGTTCATCGACCGCCAGGAAATGATTGAGTTTATTCTGCCGTTGCGATTGAACTGTTCTCGCTCTTGCGACCCGATCGCGTATCGTTGCGCTCGTTTCATTCGCCGCATCGTTGGTGTGTTCGAGCCAGTCGCGTTGCCGCGCAATCTCGATCTGCAGATCGATGCGATCCAGCAGCGGGCCGGAGATCCGCTGGCGGTATCGATTGACTTGTTCGGTATTGCACACGCAGCGCCCGGAAGGATCGCCATGGTAGCCACAGGGACAGGGGTTCATTGCTGCGACCAACTGAAACATTGCCGGAAAGTCGGCGCTGCCGGCGGCCCGAGAGATGGTTACCAGTCCGGTCTCGAGCGGTTCGCGTAGTACTTCCAGCACGCGCCGGTCGAATTCCGGCAGTTCGTCGAGAAACAATACCCCACGGTGAGCAAGCGAAACTTCCCCCGGGCGCGGTATGGTGCCGCCGCCGATCACAGCGACGGCCGAGCTGGTGTGGTGTGGACTGCGGAACGGGCGTAGGCGCCACTGGTTCGGGCCAAATCCCCGTTCGCTGATAGACCAAACGGCCGCCGATTCGAAGGCTTCGGTTTCGGAGAGCGACGGGAGCAAACCGGGGAGGCGGGTAGCGAGCATTGTCTTACCGGTGCCGGGCGGCCCCAACATCAACAGGTTGTGTCCGCCGCTGGCGGCGATCTCTAACGCCCGCTTACCCTGAAATTGTCCGTGGACATCCCCCAGATCGCCGCACGTTTCCGGTTGCTGGGCGGGTTTGTCGAGGAAAGAAGTTCTGAGTAACGGGTCGACGTCGTTGAGGTGGCTGCACACAGCGTCGAGTGTCGCACCAGCATAGACATCGAGACGGGAAACGAGCGCCGCTTCGGCGTCGTCACCAGTTGCGGTAAGGAGAGCGCGCTCGGAATCCCGCGCCGCGAGCGCGGCCGGCAAAATACCGCGTACGGGCCGGAGCGCCCCGGTTAGAGCGAGTTCGGCAATGCACTCTATCTGGGCGAGCCGTCGCACGGGTATTTGATGAGAGGCGGCCAGAACCCCGAGCGCGATCGCCAGGTCGAAACGGGTGCCGTGCTTCGGCAGGTCCGCCGGCGCCAGGTTAACCGTAATACGGCGGATCGGAAATTCGTAACCGGAATTGATGATCGCCGAACGCACCCGGTCTTTACTTTCCCTCACCGCCGTTTCCGGTAGTCCGACCAGACTGAATCCGGGAAGACCCGGGGACAAATGTGTTTCGACGCTGACCAACGGCGCACGTATACCGATAGTCGCGCGGCTGAAGACGGTGGCAACGGTCATGAGTTGCGCTCCTTGCAACGAAGATGGAAATGCCGTTAGCCTTAAACGACATCGATCATTCCTTGATCATTTATCGATTGTAGCGTTCGGGAAAGTTCCCGCATAGGGCGCGTCTATTTATGCGCTCCATAAGATGCTTCACTTTCGTGCCTATACCCACGCCCGTCACCCCGGGCTTGACCCGGGGTCCAGTTAAACAATGTCCGCCTGAGGCGGGCTCTATCTACTCGATACCTACTAGGATTGCTCTTCCAGATTCGCGACGATGTGTTCGAGCTCTTCGAGTTTTTCCCGGGTCTTTTTCAACATTGCCGTTTGCGCATCGAACTCTTCCCGCGTCACGAGATTCATGCGCGCAAAGGCCGCTTCCAGGACCAAGCGAACATTGTTACGAACCTCGTTGCGAACCTCGGCGTGGATCTGGCCGGCGCCCGCCGGCAAGAGCCGCGCGATATTCTCGGCGATTTCCTCGATTCTCTTCAATTCAAGCAATGCAGACCCTCCACGTTGTGGTGATCCAGGCGTCCAAAGATAGGGACCGTGTCGGACGTATCGGATTTCCATACCAGACTACACAATCCTCCCTTCAAAATACATTTGCGATGGGCTGAATCCTCTACCGGTCCGCAGCGGTCCAGCCGCGACAGCGGGTGCTGCCCGGCCCTTTCCGCTATCTGCGAGGGGTCCCGCGCCAAAAACGTGCAAGCCCGTGCCCGGTATGCACCGAAATAGTTCATAATCGCGGACAGAAAAGCGGCAACGCCGCTTCTCAACTGCGAAAAGGCGCCTGCGCACGGGGTCGGTACGCGAACCGGGCCGGGTGGCATGGATCCTGCATCAAGGGGACACAGCGTCGTCGCGTTGCTATCGAAAGTCGTCAATTTAGTTGGCCACGCTCGAATACAAGGCGGCAACCGATGTGGAATTGAAAGCGAGTCAAGGCTCGTCCCGGCGAAAGCCCGCCGGCGTCGCCTGGAACAAATTGGATATGGGGGAAAACGATGAAACTCGTGACCGCGATAATTAAGCCGTTCAAGCTCGACGAAGTGCGCGAAGCACTTTCCGAGCGGGGCGTCCACGGTATGACCGTAACGGAACTCAAAGGATTCGGGCGGCAAAAAGGACATACGGAGCTTTATCGTGGTGCCGAGTACGTCGTCGATTTCCTTCCCAAGATAAAGATCGAAGTTGCCGTGTCTTCGGAACGCGCCGATGAAGTGGTGGAAACCATCCGCAACGCCGCGAACACTGAATCGATCGGCGACGGTAAGATTTTTGTCCAGGACCTGCTCCACGTAGTACGTATTCGAACCGGCGAGACCGGCGACGACGCACTATAGGCAGTATGCCTTAGGCACGAAAAGAGGACGGATTTATTTTCTGTACGGTTTTTGATTACCGAATCGCCTAGCAAACGGGGACTGCGCGTTCCCATCGATTCTTTAGGTGTCTACGGAAAATAAGTCTGTCCCCTTTTTGGTTGTATTCAACAATGAAAGCAGTTTGGGAGGCGGAACGATGCGCGTGCTTCATCGGGTAAGTTCATCAATATTTTTAACCACGGGATTGTGTGCCAATGCGCACGCCGACGGGCTCGATAGCGGCGATACGGCTTGGCTGCTTACCTCGACGGTGCTGGTTTTGTTCATGACGTTGCCGGGTTTGGCCCTATTCTACGGGGGGCTGGTGCGCAGTAAGAACGCGCTCTCGGTGTTGATGCAATGTTTTTCGCTCGCCTGTTTGATGTCTATCGTCTGGCTCGTCGCCGGGTACGGTATCGCTTTCGGCGACGGCGGCGGTCTCCAACAATTCATCGGCCTCGGCAACGTGATGTTGTCGGACGTAACCCGTGATGCGGTCAACGGAACGATCCCGGAATCGGTGTTCGTCATGTTCCAGATGACGTTCGCGATCATCACTCCCGCGTTGGTGATCGGTGCCTTTGTCGAGCGCATGCGTTTCTCGGCCGTGTTGCTTTTCAGTATTCTCTGGTTGCTCGTGGTCTACGCTCCGGTCTGTCACTGGGTGTGGGGCGGCGGTTGGCTAGCCGACATGGGGTTGCTCGATTTCGCCGGCGGCACTGTAGTCCACATCAACGCCGGTGTCGCCGCTATCGTCGCGGCGGTAGTGCTCGGCAACCGCAAAGGGTTTCCGACCACGGCGATGCCGCCGCACAACATGACGCTTACCGTGGCCGGCGCGTCGATGCTTTGGGTCGGGTGGTTCGGCTTCAACGCGGGTAGCGCGGTGGCGGCCAACGGCGACGCCGGGATGGCGATGCTGGTGACGCATATCTCTGCGGCCGCAGGGTCACTGGCCTGGATGGCGGTGGAATGGATCAAACACGGTAAACCGAGCGTACTCGGTATTGTGACCGGCATGGTCGCAGGTCTTGGCACGATTACGCCGGCGTCGGGTTACGTCGGGCCGGTCGGTGCTTTGATTATCGGTCTGTCCGCCGGCGTGGTCTGCTATTTCGCGACGCAATTCATCAAACGATCCTTAAAGATAGACGATTCTCTCGATGTCTTCCCGGTCCACGGCGTCGGCGGGATTCTCGGAACTTTGTTGGCGGGCGTATTCGCGGCCGAGAACCTCGGTGGGATTGGTCACGCCGAGGGTGTATCGATGGGGCATCAGGTCGTTGTTCAGGCCGTCGGGGTTGTCGCCACGATTGCGTGGTGCGCGATTTTGACTTTCGCGCTGCTGAAACTGGTCGGCATGTTCGTCGGGCTGCGGGTCGATGAGGAGTCTGAGGTCCAGGGTCTGGATCTGAGCGAGCACGACGAGCGCGGATATATCCTCTAATCCGGTTGGCCCAGGGCCCGAATGAAGCCGGCATGCGGTCCAGCGTGCCGGCTTTCGACGGGTGCTCCCCGAACGGGAAAAACCGCATCACCCGTTCGCGGCCGGGAAGCGCCGAGCAAATACCATTGCAATAAAGTTTCACATCTGCAGGTCCCGTCGCCTTCGAACGTACTACTGATCCCAGCCGAATCCCCGAAACCCGTTAAATTTTCATACAGATAGGCCGGCCGATCTTTCCTTGATGCAGGCGAATGCATAGAATAGACGAGGATTTTCCGCCCGAAGATAAGAAACCTTTCCGAAAGGCTAGGCGATTTTTGCCAAGTTGCTATGAGCAACTTGGCTAAATTGGTGTATATTCAATCTGTTAATAAGTTTAAATGACCCGGTGTGTCGGTAAGAATCGAATATGGCTGAAGGAAAACTTGTAGAAAAGGCGGTGCTGAAGACGCTGGTTCCGCCTAACGCCTTGAACGCCGAGAATTTTCAAGAGCTCGCGGGTAAGGCCTTTGTTGAAATGATCCCGGCGGGTAAGGCGATCTTCAAGGCTGGCGACCACGATCGTAAGACGACCTATCTGCTGGAAGGTCAGGTGGAGCTCGTCGCCGAGGACGGCAAGCAGACGAACGTCGCCGGTGGGACCGATGTGGCGAAACACCCGCTGGCTAATCTTCAACCGCGTAAGCACACCGCAAAGGCCCAAACGGCCTGCAAAATCACGCGCGTCGACAGCGATTTGCTGGACATCCTGCTAACTTGGGACCAGTTGTCGGGGATCGAGGTCAGCGAGATTCAGGTCGAAGATGAGAGTGATGACAGCGACTGGATGACTCGGATCCTGCAATCGCAGGCGTTCCTCCAGGTGCCGCCCGCAAACATTCAGGCCATGTTCATGCGCATCCAGGAAGTGCCTATGAACAAAGGCGAAGTCGTTATTAAGCAAGGAGACGACGGCGACTATTACTACATCATTAAGACGGGCAAGGCTAAAGTGACGCGTTCGTCGAAGACGGGTTCCGAATTGACTTTGGCGACCCTGAAGGACGGCGATGCATTTGGCGAGGAGGCGTTGTTATCGGAAGCAAAACGCAATGCAACGATAACGATGGATTCCGAAGGCACTTTGATGCGGTTGTCCAAGGAAGATTTCAATGCCTTGCTTAAAGAGCCCATGCTGAGCTGGTTGGATCTCGCCGACGCACAGGAATTGATCAAAGGCGGCGCCAAATGGCTCGATGTACGTCTCGAAAGCGAGCACGCGAATACCGGTCTCAAAGGCAGCGTTAATATCCCCTTATTCATGCTGCGGCTGAAGGCCGATTCCCTCGATCCAAACGTCTCTTATATCGCTTATTGTGACACCGGAAGGCGCAGTTCCGCGGCGGCTTTCCTCCTGAGCGAACGCGGTTTCCAGGCGTACTGTCTAAGAGGCGGAATAGTGGAGCAGGGGCCGCCCGACGCCGAATAGCGGGCCGAGAAGAAATAGGGGACAGGTATATTCCCGGTTGCGAATAGACCTGTCCCTTCTTTTGTCTTTTGTTTTCACTAAACGCCTGATCAATGCAGAAGTGGTTCGAGATCCCGCCGGGCGATCCCTACTATTGTGTCGTCGGTTCACCGGTCGCGCACAGCAAATCACCTGAAATCCATCTCGCCTTCGGTCGTCAGTGCAAAATTGCCCTGCGCTACGAGCGGGTCGAGATCCCCCCCGGATCCTTCGCAACTGCGCTGGCCGAGTTCGCTGCCGCCGGCGGTTCCGGTATGAGCGTCACGGTACCGTTGAAGGAGGAAGCGTACCGGGCGGCTGCCGAGCACGCGTTACGAGCGTTCGTTACCGGTGCGGCGAATATGCTGACTATTGCCGATGACGGCACGACGATCGCAGACAATGCCGATGGAACCGGATTGGTGCGCGATCTGCTTTCGAATCGGCGGTTGTTGCTGGCTGGCCGGCGGATCTTGCTGCTCGGCGCGGGCGGCGCGGCGCGGGGGGTGATCCCGAGTCTATTGGAGCAGCAGCCCGGCGAACTCACCATCGTAAACCGTACGCTGTCGAAGGCCGAGGGGCTGGTCGAGCGGTTTCGGCAGCTGGGACTTGTCCGGGCTTTCGATTACGAAAGACTACCGCGTGGACCCTACGACCTGATCATCAACGCTACTTCGCTCAGCCTCAGCGGCGAGATCCCGCCCTTGGATCCGAGGGTAATTAGCGGTGCCAGTTTCTGCTACGACATGATGTATACGGCCGACGGACGAACCCGTTTTCTCGACTGGTGCGGTGATCATGGCGCGGCTGCCTGCAGCGACGGCTTAGGGATGTTGGTCGAGCAAGCGGCCAGCGCTTTCTCCATCTGGCACGGTGTCCAGCCCGATACGGCGCCGGTGATCGCTTCTCTCAGGGAGTGATGCCGTTGATTCGGTCCATCATCTGCGGCAACCACTTCGCGATTTGCGGAAAGGCGATGATTAATCCGAGGGTCGTTAGCTGCATTGCGACGAACGGGACCACGCCCCGATAAATTTGTTGGATCTTTATCGAGTCGGGGGCTACCGCCTTTAGATAGAAGAGGGAAAAACCGAACGGCGGAGTCAGAAACGAAGTCTGTAAGTTGACCGCTATCAGCAGGGCGTACCACAGCAGGTCGAGCCCCAGAAACGACGCGATCGGCGTTAGGATTGGGACGACGATAAAACAGATTTCCACGAAATCAAGAAAGAATCCCAAGACGAAAATCACAGCCTGGCTGACGAAGATAAAACTCCACTTCTGCCCCGGCAGTCCGATAAAGAGTTCGTGGACGAGGCGATCACCGCCCATGCCTTTGAATACCAAGCCGAAAGCGGTTGCACCGATCAATATGATGAACACCATACTCGTGAGTTTCATCGTCTGCAGCGCCGCGAGCTGCAGGTTGTGCCAGCTTAGCCTTCGGTGTGCCGCCGCTAGCGCCATTGCGCCGGTCCCTCCGATGGCAGCCGATTCTGTCGGCGAGGCAACGCCGAAAAAAATCGATCCCAGCACCGCGATGATTAGGGCGAAAGGTGGAACCAGACTCTTGAGGACGCGGGCCGCTATCGGTCGCCCGTCGGCTCGTTCCACCACCGGTGCGCTAGCGGGGTCCAACCACGCTTTCGTCGCTATGTAAGCTGAATATAGGAGTATAAGAATCGAACCCGGGATGACGGCAGCCATAAACAGCGAGCCGATCGGGACGCCGACGACGTCGGCGAGCAGGATCAATACGATGCTGGGCGGAATAACCTGGCCGAGCGTACCGGCAGTCGCGATCGTTCCGGTCGCCAATGTCGGCGAATATCCATGTTTCAACATCGCCGGCAGCGCGATCACTCCCATCGTGACCACCGTCGCGCCGACGACACCCGTCGTCGCCGCAAGCAGGGCACCCACGAGGATTACCGAAAAGGCCAGGCCCCCGCGCAAACGCCCGCAAAGCATCCCCATCGTTTCCAGGAGTTCTTCGGCAAGTCCGCTTTTCTCCAGAACCACGCCCATGAAGACGAACAGCGGGACGGCAAGCAGGGTGAAATTGGTCAATACGCCCCAGATCCGTAAGGGGAGAAGTGAAAAGAAGTCGATCCCCAATCCAACGGACCCGAACAGCAGCGCGACCGCGCCGAGCGTGAAAGCCACCGGATAGCCGAGTAACAGCGCCACCATGGCGACGGCGAACATCGCGATTGCCCAGATTTCCATTGCTCAGCCGGCGCGCCTGAGCTCGCGCATGCCGTTGACGGTATCGGCTAGGGCTTGCAGGGCCAACAGGGCGAACCCGGTGGGGATCGCCGCTTTCAGCAGCCACCGCTGGCTCAATCCGCCCGGGTCGGGAGATGTCTCGGCATGAACGAACGATTCGTAGGCGAACGGGACGGAGCTCCAGATGATGAGCGTGGCGAAAGGCAACAGAAAGAACAGATTACCGGCAACGTCGATCAGCAAGCGCTGGCGGTCGGAGAGCCGATTGCTGGCGTAGATTAAATCGACCCGTACGTGGTCGTCATGTTTGAACGTATAGCCGGCGCCAAACAGAATGATCAAAGCGAACAAGTGCCATTCGAGTTCCTGCAGCCCTACCGACCCGCTGCGAAACAAATAGCGCATCGCGACGTCGTATAGGGTCAAACCGACCATTAGCACGACCAACCAGGCGGTCAGGCGGCCGATGATTTCATTCAGGCGATTGACGAACTCTGCTGCCTTGGCCGAGAAATGCATAAAGATGTCTGGTGATCCGCTGGTTTAGACCGTCGAGTGGTCCGGTTTCTGGGAATTTCTTTATCGAGGCCCCCGCCCCTGCGAAAACTAGGCGCCGTTGCAGTAGTGCAACGACTGGTCGGAGCCGAGGACGATGTTACTCGACCTGCGGGCCGATGGCGAATACGCACCGGGATCGGCGCGGCTGGTCTTTCGGGCGCGGCGCGGGGGAGTTTTCGTTCGGTCGCCCCGACCGGTGACCGTACTGTTTTGACCGACGTCGCCCAACCAAAACAACTTTGCTCCCGGCAGCCGCGGCCTGGGGTAGCGGCGCTGATTGCGGCTGCTTTGAATCTGGGTTTGCAATGTCGACCGCTCGGATGAAGCGTTGCCGTACCGACGAACAGGCAGTTCAGGCCGACTCCGTTATGCACAATGATGCCGGCATCCGTCGAGGAACATCGGGTTAGGATGCTTAGGCAATGTCGATTAACGAATTTCGCGGTTAATTCTTTGAAAGATAGACGAATTAATAGTTTGTCTATTTCTTGTTCGATCTAACCCAACCGTAACGGATACACGAAGAACTGTCGATTCACTGCACGATTTCCACAGTGTTATCCACATCATCTGTGGGTAAGAGCAAGTGTACTTTTCGCTCAATGACTTAATTGCATTTGCTGAATGAAGAGTAGAGAAACAGCGCGCAACTTCGGCGCCGTCAGTCGCCGCTGAGCGACTTGGCCAGCCGCACGTAGGCGTCGACGGTGATATCTTCAGGTCGGTTCTCGAGCGAAATTCCGCACCGGTGTAAAACGCCGTGATTAAACTGTTTTCCCAGCGTGTTTTTCAAGATCTTTCGGCGTTGTTCGAACGCAATGCGTACACAAGATTCGAGTTCGCGTTTGCACCGGGGGGATAGGCCGTTTCGTTGTGGCGTAATTCGCACAAGTTTCGACGTGACCTTCGGTGGCGGTTCGAAAGCCATTGGTGTGACTTCGAAAAAGGATTCGACCCGGGCGCGGCTCTGCACCATCACCGATAGGCGACCGTAGTGTTTTGAACCCGGAGCTGCCGTGAGCCGATCGACGACTTCCTTTTGCAGCATAAACGTTAAATCCCGGATGCAGGCCTGCTCGACAAGGTTGAGAATCAGCGGTGTCGAGATATTGTAGGGCAAATTGCCGACGACCCGCATCGGCGCGTCTCCTTCGAGGGTCGCAAAATCGACGTCCAATGCGTCGGCAAGATGGACCTCGAGATTCGGCTGGTGACCGAATTCCGCACGAACGAACGCCGCCAGATCCCGGTCAATCTCGATGACGCTGAGTCGCGCACCCGTTGCCAGCAGCGGCGCCGTCAAAGCGCCGCGACCCGGCCCAATCTCGACCAGATGCTCACGCTCACCGGGGGAAATGAGCGCCACGATTTGGTCGATTACGTGCGGGTCGACCAGAAAGTGTTGGCCGAAGCGCTTGCGTGCGCGCGGCGGACTCACCGTTCGCTGCGAGTGCTCAGTTCGATGGCTGCTCGCACCGCCGCAAGCAAGCTGTCCGCTCTGGCACCGCCGCGGCCGGCGAGATCTGTCGCGGTGCCGTGGTCGACCGACGTTCGAAGTATGGGCAACCCCAGCGTAATGTTCACGGTTTCACCGAACCCCAGTGCTTTGATCACCGGTAAGCCCTGGTCGTGGTACATGGTTATGTAAGCGTCTATCGATGCACGAATTTCCGGTGTGAATGCGCTGTCCGCCGGCATCGGGCCACAAACCGAGACTTCGCCATCGCGCGCCCGGGCAATAGCTACGGCGATTACGTCCCGATCCTCATCGCCGAAATGACCGTTTTCACCAGCGTGTGGATTCAAACCGCACACTCCGATCCGTGGGCTGGCGATCCCAAAATACCGTTTCAGGGCCGCGCCGACGACTTCGATAGTGTGGACGATCCCGTTCACGTTGAGCATGTCCGGTACCCGTCGCAGCGATACATGCGTCGTCGCCAGCGCGACTCGGAGCGGACCGCTTACCAGCATCATCACCGGTACGGGGGCGGATTCAAACGCCCGCGCCAGGTACTCCGTGTGGCCCGTAAAGGCATAGCCGGCATCGTTGATGATACCTTTGTGTACGGGCCCGGTGACGATCGCATCGATATCCATGCGACACCCGGCAGCTATCGCGAGATCGAGGCAATCGAGCACGTAGCGCGCGTTTCTTGCATCCAGTTTCCCGGCGGTTACTGGATAGGCGACGCCGATCGGGTAGACGCACAAAGTGCCCGGTTGATGTGCCGGGATCGCCGACAGTGTCCGGCATTCGACGATATCCAAAGGAAACCCGAGAGCGGCGGCACGTTCAGCGATGACGTTCGGGTCCGCAATGCAGACCAATCTCGCCGGAATATCGTGGGCCGCGATGGATAGGACGACATCCGGCCCGACGCCGGCGGGTTCACCTGGGGTCAGCGCGAGCTTCGGTAGCTGTTCATGGCTCATCGACGCGTAATTCGACGTATGCTTCGTCGCGCAGACGGCGTAACCATGACTGGTATCGTTCATCTTTCTTACGCTGTGAGATTGCCGAGCGCGCCTTCGCCCGCTTGACGTCTTCTGTGCCGTCGTAAGAGCGGCGGTCGAGAACCTGTAGGATGTGCCAGCCGAATTCCGTTCGAAACGGATCGCTGATTTCGCCGATCTCGGTGTAGAGCATCACTTCCTCGAATTCCGGTACCATCTGGCCCTTGCTTACCCAACCGAGATCGCCGCCTTCGATCGCGGAGCCGCGATCGTCGGAGTTTGTCCGCGCAAGAATGGCAAAATCCGCACCGCCGTCTAGCCGAATTCTCAATTGCTTGCAGCGATTGATGGCGTCTTGTTCGCTGACGATTTCATTTGGCGTAATCAGGATATGCCGCGCTTGCGTTTGTTCCACCAGGATTTCTTCGCCGCTACGCCGATCGGACAATTGGATGATGTGGTATCCGCTGGGACTCGTGATCATGTCGCTGATATCCCCGATTTCCATATCGCGTACGACGGCACTGAACAGACTGGGGATCTCTTCGGCTCGGCGCCACCCCAGGTCGCCTTTTTCCAGCGCGTTCTGGCCGTCAGATACGGCGATAGCGAGATCGCCGAAGTCGCCGCCATCGCGGAGACCGCTTATGGTCGCTTCGGCGCGCTCGAGAGATTCCCGGCGCTCGTCGCTCGTGGCATCGTCGGGGATTGATATCAATATGTGTGACAGGCGAAATTCGAGTTCGCTCGAACCCTGGTTGAATTCGTTGCTGATGTAGTTGTCGATCTCTTTTTCGGAGACCTGGACTCTGCGATCGACCTCTTGACGGCGTAGCGACGCGATCATGATTTCGTCGCGGATTTGCTCGCGGAAATCGTTGAACTGATACCCGTCGGATCGCAGGATTTCCTTGAATTGCGAAATGTTCAGCTGGTTCTTGGTTGCGATATCCTGTATCGCTGCCTCGAGACGCTCGTCGGGAACTTCGACACCCGATTCAGCCGCACGCTGCAACTGGATTTTTTGCAAGATCAGGCGTTCCATGATCTGACGTTCCAATACACTGGTCGGGGGAAGCGCTGTGCCTTGTTGTCGAAGTTGATCCCGCACCCGGCGCATCTGACCGTCGAGTTCGCTCTGCATGACGACGTCTTCGTCTACCACCGCGATGATCCGGTCGAGTTCCACCGCGCCACCCGCCCCCGCGGCGGTCGTCAGGCCCAGGAGAAACAGCAAATACCGCGCCAGTGATCTCATATAATTCAATAACATAGATGCGCTTTCGGGATGATGGTTCCGGTTCACAGGGCTGCTAAACCCACCGAATTTCACAGCGCCGCGTATTCTAACCTAAGCCGGCGGGATTTCGTCTGGATTCCGACAGAAAACCGGCCTCCGAATGGCATATTGCAAGGCGTTTAAAAATAGCTCTCGTAGCCCGGGATATTCTTGCGCAGGAATGATGCCGTACTGCGACCGTAGCCGGTGAGTCCCTTGAATTCGAACTGCATGAAAACACCGGTATCGAATTCTCCCTCGGTATTACGCAGAAAACGCCTGCCGACGAGCCGCATGCCCCAGCAACAGCTTTCGAATTCCAACCCGCCGACCATTTCAAGGGTTTCGTCGTTTTCGAGCGAATAGTTCCAGCGGCCGAGGAGGCTGAGAGCGCCGGTAACCGGAACTCGGAACGAGACGTCGGTCTGTTCGATATCGGTCACCGCGCGTCGGCGCCGGTAGCCGGCGTTCACTACGATACCGGTCCCGGGGGGGCGATAGCGCAGGTTATACGACGACTTTTCCGTGGTCGAGTCGTTGGGGTCGTATTGCAAAGTCATACGCGCCGATAATCCGCGGGCTAGATTGGCGCCGAGTTCGGCAATCAATTCGGAGACATCGTCATCTTCCTTTGCTGTGCCCGGGAGGGCGATTTCACGGTCCTCAAAGTAATAGATCTGCCCGACACTGGCCCGCACTAGCTCGCGCCCGGACTCCAGACTCAGCAAGCGCGAGGTCGCGCCTACGGTCAATTGATTCGAATCGCCCACTCGGTCGCTGCCGGCGAACCGATTCTCGTAGAACAGACTTTGAAACGTAGTACCGAATCGTCCCGTATCAAAGATCGGAATATCGTCCTGACCATCTTTCGGGATATAGAGATAGTACGCTCTGGGTTCCAGGGTCTGCAGCATCGTTGAACCGAATAAGCTTAACCGGCGCTCGGCGAACAGCCGAGCATCGAGGCTCGCGACCGGCACCGTTCTGGATTCGCGGTCATTGAACGCACCTTCGTCCTTGAGGAAGTATTCGGTATGGCGAAGCGACAATTTCGGTATGATGCGTGCGTACCGCTTGATGAAAGGAAGGCTAAGGCTTGGCCTCAGATCTATGCGGCCGCCGGACACAGTGCCGTGTCGATCGAAATACGTGGTTTCTACTGCGATTTCCGGGTGCAGTTTCAGGTGTAGCTGGGGGACCAACGACCGAAAGTAAAGGCGTGGCAAAAGCTTGTAGGGCCCCGGACCAGCCGCCGGTGAATCGTCGACTTGCTGATAACTCTGCACCAAACCGGTGAAGAAAAATTGCCGGCCATAATCCAAATACTGCACGTAAACGCGACGGTCCAGGAATCGCTGACTGGTCACGCTCAGACTGCTTCCAAAATCTTCAAAGTAATGGGCATCTGAGACGTTCTGGATTTTCGCTTCGAGCCATCCGCGGCCTCCGTCGAAATGAGAGTCGTGGCGAAATGCGACGAACGAGCGGGTATTATTATCGTCGAGATCGTCGCTCGGCAGTATTTCGAAAGCGATTTGCCCCCTATGATTCTCCGTCAGGTATCGATATTGCCCACCCAGCATCGCTCCGCGCTCGGCGAGCCAGCGCGGCGTTAACGTCGCATCGTGGTTTGGCGCGATATTGAAATAATAGGGGACGCGAACATCGAATCCCGATTCGTTCGAGCTGCCGACCGTCGGCATCAATAAGCCCGATTTACGCTGGTTATCGAGTGGAAAATTGATGTACGGGAAATAAAATACCGGTACCTCGCGGACCTTGAGCAGGGCATGCGTCGCCGATCCCCGTCCGGCGTCGTGGTCGAGTCGTATTGTTTGCGCGGAAAAACGCCAGTCCGGTTGGTCCGTGGGACAGGTCGTGTAATCGACACCTTCGAGCAGCGAAACGTTTTCCCTGCGGTCTGTTTCGAGCACGTCCGCATTCCCGCGCCCGCGCCCTTTGCTCAGCCAATAATTTCCGGATTCCAGGCGGCCGACATCCGTATCGAGGTCGAACCGCGCGTGTTCCCCCTGCCACGTCAACGCGGAATCCCAGATCGTGGCGTGACCCTCGACGTCGAAGAGCGAACGCGCCTCGTCGTAGGTCACGATGTCGCCCTTGATCGACCTTGAATCACGGACGATCTCGACGTTACCGGCAAATTCGGTAATGTCGTCTTTTACGATGCGCGTGGTGTCGGCACGGATTTCGGTGCTTCCAGGGTCGAGTGGTTCTGCATAAACCGGGCGCACCGGCAGATCGCGGTCGGCCGGGCATAGCCACCAGATGTCCGAGGTGCCGAATTGCGCAGAGACCGGCGCACAGAAAACCCCGCCAAAGCACAGCAAATATAGTCTTGTCGTTATTCGTCGCATCGTCTTTTGGATGCTAGTTCTAACCAGCGTGGTGCTAAAATCGCATAGATCGGCGCAGTCTTCAACAATAGACCCGGCCACGTGGTGACGCGAGATGTGCGCGCAGTGCGTAGCCGCCGATAGAATCGCGAACAGATTGCCTTCTCTGGCGAAGTCGGCCGTCCATCCCCCGAGCCGCAAAACCTGCACGCTTTCCTGCTAGCTGGCCGATCTTCCGGCAGCTCAGCGGGAAGTTGCGGCCAGGCGCCGGACAT
>CAZFZX010000094.1:0-17206 GCA_964523765.1 uncultured Enterobacteriaceae bacterium
GATACGCCGCCTTTATTCAACTTCCTTAAACACCAGATTCAGTTATAACTCCGGACTCCCGGGGTAACGGCAGTGACCGGTTTCACTGGGGGCTCCTCCTGCGGCTTTCATAATTCGTGAACATTGTAGGTTGGGTTAGCCCGAAGGGCGTAACCCAACATGATGGCTGCATTGTTGGGTTACGCCCTTCGGGCTAACCCAACCTACGGTGCACGTGTATTCAGTTTTTTTGAGTCTCAATAGGTGGATCGGGCACTCCCCGCGCGCAGCCGGTAGGCTGGGACGCGGTCGTCCGCAGCCGTCTGGTAGACGCGCGAAAAATCGTTGAGTCCGAGCAAAAACTGTGCGCTGTCATGCTCGTCTGCAAGTAGAAACGCATCGAAGCCGCACCGCTTCAGAAAAAATAATTGGTCACGTCGGACTTCGCCGGTCGCGCGCAACTCGCCTTGGTAAGCGTACCGATCCCGCAGCAGCCGCGCGATGGAGTAATTGCGCCCATCGGTAGAAGTTCCGAAATCGAGCGCAACGAGCGCAAACCATTCAAGGTCGGCGACGACGGCCGTGAGGTCGTCATCAGCCTTCATCGTGACCCCAACCCGCCCGTCGAGATCGAGGAGCCGCGACCGGTCGGCGAGCCAGCGGGAGACCGTGACGACGATATCACCGTGTGCGGGCAACGGCGCATCGACGCTCACCACGCGCCAGGTATCGGCGATCGTTTGATTGCCCTTAACGAGTCGCATTCGCCGCCACCGGTCGCTCGTTGATTTCTTCGCGGTAGACCCGCTGCCTGAACGGTGCGATACCGATCCGCCGAAACGTATCCAGAAAGCGCTCGGCCTCTATGCGCTCCTCGAGGTAAACATCGATCAAATCGCCGATGGCGTCAACGACACCGCCTTTATCGATGGCCGGCCCCAGGCGGGCGCCGAGAGTGGCGTCACGGGCGGACGATCCGCCGAGCGTCAGTTGATAGAACTCTTCCCCTTTCTTATCGAGGCCGAGGATCCCGATGTGTCCGACGTGATGATGCCCGCACCCGTTCACACAGCCGGACAGGTTGATCTTTATGTCGCCGATGTCGTGCAGATAATCCAGATCCGCGAAACGCTCGTTGATCTGGCGCGCGATCGGGAGCGAGACCGCGCTAGCCAACGTGCAGAAGTCGCGACCGGGGCAACAGACCAGATCGGTCAGTAATCCAACGTTCGGGGTCGCCAGTGCGTGTACTTTGAGGCGCTGCCAGAGTTCGAAAAGGTCGGCCACGCGAACATCCGGGAGCAGCAGGTTCTGCTCGTGTGTCACCCGTATTTCTCCGGATCCGAATTGCTCTGCAAGGTCGGCAACCGCGTTCATCTGCTCGGCGGTCGCATCGCCCGGCGCCCGGCCCGGTGCTTTCAGGGACAAATACACGGCGCGATAACCCCCGACCCGGTGCAACGCAGTGTTGCGATCGAACCAGCGGCGGAATGTCTTATTCGCCTGATACCAGACGCGGACCTCCTGATCGTCCCCGGCTGGCCGGTAATCCGGCGGCGAAAAGTGCGCGGCGATGTATTCAATGTCGGCATTGGAAAGGGTCAGCGCGGATGGTTGACCGGCGCGCCATTCTCCCTCGACCCGCGCGGCGAATTCCTCCGCACCGAGCGCGTTGACCAGTATCTTTATACGCGCCTTGTATTTATTGTCGCGCCGGCCGAATCGGTTATATACGCGCAGTATTGCCTCGGTATAAGACACCAGGTCGGCTTGCGGCAGAAAATCGCGGATGACGGTACCAATATGCGGTGTGCGTCCCTGTCCGCCGCCCACCAGCACCCTGAAACCAGTGTCGCCGACGTCGTTTCGGATCACGGTAAAACCAACGTCGTGGACGGCTACCCCTGCCCGGTCGTTGGCGCTACCGGTGAAGGCGATCTTGAATTTGCGCGGCAAGTAAGAGAACTCCGGATGCAATGTGGACCATTGCCGGATGATCTCGCAATAGGTGCGCGGATCTGCGACCTCATCCGGTGCGATACCGGCCATGTGATCGCAAGTGGTGTTGCGAATGCAGTTGCCACTCGTCTGGATGGAATGCATCTGCACGCTCGCGAGGTCGGCGAGGATGTCCGGCACTTGCTCCAGTCGCGGCCAGTTGAATTGAATATTCTGGCGCGTACTGAAATGACCGTAGCCTTTGTCGTATTGGCACGCGATGGTGGCGAGCATTCGCATCTGGCGCGAAGAGACGACCCCGTACGGAATCGCCACCCGCAGCATCGGTGCTTGGCGCTCCAGATAAACGCCGTTCAGAAGCCTTAGCGGACGATATTCCTCATCGCTCAGCGCCCCGCTGAGAGCCCGTTCCGTTTGATCGCGAAACTGTCGGACCCGTTCGTCGATAATGGTTTGGTCGTATTGATCGTAACTGTACATATCGTCTCGCCCGGTCGGATTCGTGTTGCGGCGGGTCGATGCCCGCCATCAATGGGCGCGAACTCTAGCAAGACCGATATATTCTATAAACGAATTATTATCACTACTAATATTCGTATTAGTTATAATCCATGTTGAGCCGCAGACCCGGCCGGAGGTTTGTTGGAAGGAAAAGAAGACTGCGCAACCAGGACGCAAAGTACGGGCTTCGGGATTCAGGATCCCGAAGCCCGAACGCGGTCTGACGGTTTACTCGTCGCCTTCGGAAGGCCGAAAAGCCGCCCTCAATTCGTCCTGGGTTTTGTGTGGTACAGGGTCGTAGTGACTGAATTCCAGGGAGAAATTGCCGGCACCGCCGGTGATCGATTTCAATTGCGACTGATAGCCTTCGAGTTCGCTCAATGGTACTTGCGCCGAAATAGCAGCTAGGCCACCGGATTGGGCGGCCGTATTGTTGATCCTTCCCCGCTTACTCGACAGGTCGCCGGTAATATCGCCCATGGATTCGTTCGGCGCCACGATGTCGACGGTGACGATCGGTTCCAGGATCACCGGTTTGGCTTTACCGACGGCGTCCATGAAAGCCTTCTTGCCCGCCGCGATGAAGGCGACTTCCTTGGAGTCGACCGGATGGTGCTTGCCGTCATAGACTGACACCTCGACATCTTGCATTTCGAAGCCCGCGATTACGCCGTCAGCGAGTGCCTGGCGGACGCCTTTTTCAACCGCCGGAATGAACTGGCGGGGTATTACACCGCCGACTACTTTATCGACGAAATGAAAGCCCTCGCCGCGCGCCAGCGGTTTGATCCGTAGAAAGACCTCGCCAAATTGGCCAGCGCCTCCGGTCTGCTTTTTGTGCCGATGATGACCTTCGGCAGACATCGTGATCGACTCACGATACGGGATCTTGGGCGGGTGCGTGTCGACCTCAACGTGAAAGCGGTCCTTCATATCCTCGAGCAAAACGCGCAGATGCAGTTCGCCCATCGCGCGGATGACGGTCTCGTTCAAGGAGTGATTGTGCTCGATGCGAATGCTCGGATCCTCCGATGCCAGCTTACGCAATGTATCTGAGATCTTCGCCTCGTCGCCGCGGCTTTTTGCCGTCACGGCGATACCCTGCATCGGTGCCGGGAATCCAACCGATTCGAGATGGATCTCGTCTTCGTCGTGAGAGTCGTGCAGCACCGAATCGAATTCGATATCGTCGACCTTGGCAACGGCACAGATATCGCCCGGGATCCCCTGATCCATTTCCTCAGTGTCTTTCCCTCGAAGTCGCAACAGATGAGCAACGCGGAAAGGTTTACGGCCATCGCCGACGAACAATTGGCTTTCCTTTGTCACCGTTCCCTGATGGATCCGGAAAAAACCCAGGCGTCCGATAAATGGATCGATATTCACTTTAAACACATGCGCGACGACGTGCGCGTTTGGATCGGCCGCGATTTCGATCTCCGCCGCTCCGTCGCCCTGTCCTTTAACAAACTCCGGAGGATTGCCTTCGCCCGGGTTCGGCAACAACCTTGCGAACACTTTGAGTAGATCAGCGATGCCGGCATCGGTTTGAGCCGAGACGAAGCAGACCGGTATCAGGTGATTCTCGCGCAGCGCCTTTTCGAACGGATCGTGCAGTTGCTCGGGACTCAATTCGTCCCCTTGTTCGAGATACAGTTCCATCAACGCGTCGTCTACTTCAACGACTTGGTCGACGAGCTCGGTGTGGGCCTTTTCAACGGTGGAAAAATCAGTATCACCGCCATCGGGCGAAAAAAAGCAGTCGAGTACCTGGCTCCCGCCACCGGCCGGCAGATTGAGCGGTAGACATTCGGAACCAAACGCCTCCTGGATCTGGGCCAGGCACCCGGCAAGGTCGATCTCCGGCAAGTCGATCTGGTTAACTACGATCAAGCGTCCGAGGCTCAAATCTTTAGCTGCCTGCATCATCCGCCGCGCCACCATGTCAGGTCCCACCTGGGCATCGATAACGACGGCGACTGTTTCTACGGCCGGCAGTACGGCGAGCGCGCGCCCGACGAAATCCGGTGCTCCCGGTGTATCGATCAGATTGATGTGTTTACCGTCGTAGTCGAGACTGACGACGGCGCTGGACAAAGAATGCTGGTGCGCCTGCTCGGAGGGCAGGTAATCGCACATCGTGTTGCCTTTTTCGACGGCTCCTTTTTGTTTTAAGGCACCGGCCGCGACGAATAGCGCCTCGACCAAACTTGTCTTTCCCGAACCGCCCGGTCCGACCAGGGCGATATTACGGATTTCCTCCATCGTATAGTTGGGCATGTTCGACCTCCCGCGGCAACATGAGTTCTTTATTCAACGTCGCTTGCTTGTGTTACCGGCTCTAAGTGTAGCGTCTCGCAAAAAGCTTCCGTCACTTAACCGTTCTCGTCCCGCGCGATTTTATTTGAAGATTATCGCGATTCGACACGGTAGAAGTATATTTGGCTACGATTTTGGTGCAAGCCGCGTGCACCGGAGAGAAAAAAAAAGGGCTGCAAAATGCAGCCCTAAACGCTGGTGACAGGTTGGGACCTGTCTTTACTCACCCACGGAGGTACTGGTGCTGGCCTCGGCCAGAAAATTCTGTCCTTTTCTCGTCAGCGATCCGTCTTCGCTTACAAATCCACGGTTTACGGCGTCTCGCAGCACGCCTACATTCATCGAGCGAGGAAGATAACCGGGGTCCGGGACGTCTCGATTCGCCCTCAGTTCCTCAATTTGCCTTCGTTTCTGGCACAAACTCGCTCTCCAAAATCTGTCGCTCTACCGTTCCGAACTCGATTGGGGCCCGTCTCGTTGAGTATCTAGGTAAGAATAATCAAGTATTCTTAAGTAATTAGAATAGTTAAATAATTTAAAATGTCAAGTAATTAATATAATTAATTGTATTTAAAGACAATATTGCGAATATCCTCGGCCGTTCTGGAATCGTGCCCTGGCGCTTCGAAGTTGGCGGGCGGCACGGCGCACCGACGAGCGGTTGGCCCGCGTTTCTCACCTGTCGGCGTGACGCGCGCAGCTATTTGGATTGCATGGAGATCTTCTGGTTGAGTGGATAGGAAGGGCGTCTTTGCGACGGAAGAGGATTTCCCGGCAATTCTCAACAACGGCTGAGGGCGCTTCGCGCTGGTGGGAAATACAGGTTAGGTGCTCGCCGGGCTAATCGCAAAGATGGGGGCGGGCAAGATAGTCGTGCGATTGCATCTCGCGCAGGCGGCTTGCCGTACGCTTGAAAGGCAGGGCGAGTCGTTGCCCGTCATACAACCGCTCCGGCGGCGCTGCGGCTGAGACCACGAGTTTGACGTTGCGATCGTAGAGTTCGTCGATAAGGTTGATGAAGCGGCGAGCGGCGTCGTTCGCATCGCGATCCATAACGGGGACGTCGCTCAGCACAATGGTGTGGTGGCACAAAGCGATCTCGATGTAATCGCCGGTTGCTCGCGGCCCGCCGCATAAGGTATCGAAATCGAACCAGACGATACCATCGGCATAGCGTCGCGTCCCGATCTCGCGACCCTCGATTTCGATCGAGCCGCCCTCGGCACCGGGTTCGGGCGCGATATCGGCGAAGCGCTGCCCCAGCGCGTCGACGACCGCGTCGCAATGTGGCCAATAGTACACCTCGGCCTGCTCCAGAGCGCGCAGCCGATAATCGGTTTCACCGCTCAATTCGACCACTTCGAGGTGCTTTTCGAGCAAGCCGATGGCCGGCAGGAAACGATCGCGCTGCAGACCGTCACGGTACAGCTCGCTCGGCGCCTCGTTCGAGGTCGCAACGAGGCTGACCCCGTTTTTGAACAACTCCGCGAGCAGATTGCCGAGGATCATGGCATCGGTTATATCGCCGACGTGAAACTCGTCGAGACACAAAAGGCGCAACTCGGGAGCCCATCGGCGGGCAATCAATGCCAGTGGATCGGTTTCGTGCCGGAGTCGTTTCAGTTCGCCGTGTACCTTGCGCATGAAACTGTGAAAATGGATCCGCTGTTTTTGTTGGAGCGCCAAACAGTCGAAAAAGGTATCCACGATATAGGTTTTGCCGCGCCCGACACGACCCCACAGATACAAACCACGCACCGGTCCGGCGGGCTTTTTGTTGCCAGCGAACAATTTCGCAAGAATACCGGGAGCCGGCAGGGAAGCGGCCGCGGTGAGATCGCGATAAAGTCGCTCCACGTGGTCGACAGCGAGCGCCTGGGCATTGTCCGCAATAAGCTTCGAGGACTCGAGGTCTATTTCGTAGCGTTGTCGCGGACTCAGCCGCCCGTGCCGCCGGCGACTTCCCTGCATCGATTTGTCGTGGTGGTTGGATTCAGACATCCGTACACTATAAATGGGTCGAACAAGCTGGAAAGTGTCTCAGAAAACACTCGGCGTTGTAACGTCGGTCTGAGTGAAGCGATCGTGGTGGAGTAAGTATGGCGCAAATCGATCAAATCCAAATTAAATTCGTCGCGGTCGAAGATCGACTTTTATTACGTGTCTCGAGTAGCGGCGACCTCGAATTCCGATTTTGGATGACGCGTAGATTCGTTAAATTGATCTGGCCTGCATTAGGCAAGATGCTGAAAGAGACGCCGCGGATCCAAACCCAGGCGTCCGCGGACGCAAAAAGGGAACTGCTTGCTTTCGAACACGACAAGGCGGTCAACGATTCCGATTTCAAGACCCCGTATAAGGATACGCCGAGAACGCTGCCGCTTGGCGAACAACCTGTCGTGCTCGCGAAAATGCAGATGCGACGCAAGGAAGATGGTTCGACGATCATGTCTCTGGGCCCGGAAGAAGGCGCGGGAATCGACCTGGCGCTCAATGACGGTTTGCTGCACTCACTCGCGGAACTGATCAGCAATGGTGCGAGAATCGCCGAGTGGGAACTGTCGTCGCCGATCGAAACCGGCTCTGGTGTTTCGACGCCGGATGACGTGACGATGAACTGATGGGCGACCGAGACGATCGCCGCACTAACGAATAGCGGACTCTGCGATGTTCATCGACCGCTCCGGAAAATTCATTTATTTGCTAGGCTCGCTACTCGTCCTGCTGATCGCGGGCGCCTTCGTGCAACACACCGACCTCGGCAATGTTATCTTCAACGTTATGCTCAGCGTGACGTTGCTGGCCAGCATCTACGCGATCAGCCAGGACAGGCGCTTCGTCGTCGTCGGGATCCTCATGGCGTCATTGACATTTCTATCCGCCTGGTTCGCGCAATTGTCTGCATCGACTATTCCAGCGTTGGCATCGGCATTTCTCGGCTTCATTTATTTCCTCTATGCAGCGATCGTTATCCTCGTACACATTTTCCGGTCAACAGTGATTACGGTCGACGAACTGCTCGCCTCCGTCAGTACCTACCTGCTTCTCGGGATCGGCGGCGGATTCGTTTTCCGATTTCTGGAATTGTTGAACCCCGGGGCTTTGGCAAGCACCTCCAGCGTTGCACCCGAAATATCTCCGGTCAGCCCGATGAGCGCCTACATCTACTACAGCTTCACCTGCCTCACGACGCTTGGTTTCGGCGATATCGTGCCGGCGACACCGGAAGCACGAGCGTTCTCTTATCTAGCGGCCGTGACCGGGCAGGTTTTTTTGACCGTTTTGATAGCACGATTCGTTGGATTGCATATAGTGCAAAGCGGCCGCCGCTGATGCGGATCCGAGTACCGCTCCAAATCCGCTGGAAGGTGTTGCTGTCGATGTTGGTCATCGGTATCTCGCCTTTGCTCATTTCGGCATGGCTCGATGTTCGCAGCTTGTCCGAACTCGGAACGCTGCTGGCACAGCAAAGCGGCCAAGCGCTGAGCGAGCAGACTCGTGGCAGTCTCGAGCAGATGGCGGATAACTATGCTCGACTGGTCGATCGCGAACGGCAGCTGATAGAGCTGCTCGTACGGATCCAGGCGACCGATGCTCAGAAGCTACTTAGCGGCGAGGTACCAGCCGACGGCGAGGTGCATTGGTCCGAGGCATTCGATCGCGGCAAAGAAGCACTCGAATTACTGATCGTTCCCGACAAATACCGGCAACCGAACGGTGCCGGCGTCTCGGTCCCGGCGCCGGTTTCGTTCAAGCACCAGGCATTTTATGCACCGGCACCGGTGGATCGTATCGAGCTGCTGCCCGATGCGCTACGCCTGTCACAGTTGACTGTGTTCTATAATGAGACGCGCCGCAACCACTCCAACATCGTTCACCGGCAATATGTCGCCCTGAATAGCGGGCTGATCGGAGTCTTTCCAGGGCACGGCGGGCACCCTGCCGATTTCGATCCGCGCGAACGGTCCTGGTACGCAGAACAGAACGCCGCAAAAGACTTCCGCTGGTCGAGCCCGCATATCGACGTTACCTCGCGACTGGCGATGATCAATGCGACCATGCCGATCATGAATACCGGCGGAAGCTTAGCCGGTGTAGCGGGGATCGATGTCCGCCTGACCAGTCTGTTGCATAGCCTCGAGTTGCCGCCACATTTGGGCACCGAGAGTGATGTCCTCGTTACTTTCCTCGGCGAAGGGACCGAGCCTGAAATCTTGATCGTAGCGGAAACGGCCGGCCGTGACGCCGGCGATAACTGGAGAGCGCTGCCAAGCGTGAAACGCCTCGTGCTGGGGACGGACCGCGCGCAGCGTACGATAAGGGATCGTATGCGCACCGGGCGCGGCGGTTATCTGCGTACCACCTACGCTGAACGCGACGTCTTCTGCGTGTACCGCCCATTCGGCGACAACCGCGGCTACCTCGTCTTTCTGGTACCGGCTGCAGCGGTCGTTGATCCCGCCGTCAAGGCAGCAGAATATGCGTTGGCCAGCACCAAACGGCAGGTTGCCACCGTCATGCCGTTAGCGATCGGAATCTTGGTTGTCGTCGCCGTCGTTTCCTTGATCAGCTCGAAAACGATCACAGAGCCGATTAACCGACTGGTGGAAGCAGCGAGCCGCGTGGGTAACGGCGATTTTGATGTGCGGGTCGACATCGATACCGGTGACGAACTGGAACGTCTCGGGGACGTTTTCAACAACATGGTTCCCGAACTCGAAGAACACACCCGCGTACGCGAAGCGCTAAGCCTCGCGAGCGAAGTGCAGCGACACCTGCTACCCGAAGACTGCCCCGAGATCGATGGCATCGACATTTCAGGTTTCAGCATCTATTGCGACCAAACCGGCGGCGATTACTATGACTTTCTCGACTTGAGCGGATCCGATTCGAGCAAGGTCGGCGTCGCTCTCGGCGACGTCTCGGGACACGGGATTGCCTCGGCGCTTTTGATGACCACGGTGCGCGCGCTGCTGCATGGGATCGCCGATGACGCGCGCGCGCCCGCCGAAATCTTGCAACATATCAATCAAAAACTAGCCGACGACGTTCACGCAGGTCAGTTCATGACGCTGTTTTTCCTCAATATCGATGTCGACACCCGACAGGTGCATTGGGCAAGTGCCGGCCACGATGCGGCGATCCGCTATAGTCCGGCAACGGATAGTTTTTCGATGCTGGAAGGTAACGACATTCCACTCGGTGTCGACCGCAATTGGCGCTATACGGTTTCGAACACCGAAGTATTGGGCCGAAATGACATCGTATTACTCGGGACCGACGGGATCTGGGAAACACGGAACGAAGCTGGTGAATTCTTCGGCAAGGAGCGTCTACGCGATCTGATAACAGAAAAGCAATACGATTCTGCCCAGTCGATTTGCGATCGCATCGTTCGTGCCTTACGGAATTTCCGCGGGGCTTCGCCGCAAACTGACGACGTCACCGCAGTCGTGTTTCGCCTCGGCGCATAGCCTGAATATTGCACGAGGACGGCGGATGATGGCGAAGTCCAAGCCCGGGCGGAGCTGAACGAGCCAGGGTCGCCGTAGCGAACAGGCGTGTCATAAAGTGGACCATCGTTCGAAACGACATTAACTTATGAAAAAGTCCTCGACTTCAACCGATTGGCACAAGCGCGCCGAGCGCCTCGTGGAATATCCGGGCTGACCACCATGCCGGTTGTCGCAGCCATCGCCATTGTCGGTGTACTCGCCGTGGTATTCGGTCCGCAGCTGTGGGCGCAGCGCATTTTGAAACAACATGCAAAACACCGCGGCGAAATCCCCGGCACGGGGGGCGAACTTGCCATTCATTTGATCGAAAACAGTAAACTCGAAGGGGTGACGGTCGAAAAGATCCCCCGAGGTGACCACTACGACCCGCTCGAAAAAGTCGTTCGCCTGAGCGAATCCGTTTACGACGGCAAATCGTTGACCGCCGTCGTCGTCGCCGCGCACGAGGTCGGGCACGCGATCCAGGACAAGTTTGATTACGCGCCGCTGAGGCTTCGCACCCGCCTCGTAATACTCGCCCGGATCAGCGAACGTATGGGCGCCATGATCCTCATCGCGTTACCGTTTATCACGATGCTCACGCGTATGCCCGCAACGGGCGCGCTGCTGTTTCTTGCCGGGCTGGCCGTTCTGTTGGTTCCGGTCGCCGTCCATCTCGTGACGCTGCCGGTCGAATTGGATGCCAGCTTCAGGCGCGCACTCCCGATCCTGGCGCTCGGTTACGTGCCTCGGGACGAATTGCCTGCGGCACGCCGGATCCTCACCGCCTGTGCTCTGACCTACGTTGCGGCCTCGCTATCGGCGTTGTTGAATTTCTGGCGCTGGATCTATTTCCTGCGTCGCTGATCGCTGCTGCATGACCAGTACTTCCGCCACCTGATGTGCAGGGATGCACAAATGCCGCGATGGCAGCACGCCAGAGAGCGGCCCTGTGGGTCACAAGCTCGGTATGACGGTGACGATGCACGGCCGGCCGCCCTCATTCCGAAACTGAAAGATAAACAGGCCCTAGAATAGTTCCAACTGCGGGGCGCGCCCAACCGGCGGAGTGAAGGCCGCGTTAACGAACTCGGGTGGTGATTGCTGCAGTCCACCTTCGCGGCAGGCACGGCGAAAACGCTGTGCCACAATCTCCGCAATCTGTCCCGTACCCTCAAATCGCCTACCAAACCGGGAATCGTTTTCACCGCCGCCCCGGATTTGCGGCCGGCGCGTCCCTTCGCGCGAGCGGGAAATGGCATCTCCGAGCCGGGACGCCTAGGCGGGTGGGATTCCGGCCGGCTTTGAAAACCGCAAGCGGGTGAGATTTGGAATCGCGCGGTCGCGTCAGATTGCAAAACAATGATGAACCGACTGTCAGTGTGACCGGATTCACGTTAACTTCAACTAGTTATCTACGAAGATTGTACTAGAATTGCAATAGTGCGCGACAACCTACGGAAAAGTAGCCGATCATGAACGAGCTTGAAGCCATTATCTTCGACGTGGATGGTACCTTGGCGGACACCGAGGACGTCCATCGCCAGGCATTCAACCGCGCGTTCAAAGAATTCGACTTGGACTGGAACTGGACCCCAAAACTCTACGAGGAACTACTCTCGATCTCCGGCGGCCGAGAACGGATCGCGTATTACGGCGCCGATTTGGCCGGGCATTTTCGGCAACCGGAGGAATTTGGACACTTCGTTCGCGACATGCACGAAGTCAAAACCCGCATCTATGCCGAAATAATAGACACCGGGAAAGTACCTCTGCGGCCCGGCGTCCAACGACTTCTGAACGAAGCCCGCGAAGCCGGCCTGGCCTTGGCGATTGCCACGAGTTCGACTTTTTCGAACCTCAAGACGCTGCTCGACCGCAACCTGCCGGAAAACTGGATGTCTTGGTTTTCCGCTATCGCGACGTGCGATACAGTCTCACAAAAAAAGCCTTCACCTGCCGTGTACCAATCAGTAATCGATATTCTCGGGGTCAACCCTGCGCGCGGCGTCGCGATAGAAGATACGACAAACGGTTGCTTGGCGGCGACCGGCGCTGGTCTCACAACGGTAATCACTACCCACTTCTTTACCCGACATCACCATTTTCCGCATGCCGCGTTGGTGGTGGATAGCCTCGGAGAACCGGATCTCCCATTCAGACTCATCGAAGGCGATGCCGGCGAACGCGACCTGGTGGACGTCGCGCTCCTCCGGAGCACCGCCGCCAAGCGCGACGAAGCTTTAGAAGCTCATGAAAACTGCGAGACGGACGGCCGCCTAGCGACCGCCTGACACGCTCCGGCCTGCCGCGGCCGACCAACGCCTAAAGTTGGGATCCTGAGCAAAAGCGGCCTCGCCGCCGTCGGTTCTACTAGACCGCTTCTATTTGATCACCATAAACGCGGCCTGGTTACCCCGCTGCACACCCAGTACAACCCGGCCCTTGGTGCGGTTCACGACTTTAAGGAACTCATCGAGGTTGCGGGTAGCGACACGGTTCACCGAGGTAATGATGTCGCCCTCGCGCAGACCGGCAGCCCACACTCGGGATCCGCTCTCGACCTCGTAGACCATGACGCCACGGATACGGCCGTATGCCGGCGACTTTTCCGGGACATCGCCAAAAGTTGCGCCCGCGAGACGTTCGTTGCGCAGATCCGCCGGTATGGCGGCAGTCTCGCGCTCGGCGACGGTCGCCGTCACGGTCTGCTCGCGGCCTTCTCGAACCAGCTGTAGTCTGACTTTCTCACCAACGCGTTTGAGCCCGACCTTGTTGCGCAAATCCGCCGCATTGTCGACCGGTTTACCGTTCACGCCGATCACTACATCGCCCGGCTGAAGTCCGGCTTTGGCGGCGGGTGAACCCTCGACGATATTCACCAGCACCGCACCTTTACGTGTCTTCATACCGAAAGCTTCGGCGAGATCCGGGTCGAGATCCTGCAACTGAGCGCCGAGAAAGCCGCGCCTGATCTCACCGTAGTCGACCAGTTGCTCGGTGACTTGGCGAACCATATTCACGGGGATCGCGAAACCAATCCCGATGTTGCCGCCCGATTGAGAATAGATCGCTGTATTGATTCCGACCAGTTCACCGCGCAGATTGACCAAAGCCCCGCCGGAATTGCCCGGATTGATCGAGGCGTCGGTCTGGATCAAATCCTCATACCCGGTGATTCCCAGACCGCTACGCGCGAGGGCGCTGATGATACCGGAAGTGACCGTTTGACCGAGGCCGAACGGATTACCGATCGCGACAACGTAGTCGCCTACGCGCAACCGTTCAGAATCGGCAAGCGGTACCGCCGTCAGCCGCTTTGCGGCGACTTTGACGACCGCCACGTCGGTATCAGGATCGGTACCGACGAGTTCCGCCTTCAGATTGCGGCCATCGCGCAGCTTTACCGTGATCTGATCGGCGTTGGCAATGACGTGATTGTTCGTCACAACCAAGCCACGTGACGCGTCGATGATGACCCCCGACCCCAAGCTCTGCGTTTTACGTTGACGCGGCTGGTCCGGAACATTGAAAAAACGCCGGAAGAACGGATCATTGAACAAAGGGTTACTGCGAATTTCGACGTGTCCCTGGGTCGCGATATTCACTACCGCCGGGGTTACCCGTTCGAGCATCGGGGCGAGACTCGGTAACGGTTGGCCGTCAACCGCCTGAGGTATCCCGGCTTGTGCCGCCGTTTCGCCGACGAGCACGCCGAGCACAATCAGATATAAAGGCCAATTCCTTACGCGCATTTGCGATTCCCCATTCATTATCAATAACGCCTCGGATTGCTTCCCGGCATGCCGGGAATACCCTTCTCGGCCGTCCGTTGCGGTCTTGCCGGCATTATACGGGCCACGCTTCGCGGGGGTTAAACGGCATCGTCTCCCGCATCCGTTCGAACAGCTCGCGCTTTTCCCTGCTGTCGACGGCTGGCATCCTGATCACCAACTCGACTATTTGGTCGCCGGCCGGTTCGCCCGGCAAGCCGCGTCCGGCGAGGCTCAACTTCTGGCCCGATTGTGCACCCGGCGCTATCGTCAGCGCGGTGTCGCCGCCGAGGGTCGGTACCGTAAGCGTGACGCCGAGTGCTGCTTCCCACGGTGCGATCGGCAGTAACAGAAGGATGTCGCGCCCCGCCACCCGGAAATAATCGTGCCGCGCGAACTCGACTTTTAGGTAGAGATCGCCGGAGGGCTCGCCGCCGTACCCCGCCATCCCCTGAGCGGCGAGACGAATGTGCTGCCCGGCCGCGACCCCCACTGGAACTTTAATTCTTAGTCGCCTTGCGGGGACGCCACTGCCGGCCAGATCGAGGTGCCGTTCGCGACCGAAATAGGAGTCTTCGAGGGTGATGACGGCTGCTACCGTTCGATCGCTGCCGCTCATCCGAAACCTATCGTGGCAAGGGCCGCCCGGCGCCTCGCCGTGCCCGAAAATGCTGTCAAAAAAGTCGTTGAAGCTGCCGGAGCCGCTCCCAAAACGCTCGAAATCTCGCGAGTTTCGGTTGCTGCGCCCGCCAGGCGGTATCTTGAATTCGTCGCTCGTGCTGCGGCTTGCGCCAAACAGGTCATAGGCCCGCCGGCGCTCGGCGTCTTTCAGCATCTCATAGGCCTCGTTGGCCTCGTTGGCCTCCTTGAACCGTTCCTCGGCGTCGTCTTCCTGGCTGACATCCGGGTGATAGCGACGAGCGAGCTTACGGTAAGCCCGCCTGATCTCCTCGGTGCTCGCCTCGCGGTTGACGCCCAACACGTTGTAATAATTCTTGAAATCCATCCTAACCCATCGACCTAGCGGGGATCGCCTTGCTTTCGACGGCGTTCGAAACCGAATCCGGGGACAATCGGCCTGGGACGCCGCCACCGGCTCCTTGAGTACTTAATGTTGGGCCGATTCCCGTCCTTATCAAGGTACGAGTAGGCACCAAGCTGCTGAAACTATGCTCCCGCCCGACAAGGAAAACGGCCAAGGTTGGAATCCATGCCGCCGAGGTAAGGCTGTCGAAAATACGTTCCCGGGGTTCGGAAACACTCTCCGCACGCCCGGGAGTAAAGTACAACCTAGGAGTCTTCGTCCACGGTCGGCCGGCAGCGGGAATTCCGCTCAGAATTCAAGCGCCTAGACACCGGTTTACGTTGACAGCGATGCGGCCAGTCCGTACCATTGCGCCTCTTTTCCCAACCGCTTTTACCGGCATGACTACCTACACCGCATCCGCGAACACGATCCAACGCGACTGGTATGTTGTCGACGCCACCGACAAAGTGCTCGGTCGCCTCGCGACGGAGATCGCCAGTCGCCTGCGCGGCAAGCATAAGCCCGAATATACGCCCAATCTCGATACCGGTGATTACATCGTCGTCGTCAACGCTGAAAAGGTGTGCGTCACGGGCAACAAAAGGACGGACAAGATCTACTACCGGCACTCCGGTTACCCCGGCGGCTTAAAGCAAATCAATTTTGAGAAGCTTATGCAGAAAGCGCCGGAAGATGCGCTAAACAAAGCGGTGAAAGGCATGTTGCCGCGCGGACCGTTAGGCCGCGCGATGTTTCGCAAACTAAAGGTGTATGCGGGGCCCGAACATCGCCACGCTTCGCAACAACCTCTACCCCTCGATATCTAATACCCATGACAACAGAAATCTATAGCAGCATCGGCCGCCGCAAAAGTTCAGCAGCGCGCGTCTTCATGAAGCGCGGCAGCGGCAACATCGTCATTAACGGCCGTTCCTTGGATGATTACTTCGGCCGCGAAACAGCTCAGATGATCGTGCGCCAGCCGTTGGAAAGAGTAAATATGAGCACCGATTTCGACGTCAGCGCGACGGTTAAAGGCGGCGGGATTTCTGGGCAGGCAGGCGCCATCCGACACGGCATTACCCGCGCCCTCATCGATTATGATGAAACGCTGCGGCGACCCTTAAGAGTTGCTGGCTTCGTAACGCGCGACGCGCGCGAAGTCGAGCGCAAAAAGATAGGCCTGCACAAGGCGCGCAAGCGCCCGCAGTACAGCAAGCGCTAGCTTGTGCAATAAGCGCGGCACGGATGCCGCTCCACGCGAATAATATGGAGTAGTGGTTGGCTCTCTGCCGAACTCCTGAGTTCCGTTAAGTACAAGGAGGTACTTATGAAGACCCTGGATGGCATCAATATCTGGAATCGCTCTTGTGAATTGGCGATTCAAACCCACCGAACGGTAAGTAAATGCGACGATGCGGATTTCCGCGAACTCGCGACGAAAACCTCAGTCGCGGTAGCATCCAAAGTCGCCGAAGGATACGATCGCAATTCGCGCCGGCAATGCCGACAGTTTCTGCGCGATGCTAAGCGCGCGTGCGCGGAACTGCGAACTCACCTCTACATCGCGGCCGAGCTCGGCATCATCGATAATGGGCAGTCGGTCGATCTGATCGCGGAATCCTTGAAGATATCGACGATGCTTGAGAGTCTGATCCGAGAATATCGGAAAAAGGACAGCCCGGACCCTACGATAGAGTAGCCCTAAACCCTTTGACTTTGGAACTTCGATACTTTTAACTCTGCCCTGCAATTTGGGGGATCGTCTAATGGTAGGACAGCGGACTCTGACTCCGCCAGTGGGGGTTCGAATCCCTCTCCCCCAGCCAAACTTCATCTTTGACCGAAGATGACCCGTCAAGCGCCGGCATTTGTGCGGCGTTTTCATTTGTATCCGCAAGTAAATCAAACGGTTGACGAAATTCCACCGTGATGTGGCCATCCTTCCACGAGCAGTTCGAAAGTACAAAGTCTAGAAGGCGACGCTTTTCCCTCGGTTCTTGTGTTTTAAACAGCCGTTTCGCACACCGTGCCAGTTCGAGAATCTTCACGCCATCGGTGACATACGACCAATCTGCGGTCTCATGGCGCTCTATCTCCGCTAGCCTGAATATTGCACGAATAAGAAAGGCAAAGCCCCTTTAATCCGGTAA
>CAZFZX010000095.1:0-17199 GCA_964523765.1 uncultured Enterobacteriaceae bacterium
CATTCTCGCATTCTTTCGGTAGCTTCCTCGCTCCGTCTCACCATCGACGTTCTAGTGTGACGCTGCCCGTCGGGTGACGCGATACCGAGAAATGGTGCGACGCAGTAATCAAAGCGGTTACCGGAACCCTTTGTCTGTCGCATTGCCACATGTCGATGCCATGGGAGCGAAGATCCAGAATTGCCTTGCGTAAGCCGAAAACCGTGCCTAATATTGCCCCTGAACGTTAATCAATTTGCAACGGCAGCTAGCCGCAGAGCCAGGGGCGAGAGGAATACTAAATGCATATAAGAAAATACGATTTTGATTACAGCCGCCGTTTTTTCATGGAGAAGACCGCGCTCGGACTCGGCGGGGCTGGCGTACTCACCTCGCTATGGCCGGAGGTCTGCAAGGGGGACGGCGATATCACGAAAGTCTATCCCGAGGAACTGTGGAACATCGAGGCTTATACCAAAGGGAAGATCAAGGTCGGCGACACGATCGATGCCGACAACATCGATATCGTGCAGGACCTGGTCGACCCGATGTTATACCAGGAAGTCAAACAGGATGGTCGGACGTTCTGGATCCAGGAGACCGATACAGACGTCACCAGAATGTACCCCCCGTTTTATTTGGACGCGACCTTATCGAATCAAGGGAAAGCCGGGTTTGACGCGGACGGTAACGTCGTCGTTAAAGATACGGGTGCAAACTGGATCGGTGGTCATCCCTTCCCGATAGCGCAAACCGGTAATGAAGCGATTTCCAACCTGTCTTTGAGTTGGGGCCGTCATGACCAGAGTATTTTTGCGATTCCGACGATTTCGTTGAACCCGGAAGGCGAGACGAGCTATGAATACGACTTCGTCTGGGCCGAGCAGCAATGCTGCGGTTTGGTCAACCCGAGCATCAGCCCGGTGCGCCCTTATCTTGAAGGCCATGGCGACAAAACCCGCTTCCAATCGGTGTGGTTCACGAAACCGAACGACGTGAAGGGCACGGCCTTCCTGAACGTCTGGAAGTACGACCAACGCGAATTCCCGGATCTGTTCGGTTATTTGCCGGCATTCAAACGCGTGCGGCGATTCCCGACGAACCAACGCTTTGAACCGCTCGTTGCCGGTATGAATCTGTTCCTGTCGGACGCGTGGGCCGCTGGCGATCCGATGTTGACCTGGGGCGACTTCAAGATCGTTGCGCGTCAACCGATGTTGGCGTCGATGCACCACCAGTGGTTGCCACAGAACGACAACTGGGATCTCCCGAAAATTGGTGGACCAAAGGGTCAGACTTACTACCACGTCGGTAAGCAGCTGATCCCCGAAATCATCGTTATAGAAGGCGAGCCGACGGGCTTTCCGCGGGCGCCACTCAGCAAGCGCCGCGTCTACCTCGACGGCCGCAACACGATGTTTCCGCAGGCGATCTCCTATGACCGTCGCGGTGACATCTGGAAGTCGTTCGAGCCGGGCTTCAGTTATCAGAAGACCGATACGCACGAGCGTAAGGCCGCGGACGGACGTACCGAGTGGACCTGGTCTTGGGTTATCTCGAACGACATCCAGTCCGGTCGAGTTACCCGTTTCCACCACGCGGAAAGCTGTACTGGTGGTTGGAAGACCCTGTTGGATCCGGGTATCGATATGCTGAACGATTACATGACCGTTCAGGCCATGCGCCGCCTCGGCACGTAATCGGACGGAACCCAAGCTAACGGCCGCGGCAGGATCTCCCTGCCGCGGCTTTTTTTTTGCCGCTGCGCCATCAAGCCCGCGTTCCGCTGCCGGCGCGAGGAGTGTTCGCACAGCGCCCCGGATCGGGGCGGTCGTTCCCGCTCGATCGACGCCCGTCGATGCCACGCGCAAGCAGCCGGAGTGGGAAATATTGCACCGCACCAATCACAACGATTGAACTTGATCATTACTTAGCGGGAACCTACTATCCGACTCCGTTTATCAAATTTCCTACGGCAGGTTGCCGTAAAGCTAGCTGCGAGGGGCGCACCAAATGCATATTAGAAAGTACGACTTCGATTACAGCCGCAGACATTTCATGGAAAAGACGGCGCTCGGACTTGGGGGCGCTGGCGTGCTTACCTCGTTGTGGCCGGAGATCTGTCGATCGGGTGACGTCAGCAAGGCGTATCCGGAAGAACTGACGAACATCGAGGCCTACACCAAAGGCAAGGTCAAAGTCGGCGACACCATCAACGCGGACAATATCGACATCGTGCAGGACTTGGTCGATCCCATGTTGTACCAGGAGGTCAAGCAGGACCAGCGCACGTTTTTCATCATGGAGACGCAGACCGACATCGAGACGATGTATCCCCCCTACTTTCTCGACGCAACCCTCAACAATCAAGGGAAGGCTGTGTTCGACGCCAACAACAACGTCGTCGTCGAGGGTAGCGGTGAGCCCTGGATCGGCGGCCATCCGTTCCCGGATCCGCAAACGGGTTTGGAGGCGATCGCCAATTTGACCTTGAGTTGGGGTCGTCACGACCAGACGACCTACGCGATCCCCGTCACCTCGCTCAATCCCGAAGGCGAGATGAGTTACAACTACAATTTCGTCTGGGCCGAGCAACAGTGCACCGGTTTGGTCAATCCTGTGATCAGTCCCGATCGGCCGTATTTGAAGGGACATAAGGACAAGGTGCGGTTTCAGTCGGTGTGGTTCACCAGTCCGAACGACGTCAAGGGCACGGCGTTCCTGAATGTGTGGCACTACGACCAGCGCGAATTCCCCGATCTGTTCGGCTATCTGCCCGCGTTCAAGCGCGTGCGGCGGTTCCCGACCAACCAACGGTTTGAGCCGTTGGTCGCCGGCATGAACCTGTTCTTGTCGGACGCATGGTCGGCCGGCGATCCGATGCTGACGTGGGGTAATTACAAGATCGTCGGTCGCCAACCGATGTTGGGCTCGATGCATTATCAGTGGCGACCGGATCTGCCCAATTGGGAACTGCCGACAATCGGCGGGCCGAAAGGCAAGAGCTACTACAATTGCGGGAAGTCGTTACTGCCTGAGGTCGTCATCCTCGAAGGGGAGCCCACGGGATTCCCGCGCGCGCCGGTGAGCAAGCGCCGGGTGTATATCGACGCACGCGTACTGTCGTTCCCGCAGGCGATTTCGTTTGATCGCCGGGGCGACATCTGGAAGTCGTTCGAGCCGGGATTCGGTTATCAGAAATACGGCGATTACGAACGTAAGGCGCGCGACGGCCGGACGGAATGGATGTGGTCCTGGGTGATCAGCAACGACATCCAGTCCGGTCGGATCTCCCGCTTCCCGCATGGCAAGGAATGCGCCGGCGGCTGGAAGTCCGAGCTCGACATGGGTATCGATATGCTGAGCGAGTACATGACCGTCCAGGCCATGCGTCGACTCGGTACGTAATCGGACCGATACTTCGAACAACCGCGGCGGGGCCTCCTCGTCGCGGTTTTTCTTTGAGCGGCCAGGCAAAGCGCCGTTGTTGAGGTTGGAACCCATTTGCTTACACGACTTCTCCGTCGACCGGTGGAAAAATCCGGCTGACAACAGGTACGTCACTCGGCGACCTCAACCAAGGTTTTAGAGAGCAGTATTGCTTCGATCCGAGGGTCTGGTGACGCTTGCATCTTCCGAACCGGTTAGCTCACCGGCAAATCCGGCAAATATTGCAGCGCACCAATTCATGCGATGGAGATTGATCCTGTCCTTCAGGCGACCTACTATGGAGCTTGACAGTTCAGATTTCGAGCCGCAGGTTGCGGAAGAGCCAGTTGGGGGATACGAGACATGCATATCAGAAAATACGACTTCGATTACAGCCGCAGACATTTCATGGAAAAGACGGCGCTCGGACTTGGGGGCGCTGGCGTGCTTACCTCGTTGTGGCCGGAGATCTGTCGATCGGGTGACGTCAGCAAGGCGTATCCGGAAGAACTGACGAACATCGAGGCCTACACCAAAGGCAAGGTCAAAGTCGGCGACACCATCAACGCGGACAATATCGACATCGTGCAGGACTTGGTCGATCCCATGTTGTACCAGGAGGTCAAGCAGGACCAGCGCACGTTTTTCATCATGGAGACGCAGACCGACATCGAGACGATGTATCCCCCCTACTTTCTCGACGCAACCCTCAACAATCAAGGGAAGGCTGTGTTCGACGCCAACAACAACGTCGTCGTCGAGGGTAGCGGTGAGCCCTGGATCGGCGGCCATCCGTTCCCGGATCCGCAAACGGGTTTGGAGGCGATCGCCAATTTGACCTTGAGTTGGGGTCGTCACGACCAGACGACCTACGCGATCCCCGTCACCTCGCTCAATCCCGAAGGCGAGATGAGTTACAACTACAATTTCGTCTGGGCCGAGCAACAGTGCACCGGTTTGGTCAATCCTGTGATCAGTCCCGATCGGCCGTATTTGAAGGGACATAAGGACAAGGTGCGGTTTCAGTCGGTGTGGTTCACCAGTCCGAACGACGTCAAGGGCACGGCGTTCCTGAATGTGTGGCACTACGACCAGCGCGAATTCCCCGATCTGTTCGGCTATCTGCCCGCGTTCAAGCGCGTGCGGCGGTTCCCGACCAACCAACGGTTTGAGCCGTTGGTCGCCGGCATGAACCTGTTCTTGTCGGACGCATGGTCGGCCGGCGATCCGATGCTGACGTGGGGTAATTACAAGATCGTCGGTCGCCAACCGATGTTGGGCTCGATGCATTATCAGTGGCGACCGGATCTGCCCAATTGGGAACTGCCGACAATCGGCGGGCCGAAAGGCAAGAGCTACTACAATTGCGGGAAGTCGTTACTGCCTGAGGTCGTCATCCTCGAAGGGGAGCCCACGGGATTCCCGCGCGCGCCGGTGAGCAAGCGCCGGGTGTATATCGACGCACGCGTACTGTCGTTCCCGCAGGCGATTTCGTTTGATCGCCGGGGCGACATCTGGAAGTCGTTCGAGCCGGGATTCGGTTATCAGAAATACGGCGATTACGAACGTAAGGCGCGCGACGGCCGGACGGAATGGATGTGGTCCTGGGTGATCAGCAACGACATCCAGTCCGGTCGGATCTCCCGCTTCCCGCATGGCAAGGAATGCGCCGGCGGCTGGAAGTCCGAGCTCGACATGGGTATCGATATGCTGAGCGAGTACATGACCGTCCAGGCCATGCGTCGACTCGGTACGTAATCGGACCGATACTTCGAACAACCGCGGCGGGGCCTCCTCGTCGCGGTTTTTCTTTGAACGTGAAACGACTTTACTCGGCCGGCAGCGAGCGGGCGAGGAAGTCGAGGACGTTACCGCCCATAATTGCTTCGACTTCAGTCGGCGAAGCGCCGCCGCGCATGAGGCCGGCGGTTAACTCGGGAAGTCCGGTGACGTCGAAAGGCGTTGCCACCGCGCCGTCGAAATCGCTGCCGAGCGCGACGTGTTCGACGCCGATTAATGCTACGGTGTAGCGGATCGCGGCGACGATCGACTCGACGTTCCTCCCACACACGGCCTCCGGAAAGAAAGCGATACCGATCAGGGCTCCGTTCCCGGCGAGCGCGCGCAATTGCTCGTCGCTTAGATTGCGTGTGCGGTCGCAGGTACCCTTGACCCCCGTATGCGAGACGACCACCGGACGGGTTGCGAGTGCCAGGACGTCGGTCGTTAACTGCGGCGAGGCATGCGCGAGATCGACGATGATCCCGCGGCGCTCCATCTCTCTAACTACCTTCCGGCCGAATTCCGTCAATCCGCCTTTGTCGACCCCGTGGACCGAGCCTCCGACGGCGTTATCGAAAAAGTGCGTCAGTCCCATCATCCGGAAGCCGGCCCGATCGAGTCGATCCAGATTGGCGAGTTCACCTTCCAGGGCATGCAAGCCCTCGATCGCCAATAATCCCGCCGTAAGCGTGATACCGGCGCGGCGCTGGTCGAGGTAACGCTGCAGGTCCACACGGTCCCTGAGCACTACGAACCGGCCGCCCGAACCCTCGCTTAGGCTATGCAGGCGCTCCGCTTGATACAACGCGCGCTCCGTGAGGTTGCCCCACGTTCGTCGCGGCCAACGCTGTGCGATTGCCAGTAAGGTGACGTTGTCGGAGTTTCCATCGTTGTGCTCGAAGTTGAGACCGCGCGGTGTCTTGGTAACGGCACCGAAAACCTGCAACCCCATACCGACCTCGAGTAGCCGCGGCAGGTCGACGTGGCCGTAGCTTCCGCGCCGCTGGGGATCTCTGTTCCAGAGCAATGTGTCAGCGTGCAGGTCTGCCGTGAACACACTATTGTGTAGCGTGAGCGCTGTCTCGTCGGCCTCATACGGGGGTGGTTTGTGAACCGCATTCATGCCCCGGCCGACGAGATCGGGGATGAGAAAGAAAAATGCCGCGAGCGCGATCAACGATAGACTCAAGGTTAGCCCGGCCCAACGGACCAAGTGTGAGTTCCAGGGGTGTATGCGCCGCTTTCCTTTCACCGTTATCGCAAATTACCCTCGCGCGACCCGTCGCGCAACGTTCTTGTTTTCACTGGCGTAACGGCGCTACGCTATCTGTCTAACAAAAGAGGGGAGCAACGGTCATGGTGCGAGTCGGGGTGATCAAGGAAATTTGGCGGTTTCCGGTGAAGTCCATGCAGGGAGACACGATCGAGCGTTGCGCAGTGACAACCGCGGGCGTCACGGGTGACCGGCGGTGGGCAATGCGCGACGAAGCCCGCAATGAAATCCAATGGGGCAAGAAGTACCCCCAACTTATGCAGTGCCGGGCGCGTTATCGCCGAGAGCCCGACGGTGGGAAGATCGACCCTGTCGATATCACTTTTCCCGACGGTGAAACCGTCGGTAGCGACGAGGGGCGGGTTCATCAGAAGCTGTCTGAACTGGTCGAATGCGAGGCGTCGCTGCAGCCGCTACGGCCCGCATCCGACATTGAATTCTACAAACGGTACAAACCGGACGAGCAACAATTCCTGCGCGAGATTGCGGAAGCGTTCGCGCGAGATCCCGGGGAGCCCGTGCCTGATCTGGCAGATTTCCCGGAGGTCCTGATCGATCATGTCGCGGTGCCGGGTACGTTTTTCGATAACGAGGAATTGCACCTCGTAACGACCGCCTCTATGGATTACATGCGCGGGCGGGATCCGAACGCCGAGTGGGACATCCGCCGTTTTCGGCCAAATTTCTACATTCAGACGGACGTGGATCTCTCAGGCCTCGTGGAAAACGAGTGGGTTGGGCGACGGATCGGGGTAGGATCGGTAAAGATGAGGATCTCGGCCCCCACCGTACGTTGCGGGATGACGACGCGCCCACAGGCGGAGCTTGGATTCGACAAAACAATCTTGCGCACCGTCGTCCGCGAGGGCGCCCAGTGTTTGGGAGTCGGCGCGCATGTCGAAGAGGCCGGTGATCTCGCCGTCGGCGACCTCGTGGAATTACTCGACTGAGCGACACAGCCTGCGTGGCAGGATGGGAGGAAACTATGAAGGCGAATATTGGCGGCGTTACCGTTTTGCTCCTGTCTGTGGGAGCGTGTCCGGCGGCTCTGGCCGAGTCCTGTGTCTATGACTACGGGGCCGGGCCGGTGGTCGAATACACCCGGGCGATGAAGGAATATCGGTTCAAGGACGCCTACGGCGTGTTGACCGACAAGATGACCGACGGTATGGCGCGGGAAGAATGGGCGGCGGGACAGAGCCGGTTGTTCGATGTGGGTCAGGTCGTGATCGGTAAACTCGACGTTCGTTGGCCCCAACACATCGACCCCGCGTCGTGCGCGAAGCAGGTTCTGGTGCCGAACGTTCTCAGCGCTAAAGATCGATTCAACAACCAAGGCAGCGTCGAGTTTGAGCTCTATACCGTAGTGAACGACGGCGGTACTTGGAAGATCGACTCGCAGGAAACGTTGTTCGACGAAGCCGATGTCCATCGATGGTTTCCAGGCCACGAGATCCCGGAATACAAGGATCAGCTCCCGGCCGACGAGGTTCTTCCCGGTGACGAAGGGTTTTGATTGCAGACCGAAGGGGACCGCCGCCTTTCATCAGCCCGCGGCCGGTAAGTTCACGAACGAGTTGATGCTCGTGTTTTGCCGAGAATAAATCTCAGGAACGTTGGCGTATGGCGATCACAGCAGTACTTTGGGATTTCGGCGGCGTATTGACGACCTCGCCGTTTGACGCGTTCAACCGCTTCGAGGATCAGCGCGGGATCCCTCGGGATTTTATCCGTGGGGTCAATGCGGTTAATCCCACCACGAATGCGTGGGCGCGATTCGAATCCAGCCAAACAACACTGGAGCAATTCGACCGCGAGTTTGAACGCGAATCGCGGGCCGCGGGCCACAGTGTTTTCGGCCGTGAGATCGTGCCGCTGTTGAGTGGAGACGTGCGACCGCGCATGGTCGAGGTACTCAAACGGTGCAAGGTTGACTACAAAGTCGGCTGCGTGACCAATAATGCTAAAGCTGGGGAAGGCCCAACGATGTCCACGGTGCACGACCGCGCGGCCGAAATCCAGGAAATCATGGCCTTGTTCGAATGCGTCGTCGAATCCAGTCGGGAGGGGATCCGTAAGCCCGACCCGAGGATCTACCAGTTGGCCTGCGAGCGTCTGAGAATCGCGCCAGCGGACGCCGTATATCTAGACGACCTCGGGATCAATCTGAAACCAGCAAAAAAGTTGGGAATGCGCACCATCAAGGTTGTTTCCGAGGAACAGGCGATCGCGGATCTCGAGCGGGCGTTGGATATCCAGTTCTGATCGGAACCGGAAATACCGCTTCTACATTTTAGGTGCGGACATGGTCCGGGCCATCGTCTATCGACCAGGCCCCGGATTGCCGGCACGGTCGGCATCCCGGTCAGCGGAAAGCTCCCGCCCGGTAGAGTCGCCAAACCGTCGGCCAGCACGCCAGCAACGGATGTCGCCTCAACATTGGGGTCGCCTCGACCTTGATGCCGGAATGACGCTCGATTTTCCAGAGTATGTAATCTACGCCGCCATCGAAGGTAAAAGCGGCCTTCATGATCCGAAGCAAATTGATCACTTTTCCCTGGACACGCCTGATCCGCCAACCCTGCCGGGCGAACCAGCGTCGCCGGCGCGAAAGTGTGGCGACATAGCGCGTCCGGTCGGAGCCGCCGTCGGCGGTTTCGATTTCAAAGCGTCGTGCGAGCGCCAGTCGCGTCACCGCCTGGTAACGGGCCAGGTTTTTCGCGACTAAGCGGGCGGCGGTTCCGCCGCGTTCGGGCCGTAGTTCGGTTCGGTAGCTTGCACTCAGTCCGACCGTCCACAACGTTTCGGCGTCGAAATGCGACGGTAACAGCGGCAGGACTCGCGTCGTAAACGTGATGACGGCGTTTTCGAGCGCGCTGACGATCTTCTGGCGCACAGTATGGTCGTGCCCAAGAATCAACGCGCAGGGTTGGGCGAAACGCGCCCAGAAGAAAGTGTGGAAGCACTGGCAGGAAGTGCGATGGGCAAATTGATCGAGCGAAATGATCGCGTACTTCGTCCGCACGGTCGCGCCCTCGAAATCCATCTCATAATAGAAAATGTTTGGCGGCAGCAATCTGTTCGCAAAAGCCGTCAGTCGTTTCGAATAGACGCTGCGATAGTCGTCGACGATGACGAAGAGATCCAGAATACCGTCTTCTTCCTCACCGCTACGAAAGCACGCGCCGTAATAGAGAATGCCGAGTACGGCGTCGCCGAAACGGGCCCCGAGTTCGTCGCCCAGCGCCGCCGCCGCCGGGGAGACGTCCGCGCGCAGCTCCGCATCGAGGAGCGCCCGAAGGTCGTTCGGATAAGAAGCGACCGAATTCATTCGCCTAATCTCGGTCGGTTCGTTCCGACTTGCGAACCGCTGGGCACAAGTGATTTTTCGTAGATTCGATAACGTTTGGCGACTACCCCGCCGATGCTTTCGATAATGGTTCGCATCGATTTGTTCTCTTCGAGGATCCAACCCATTTCGACCTCCGTCACGCCTCGAGCGAGAAGTGCGTCCTTGATGGCCGCGGTCAGGGCAAGCGAAATTCCACTGCCCGTGAGGCCTTGCTGGTACTGCTTGCGAACGCCCATTAGCGGAACACGTGCGGATTTGGGATGCGAGACTTTCAGCCGCCATAACAATTTGAGCCACCCCAACGGAAACAAACGCCCGTTTAGATCATCGATCGCCTCGTTAATGTTCGGGATACAGGCAATGAATGCGACAGGCACGCCATCGATCTCGCCGATTTTGATGAAATTGTCGTCGACAAGCGATTTCAACATTGCTCCGACGTCTTTGAATTCGTCTTCCGTAAACGGTACGAATCCCCAATTATCGGTCCATGCGTCGTTGAAAATATCGCGCAGGATTTCGATTTCATCGAAGAACTTTTCGCGATTTAAGGAACGGAGTGCGAACCGGCCTTTGCGGTCGCGCGTCGATCGTTTGATGATCTTTTCCATCGTCGCCGGCGTCGGGTAGTCGGGGTGCATCCGGTAGGCGACCGTGTCCTTGGCTTTTCGATAGCCGCAGGCCTCGACGAGGTTTGCATAATACGGAAGCGCGTGGCCCATGAAGATCGACGGCGGAGAATCGAATCCTTCGATCAATAAGCCGCATTCGTGATTGATCGACGGATTGAACGGGCCTTCGATTCTTCTCATCCCCTTCGTACGCAACCAGGACTCTGCGGCGTCGAACAACGCAGCGAACACTTCCGGGTCCTCCTCGCCCTCGATCATGCCGAACGACCCGGTCGCATCGTCGTAGCGTTCGAGCCGTAAATGGTCGATCTGGGCGCTGATCCGGCCGACGGCGCGCTTGCCCCGGTAGGCCGTCCAGGCGAGCGATTCGGCGTGTTCGTAATAGGGGTTTCGCCGGCTCAAGTGCAGGCGACGTTCGAGTTCTAGGGGTGGGGTCCAGTTGTCACCCGCGGCGTAGATCGACCGCGGCACGCGAATAAAACGGGTCCATGCGCGATAGCCTTCCACTGGAACGATACTCAACAATTGATTCTCCTGACGCCGGTAGTCACCAAAGTCGGGGCACGCGCGGCACCAATCTGTCGCTAAGACCTTGTATGCCTCAAGTTTCTCCCCTAAAATCCGAGGGTTGGGCGAATTCGTTAACCGGGTAACTTCAACTTTGACCAAGAATTAACGTAATATTAACCCAAAGTTACGATTGTCCACGGTACTGTCGTAATCACGTAAAATAAGTCCGAAAGTAGTTTCGCAGGACAATGAGACCAGTCGGTGCGGTTTGCGCTTGTTTCCACGCACAGCGTCGGTGAGCGTCGTACAGGACGGCTTTTGGGGAAGCAGATAGTAGATAGAGGCGGGCTGCCACCGGCGCAGCTCAAAATAATAATGGGCGGAGAAATGTTCTCGGCGTCGGGTTTCGGTTGCGCCATCGCTGGTGTAGCGACCAAAATCGCACGTCGATGATCATGCAGGCCGCGGGAGTTGAAGTAGTGAGCTTAACAGCGACGCCGACCGAGCATAAGCTAGAACGTAGATTCGCGGATTTCGCGACGCTCTCGGAAGCCTTGGATTATGCGGCCAAGGGCGACACCGGATGTAATTTCTATAGTGGTACCGGACAACTCGTCGCGGTTTTGCCCTATGCCGAATTGCGTGCGCAAGCGCGAGCTTTGGCGTCCCGCTTGCTAGGCATCGGTATGAAACGCGGCGACCGCGTAGCGCTCGTGGCCGAAACCGATCCCAACTTCCAACGTTTCTTTTTTGCGTGCCAGTATGCCGGCGTCGTACCGGTACCGGTGCCGCCCCCCCTGCAACTCGGTGGCGGCCACGAGTACGCGGGACATCTGCGCCGACTGCTATCCGATTCACAAGCCCGTGTCTGCATCGGACCCTCCGAGCACGGGGCTTTACTCGCGGAGGCTTCGGAGGGTTTGCATCTGCAGTTTATCGGTTCCGCTGACGCATTCTCTCACTTTGCGGCGACACCGGTGGAATTGCAGCCGCTCGAGTCAGACGAGTTAGCCCACCTGCAGTACACCTCGGGTAGCACGCGCTTCCCGCGGGGAGTAATGATTACGCAACGGGCGGTAATGAGTAACCTGTCGTGTACCGTCGCGCATCTGCAGATGACGCCGAAAGACCGCGCTGTATCGTGGTTGCCTTACTACCATGACATGGGCCTCGTTGGCCTGGTTCTTGCGCCCATAGTCGCGCAGATGTCCGTCGACTACGTCGGCACGCGTGAATTCGCGATGCGCCCACGTCAGTGGTTGGTGCGTATGTCCGAAAGCAAAGCGACAATCTCCTTTGGGCCGCCTTTCGGCTACGAATTGTGTGCTCGCCGTCTGCGTAAGGAAGACGCCGACACACTCGACCTGAGTGCCTGGCGTGTGGCGGGCGTAGGCGCGGAAACTATTCGTCCGGAGCCGCTGTCGCGGTTCGCCGAAGCGTTGGCGCCGTGCGGTTTCGACCAGCGTGCGTTCTTACCCTGCTACGGCCTCGCCGAGTCCTCATTAGCAGTTAGTTTTGCACCGCTCAACCGCGGCCTGCAGTCGGAATGGGTCGACGGAAAACATTTGAGTGAAGCGCAGCGGGCGGTGCCGATCGATAACGAACTTGTAGATTCCCAGATCGGGCGCGCAAACCAATTCGTCAATTGCGGGAAGCCCCTGCCGGGGCATCAGGTTGTCATCCGGGACGAAAACGGCATTGAGCTACCGGATCGGCACTGCGGCAGTGTGTTCGTTTGTGGACCGAGCGTGATGTCCGGCTATTTCGGTGACAGCACCAACCACCCGGAGGTGCTGTCGGAAGACGGTTGGTTGGATACCGGTGACATCGGCTACTGTGTCGATGGCGAGATAATGATTACTGGGCGCAAGAAGGACTTGATTATCATCAACGGCCGAAACATATGGCCGCAGGACTTGGAGTATCTGGCCGAGCAACAACCCGAAGTTAGGCCGGGCGACGCCTCGGCGTTTTCGGTACCGGCGCCCGACGGTCAAGAGCAAGCGGTGGTGGTTATTCAGTGCCGTGAATCGGATATCGAAAAACGACGGAAACTAATCGAACGCATGGACCGCACGATACGCGCTGAGTTGGGCATTGGTTGTATCGTCGACCTCGTACCGTTACACACGCTCATCCGGACCTCGTCCGGTAAGTTATCGCGCTTTAGAACGCGCGCGGATTTCATTGATCGCACGCGATGGGGACAAACATCCCGAAAACTGGCCGCCGGCTAGCGGGAAGTCCCGCGCGCCGGCAGCTATACGGCGATCAAATAGTCCAAGAACGCTTCCCGTTTGCCAACAAGCGAACCCTCGCCCAAGTATGCTTCCCAGCGTCGCCGTAACCGGCGCGACCGGCTTTATCGGGGGCGCCGTCGTTCGTTCGCTTCTGGACAACGGTTGGCACGTACGGGCGCTTGTCAGGCCGGCCTCATTCGATAAACCATTACCGGCAGAGATCGAGCGTATAGCCGGCTCACTGGCGGACACCGCGAGCCTTAAAGAACTGCTGCGCGGCTGCGGTGCCGTGGTGCATTGCGCCGGTGTTGTGCGCGGCGTCCGGGCATCGACGTTCATGCGCAACAACGCCGAGACGGTCGGACGATTGGCGCAGGTGGCGTCGGAAGAAGCGGGCGTCGGCAGGTTTCTACTAGTTTCTTCCCTCGCGGCGACTCGGCCGCAGGTCTCACCATATGCGGCCAGCAAACACGCTGGAGAGCTCGCGCTCGAAAAAGCTGGCGGTGAGGTTAGTTGGCTGGCGTTGAGGCCGCCCGCTGTCTACGGCCCGGGTGATCGGGAATTGTTGCCTTTGTTTAAGGTAATGGCGCGAGGGATCGCGCCGCTATGGGGAGATCGCGATGCCCGGTTCTCCTTGATATTCATCGCCGATCTGGTATCCGCCATTGACCGGTGGTTGAATAGCCCGACGCCGGTCACCGGCGTCTACGAACTGGATGACGGCCGCAACGATGGCTATTCGATGGACGATATCGCAGATATCGTGGCCGTTGTGGCGAAACGTCCCGTACGTCGCGTGCACGTACCCTCCACCCTGCTCGATGTTGCGGCGGCAGCTAACCTGCGACTGGCGCAGATCGCGGGCTATGAGCCTATGCTGACGCCCTGGAAACTCAAGGAACTCAGGCACCCCCGCTGGGTATGTGATAATAGGGCCTTCACCGCCGCAACAGGATGGGAGCCCCGCACATCATTCGTCGAGGGTCTAACGTTGGCATTGGCGGGGCACTAACCGCGAGAGTGACGCGTTGGTGCAGCTGCTGAGGGCTCGCACCGGGGACGAAAACGATGCAATCGTACGAGGAAAGCCTGACAAAACTCTGCACGGTATTGCAGAGGCATATGACTGCCGACGGCACTGTCGATGAGGATACGATGTTGGCGAGCGATCTCGGCATCGATTCAGCCCAGCTAATGGAAGTTCTGCTCGAAGTCGAGGACGAATTTGATATTTCCATTCCACTGAATATTCTTCCAAACGTCTATACGGTGAAAGACTTAACAGACGAACTCCAAAAACTGCTTGGTAGTGCACGATGAGTTTATTCAGCAAATTCGAAGCGCTTGCGACTCGACGGAAAGAACTGGATGAAACCGGTGCCCAACCTTTCAACGTCGTCGTCGAACGTATCCTTTCGCCTACTGAAGCGATCGTCGGCGGGCGCCCGACGATCCTCGCCGGGACGAATAACTATCTCGGTCTGACCTTCGACCCAGAGTGCGTCGCGGCGGCAACAGAAGCGGTCCGGCTAGAAGGCACGGGGACCACCGGGTCGCGTATGGCGAACGGTACTTTCGCGAGTCACGTCGCGCTGGAACGCGACATCGCGGAATTCTTCAGTCGGCGGGCCGCTATTGTTTTCTCCACCGGTTACCTTGCCAACCTGGGTATTTTGTCGGCCTTGACCGATCGCGATGACGTGATTGTGATCGACGGCGATTGCCACGCGAGTATCTACGACGGCTGCCAGATGGGTGGGGCAGAAGTGATCCGGTTTCGACACAACGACGCCGACGACCTGGCCAAGCGCATGCGCCGTCTTGGCGACCGGGCCGCCGATGCCTTGATAGTCATCGAGGGGATCTACAGCATGCTCGGCGATCGGGCGCCAATGTCGGAAATCGCCGCGGTCAAGCGCGAGTACGGCGGGTATCTTCTCATCGACGAAGCGCATTCTCTTGGTGTTCTCGGGCAACGCGGGCTCGCCGAAGTCAGCGGCGAACACGATAGCGTCGACTTCATAACCGGAACCTTCAGCAAGAGCCTCGGCGCCACCGGAGGATTCTGCGTCAGCGATCTGCCGGAACTCGAACTGATCCGCGTATCGAGCCGGCCCTACGTGTTCACCGCGTCGATGTGTCCGTCGGTGATCGCATCTACACGCGCCGCATTAGCGGTGTTGCAGCGCCGGCCGGAACTTCGCGATAGCTTGTGGCGAAATGCGAACCGCCTTTACACGCGATTGACGGAACTCGGTTACACGCTCGGCCCGGAACCGAGTCCGGTGATCGCGGCGATGCTGACGAACGTCGACGAAGCACTCGCATTGTGGACCGGATTATTGGAACGCGGCGTGTACGTCAACCTGGTATTTCCTCCCGCCACACCGAATGGCAGCTATCTGTTGCGATGCAGTGTCAGCAGCGCCCACACGACGGCTCAGATCGAACAGATTGGGGCAGCGTTTGCCGATGCGCAAAAAGCCGTCGCAACGTCTTCGGCCGCGTGAGCGTCGCCGTTCGCCGGGCGACTCGCGCTTTGTCACAATACGTCTCCCGGCTGATTATTCGCATTGGCCGTGATGAATAACTCTGGTTTATGTTAACCATCGACGAAATCCGCGCGACCCTGCGGAGCCGGCCGCACGAGCCAGCGGCGTTCGAACCTCATCCCGGCCAGGCCGCGGTCGCGATGATTCTCGCAGAAGGTGAAAACGACCTCGACGTCTGTTTTATCCGGCGCGCCGAACGCCGCGGCGATCCCTGGTCTGGGCAGGTTGCTTTCCCGGGTGGGCGTGCAGGTCCGTCCGATCCGAACGCGAGTGCGGTGGCAGAGCGGGAGACATTCGAAGAGATCGGTCTCGAGCTAAAGACCGATCACCTCATCGGGCCGTTACCGGTACGGTCGATCGAAAGGCAGGAACTCGCGTTGTTGTCTCCGTTCGTCTACTTCGTAGGCGCCGCCGCGCGGGCGACTGCTACGGTCCGTGAGCGGCACGAAGTCGACAGTGTCTTCTGGGTACCGCTTCATCATCTTTTTGATGAAGCGGCCGCGACCGAATTGGAATATCCTTTGCTCGGTACGCGGACGCGTTTCCCCGGGATCCGCTACGGCGACCACGTGATCTGGGGATTGACCCTGCGGGTGCTGGAGAGCTTCGCTGAAATCATGCAGCAAAATCTAGCCGCGCGAAATTCGTAAACGTTACAACTAGAAGCGGTCTCAAAATTATCCGCGGTTGCCGATTATTTTGAGACCACTTCTACAATCGACCGAGAGGAGATCCGATGCCAAATAAACACCTCACCCCCGACACTTTGTATGCGCCCCAAAGCAACGTCTACACGCAGGTCGTGACCAGTACCGGCAGCACTACGATCCATGTCGCCGGACAAGTGGCTTTCGACACCGAGGGCAACGTCGTCGGCGTTGGCGATTTCAAGATCCAGGTAGAAAAGGCCCTCGACAACCTGCGCCTCGCGCTCGAGGCGGCGGGTGCGGGGGTCAAGGACCTAGTTCGCATGCGGTACTTTATCGTCAACTACACCCCGGCGTGTCTGGAGGACCTCGCGCCCGCAATGGCTACTTTTTTCGGCGATTTGCCGGCGCCGGCGAGTACACTGCTCGGAGTCGCATCCCTGTACACGCCGGAGTTGATGATCGAGATCGACGCGACGGCGGTGATCTAAGCCGCATATTGGACCGGGCGAACGACGCCTGCCCGGTAATGCGTTGATAGTCGGTGCGAATTCTGCCGACTCTCGCGATGCCGGCGCAATATGCAGGCTAAGGAACCTCTGAACAAGTCATGACTCGGCATTTTGCGCCCAGAATATCCGGCTACCGCGTTGCAAAGCTTCGAAATAGCACCACTATTCCGTGCGCTTCGCGCCTTGTATCCGAATATTCTGGACACAAGCTGCTCGACCCAGACTTATTCAGAGGTTCCTAGCCTGAATATTGCACGAATAAGAAAGGCAAAGCCCCTTTAATCCGGTAAA
>CAZFZX010000096.1:0-16868 GCA_964523765.1 uncultured Enterobacteriaceae bacterium
TTTACCGGATTAAAGGGGCTTTGCCTTTCTTATTCGTGCAATATTCAGGCTAGGGGTTCGGCCGGGAATTGCTCCTGCATAAACGGCACTTCCGCCATCTGATGTGCAGGGATGCACAAATGCCGCGATGGCAGGATGCCAGAGAGCGGCCCTGGCGGTCGGCCGGAAATTGCTCCTGCAGTACCGGCACTTCCGCCATCTGAGGCGCAGGGACGCACAAATCCCGCGATGGCAGGATACCAGAGCGCGGCCCTTGCAGTCCTAGCGAGGCGCCTCACCCCAGGGATCGGATCGTTTCGGGCGGAGCACCATACCGATACAACCGCCGATCACCAAAGCCGCGCCCGCAACCGAACTCGGCGACGGTACTTCACGCCAAAACAGCCATCCCAGAGCACCGCCGAGTACAACCGTGACGTAGCTGAACGGCGCCACGTGCGCTGCGTTATTGTGTGTATAGGCGTAGGTCAGGAGGGTCTGGCCGATGGTGGCGAAAGCAGCCGCGAGTATCATGCAGTGGACGGAATATGCCGACGGCGTTTGCCACAGCCAAAGCAGTGGAACAAAGCAGTACAGCGTCGAGAATGCACTGAAGTAGAACACCGTACGCAGAACGGGTTCGGTATCGGCCATTTTGCGGATGAAGATCTTGGCGAACGCAACGAACAGCCCCGAAAGGGCAGCCGCCACCGCTCCCATCTGGAACAGAGCCGTTCCCGGCTTCAGGATCAGGAAGACCCCACGGAAACCGAGGACCAAGACCAACGCGGTGGTGCGGTCGAGCCTCTCGCCGAGCATGAAAACGGCAAGGACGCCGATGAACAGCGGCGAACTGGCATTCAGGAGGATCGATTCGGCGAGACCGACCCGGCTCACCGCGAAGTAGAAGCACGACAAGGCGCAAACACTGACCAGCGCGCGCAGCATATGCAATTTGAGTCTCGTCGTTCGGAAGAAAGCTGCCCCGCGGCGCATCGCAAAAGGCGTGACGATCAGGAGACCAAACAAGGCGCGGAGAAAGACCAGCACCTGCGACGGCGCTTCGGTCGCCGCCATTTTCACCAATCCCGCCATGCCTGCAAAGCAGCAGGTGGCGCCCAGGGCGGGCACCACGCCGCGTAACAGGTAACGGCGATCCATGATTTGTCGACCTCCGGGCCGGTTTTTTCCAGTGAACTTGTCGCTACCGATGGAGACGGATGGCAGATCAGGTTGTGCCCTAGCCTAACACCCCGGGAGAGCACACGGGCGCGTGACCACTAGACGAAAAATGGAGTTGCGATGGTACCGGTACGCCGCCCGGGGGAAAATCAAGGCGTTAGTAGGTCTCGCAAACCGCCCGCCGGCGCACGCCGAACAGCGTCACGATGCCGCCGCCGAACAACCACAGGGCGCCCGGCAGCGGTATCGGAACCGAGAACTGGGACGCCAAGGCCGTCGTAATTTGCCCGGCCAGCAATTGCTCACCGTCTACTTCGCAAGTGACACCGGAACCGCACATCAGATTGTAGTCGACCCCGAGGTGCGGCAGACCCAAGTTATGCCCGATTTCGTGGGCGACGACAGAGGCAACGACCTCGCGCCCACCCGTCCACGTAAGCAGGTCACTACCAACGAACATCGTGATGCCGTTCGCGCCGATGTTTGCAAGCCCATTTGCAGTGTTCAGGTTCGTATAAGAAAACCCCGGGACGATCTCTACCATGTAAACATTCAGTACCAGGGGATCGAGATGATTGGGCCCTGCCGCGAGAATCGTATTGAGGTCACTCGTCGGCCGGGGGCTCACCGATCCCTGATAAGCAAACGCATTGCTGTAAGGGGTTACGGTCGGGAGAAAATCGATGTCGATACCGGCCTGCGCCCAGATCTGATCGATGAACCCGAAAATCTCCGTTTGCTGAGTTGGATTCCCAAATAGCGTCGCAAAGCCGCTTGCCCCATCATCGGTTTGGATCAACTGTACGGTCACGACTTCCGTGATCGGCAGTGGCGCATTGACAACGAGCGCGGCCTGAACGTTGCCGCAAGACAGCAACGCCCCTACGGCGGCGAATACAACCTTTTCCAGACTTATCCGCATGATGGAGACCCTACCCTGAAAATGATGATCGCTGACTATCGGGCAGTATAGCAGGGCGCGGCAGCGCTCACGGCAACCGCTTATGCGGTCTGGTTCACGCTTTTTTTCCTTTCGCGGGCACCGGAAACGCCACTGCGATAGCAAGGCGGTGAGTGGATATTGTGAATATCTTGGGACGTAACTGGCGCCGGGTTTTCGTTCCCTTTCCGGGGGATTTGGGTGCGTCCGCGCGGCAATCTAATGCGCGTGATTATCTTTCGGCTTATACAGGGCCCCGTGCAGTTCGCCGAACAACTCCCGTACCTGCGGGTGGCGGACCGGCTCGCCGCTTTCGTCGGCGAGCAGATTCTGCTCCGAGACATAGGCCTCGTAGGTCGTTTCCGCGTTTTCCGCGAGCAAATGGTAGTACGGTTGGTCTTTGCGCGGACGCATGTCTTCGGGGATGGACAACCACCACTCTTCGGTGTTGTTGAACGTCGGGTCGACGTCGAAAATAACGCCGCGAAACGGAAACAACCGGTGGCGCACCACCTGGCCTATACCGAACTTAGCGCTACGATTGATCTGGACCATGCTCTAAAACGACACCCGCGGTGACAACGACTTGGGCTATGATAATCCTATTCTGACAAAAATAATGACAAAATCGAGACCGGCCGCGGCCACCCCGCCGTTCGACCCGGCTCGAACGCCGATAAACAACGGGAGAATCGCCCATGTCGCAGCCGCTCTACACCGTCCGCCAGCTGGCCTATGTCGTCAAAGACCTCGACGCCGCACTCAAATATTGGGTCGATGTCCTCAAAGTCGGCCCGTTTTTCCTATTCGAACACTGCCCGCTGGAGAACCAGAGGTACCGCGGAGAACCATCCGACGTCGACGTCACGCTCGCGCTCGGCAACAGCGGCGCGCTGCAGATTGAACTGATCGTCCAGAACAATGACGCACCGTCCGTCTACAAAGAGTTTGTCGACGCGGGACGCGAGGGGGTCCACCACTTCGGACTGATGCCGACGGATTATGCGGCGACTTGCGCCCAGTACCGAGCACTCGGCCACGAGGCGGCTTTCGAATGCGAGATCGGCGGGGCCCCGCTCGTCTATTTCGATACGGTCGAGACCACGGGACATTTCATCGAGCTATGGGACAACAACGACGTGTATAAAAATCTGTTCACGCTGGTGGAGGACGCGGCGCGCGACTGGGACGGCAAGGACCCAGTACGGGCCGGCCCACTGTAACAACCCTAGCCCGAATATTGCACGAGGCGCTAGCGACGCTTGTGCCAATGGATTGAAACGAGTGGTCTTTTCATCGGTCACGGGTAGTGCGAATTATGGTCCATTTTGTCATGCGCTTGCTCGCCATCGCGGCATTGGTGCATCCCTGCACGGCAGATAGCGGGAGCGACCATCCGCGGTCCTCGTGCAATATTCGGGCTAACCCGCCGGCGACGCCGTGCCGGGACTGAAGCTATCGGCTTTGGTCAGCGGGACCTTGGCGTTGATCTGTTCGATAACGCCGTCGAGCCCGTGCTTTTTCAAATCGTATTGGATGGTAATCTGGTAGGTCTTGAGCAGGCTGACACCGAAGATTGAGACATCGTAGACCTTCCATCCGTCGATCGATCGATACAGCCGGTAATCGACGGCCACGGGCGGTACCCCTTCGCGCGTGACCTCGGTCCGCACGACCGCGCGTTGCTGGTTCTTGCCCTTGAAGACCGTGGGTGAATAAGCTACTTCGGCCTCCTGGTAATCGCTGACATGCAGAGCGAAGACACGCAACAGCAAGCGGCGCAGGCCGTCGACGAAGGCTTCGCGCTGCGCCGCCGTAGCTTCTTTCCAGTGGGCGCCGAGAACGAGACGGCCGGTCAAACGCAGATCGACGAACGGTGACAGAATACCCTCGACCAGCTGCATCGCATACTCGGGATCGCCCTCGATCAAGGCTTGATCCCGATGCACGTTCTCGCGCAGCGTCTCGATGGTCGCATCGACCAGCACTCGCGGATCGGATATTTCGGCCGCCTGAACAGAGGCAATCACCGCGAGCACCGGCAGCCAGACTTTCAGCATCCCGATACCCTCTTTTTCGCCGCCTCCGAACAGCGGACGAAAACCGCAAAAGCCCAAAATTTGATCCGCGCGCCTTCGCTGGTTCGTTTCCTACCTACGCCACCGGGCATGTTCTGGTATACGTGCACGGGAACATTGGTTTGTAGCGACGGGTCGATGTCGCCGTTGCTTAGCGTCGTCCAAAATACATTGACGATTTCTTCTAGTGACATCAGACTCCCCGGGTTCGCCCGCTAGGCCAATTCTACCCCGCGAGTCGTAAAGGCGGGGTTAATTTTCGGTAAGGCGCACCGGCGACGGCCCCTACCCGACCGAATCGAGGACCCGACGATGCAGGGCACGCTCAGCAAAATGACAACCCACCTCGCGGATGTGGTCGAATACGCCCTTCCGCTAGGGGGCGAGCGCCTAGCACTCAACCCGCTGATAGGCAAAACGGTAACGCTCAGGTTTACCGGACGGATCCTGTGCGACTCGTGCGGACGCAGAACAAACCGAAGCTTTGCGCAGGGGCATTGCTATCCGTGCATGAAAAAGCTCGCGGCCTGCGACCTGTGCATCATGAAACCCGAGACCTGCCACTTCCATCTCGGTACCTGCCGCGAACCCGAATGGGGCGAAAGACACTGCATGATCAACCATGTCGTCTACCTGGCCAATACTTCGGACCTCAAGGTCGGCATCACCCGCGAGAGCCAGGTCCCGACGAGATGGATGGACCAGGGAGCTACGCAGGCGCTGCCAATTTTCCGGGCCAGAACGCGCCAGCTTTCAGGCCTGCTGGAAGTCGCGCTGGCGGAAACCATCGCGGACAAAACAAACTGGCGTACGCTGCTAAAGGGCGACAACGAGGCCATCGATCTGGCGGAACGAGGCGCCGAAGCCGCCGCGGGGGTGATGGACTCGACGGTCGCGCTGCGGCGGCGATTCGGGGACGACGCCGTCGAGCGCTTGAAGGCGAAAGTGGTCGAGATCCGCTACCCGGTAACCGTTTATCCACAAAAAATCCGTTCCTTGAATTTTGACAAAAATCCTACGGTCGAAGGCACGCTGATCGGCATCAAGGGGCAATACCTGATCTTCGACACCGGCGTCATCAACATCCGCAAATTCACTGGTTACGAAATCGATACCCGGGCGTAGCCCGCATGGCGTAGGGAGGCACTATGGCTCAAGAAACAAACCGTCAATGGATCTTACGGGCGCGGCCCGAGGGTCTCATCGACCCCACCATTTTCGAACTCCGGGAATCGCCGGTACCAGAATTGACCGAAGGTCAGGTTCTGGCTAAAACCATGTACCTCTCTTTCGATCCGACGCAGCGTGGATGGATGGCGATGGATACCTACATGCCCATGGTCCCGCTCGGCGAACCGATGCGCGCCGGCGGTATCGCGCAGGTTATCGAGTCCAGACACCGGAAATTCAAACCGGGCGATCTCATCAATTACCTCTGCGGCTGGCAGGACTACGTCGTATTCGAACCCGACCGCCCCGGTCTCGTACCGGCGACCCGGATACCCGGGCATCTCGATCCGGCTTTGACCCTGGCTTTGTCGCTGACCGGTCTGACCGCCTATTTCGGGCTGCTCGAAATAGGCCATCCCAAACCCGGCGAAACAGTGCTGGTCAGCGGCGCCGCCGGAGCAACCGGATCGGTCGTCGGCCAAATCGCCAAACTCAAAGGCTGCCGGACGATCGGGATTGCCGGCGGCGCCGAAAAATGCGCCTGGCTCACGGAGACGGCGGGGTTCGACGCTGCAATCGATTACAAAAACGAAGCGATCGGCGAGCGACTGAGCGCGCTGTGCCCCGAGGGCGTCAACGTGTTTTTCGATAATGTCGGCGGGGAAATACTCGACGAGGTGTTGCTGCATCTCGCCCTGCGCGCACGGATCGTGATCTGTGGGGCGATATCGCAATACAACAGACCCGACGACCTGTACGGGGTCAAGAACTACCTCGCTCTGCTCCTCAGCCGCGGCCGGGCCGAAGGCTTCATCGTGCTCGATTATCTGGACCGTGCCGTCGAGGGCCTGCTGTGTCTGAACAAATGGATCAAAGACGGCAAGGTCGTCCAGGAAATCGACCTGCAGCACGGATTCGATCAGATCCCGGCAACACTCATCCGTCTTTTTACCGGCGCGAACCTGGGTAAGCAGCTATTGAAAGTCTCCGACGCTCCACTTCCGGTCCGGAGCAACGCGCTGGAAAAAACGGTATTCAACATCATGAGCAGTATTACGACGTGGCGCAAAGGTTAACGGCGACCACGCACTCAGTCGCCGTCGTGTTTGACGACCAGGGTAATGCCGGCGCACACGAGCAGCCCGCCGACGATGTGATAGAGCTGCAACGACTCGTGTAGAAACGTGACGGCGAGCGCGGTACCGAACACGGGCAGCAGATTGGTGAAGATCGTCGCCCGATTCGGTCCCACGACACCGACGCTCATATTCCACATCGTCGTCGCGAGCAATGTCGGCACGAGCGCCATGAAAACCGTCGCCACCGCTACCCGGGTATCGAACACGGTGGGCGCGATCAACATCGATTCCGCCACGTAGGCCGGCAGCAACACCGTCACCACGCTGAGACAGGTGACATACATCATCAGCAGCGGGCCGACACCCGCGATCCAGCGGTGTAAGTTCACGGCATAGAGAGCATAGAAGCTCACCGACAACAACATCACGGCGTCGCCCGGGTTGAACGACAGGCTTGCGAGTAACGCAAAGTCGAGACGCACGATCATGGCGACGACGCCCGCCGTTGCGGCGGCGATACCCGCGATTTGCCACTGCGTCAGCCGTTCGCGCAGCAACATCCAAGCGATCACGGCGGTAACGATGGGTTGTGTCGCGCTCATCAGCGCGACGTTCGTGGCGGTCGTGTACTGGACAGCAATAATGATAGAGGTGCTACCGCCCGCCATGAAAAAACCCAGCGCTAAGATCGAAACGAGACGCGTACTCAGATAGTGCGCACGGCGCCGCAACTCAGCACCCGCGAAAGGCGTCAAAATCACCACGGCCGTGAACCAGCGCCAGAACGAAAACCCGATCGGCTGTACTAACTCATGGACGCCGCGGGCAACCACCACCCCGCTCGCCCACAGCGCCATGACGGTGACCAGCCACACGTAGGCTTCCGGCGGCGTCAGTTTACGCATAGAACAGGACAGTGCAGCTACGCGACGGCCAGGGAAACCGCTAGCACCAATGGAACCAGCACCGCTGCGATCGCATTCATCACGAGATACGGCAGCAAATTCTCACGGTCCTCCGCGTATTTTACGGCGCCGAAACAAGCAGCTACGCCAGCACCCAACGGTATCAGGGCGGTGCTACACAACGGCGGCAGTTGAGCACGGACCAAACCGCCGACGATAACCGTCGCGGCCGCGGCGACGAAGATACCGTAGACGACTGCGCTTGCGCGCAATCCATAGGCAATCGGAAAATGCCGGCGTCCCACGCTGCTGTCCGCTTCGCGGTCCGGAAACTGATTGAGTAACAAGAGGTTGCTCACCAGGAACAACGGTACGAGCGAGACCAAAACGGGCAGAAGCGTGACTTCGCCGGTCAGGACGCGGTACGTACCGACGACCATGAGCGACCCGACACCCAACCCCGGTGCAACCAGGCAAACGAACGGATGGCGGCTGATCCACGTCGAATAGGTCGCGATGATCACAATACCGGCGACACCGATTGGCACGATCTCCGGCCCGCTGCGATCGATCAGCCATAAACCGGCCGCCACAGTGATAACGAGCGCGGCAATTCCGGCCCCGAGCACCGTCGGCGCGGCCGCGGGATCGGCGGTCAGCGCCCCGCTACCGCCGCTGAACGCCGTCCTTTGGGTGCGCCCATCCAGACCACTGCGGCAGTCGGCGTATTCGTTGAGCAAATTGACGCTCACGTGGGCCGCTACCGCGCCGGTCAGCGCGAGTACCAGATTCCACACGTCGATCGGCACGCGGGCGTGTAAAGCGGCGGCGACCCCGAGGAATACGCAGACCGGCGTCAATACCAGGAATGGAACACGCATAGCGCGAAGCAAAGTAAGTGCAAACCGGTATCGTCCGCGCGCCGGTTCCTGCTCACTCCAGACGAATAAACGCATCGTATTCCAGACAAGAACTATGGGGTCAGGATCGATCGGCGAAACGGTCCGGTCGCCGGCGGCTAGTAGATCTTCTCGAAGTCTCCGCTGCGTCCGAGACCGCCGGCAAACCGCACCGCACCGGCCGCACCTTCGCGATGGTGCGCTTCGACGCCGTTCTGCCATTCCCGGCGGAGACCGTCGCGGACACTCAAACCATAGGTTTCGTGCACGGAACGTCGATCCGCACGCACCGCAGCCTGCGGAAAGCGGGCAATCTCTGCGGCCATGCGTTCGGCCGCATCCCGGGCCGCGCCGGGGGCGACGACTACCTCACACATTCCGATCCGCAATGCCTCCTCGGCGGGTACTTTCCGCCCGGTCATGATGATTTCGAGCGCGCGGCCCTGCCCGACCAACCGCGGCAAACGGACAGACCCGCCATCCAGGAGCGGGATCCCCCAGCGCCGGCAATAGACGCCGAAATAGGCGCTCTCGGACATCACGCGACAATCGCACCACAGTGCGAGTTCCATTCCGCCCGCCACCGCCGGCCCCTCAACCGCGGCGATGACGGGTTTCGATAGCTCCATTCGGGTCGGACCGAGCGGTCCCCGTGGTGCCGGCGCCGCGCCAACGCCAAACCCGAGGGCTTCCACGAGATCAGCGTCAAAGCTGTCGCGGTCCGCGAGCGTTGCACCATATTTCAGGTCCCAACCGGCGCAAAACGCGCCGCCCTCGCCCCAAAGTACGGCAACATTCGCCTCCGGGTCTCGCTCAAACGCTTCGAATGCGTCGACCAAGGCGTCGGCGCTCTCGGGATCCATAGCATTACGGGCTTCGGGTCGATTATGAATCACGACCCAAACCGGGCCGGATTTCTCGATGCGTACGGTCATACTGTCCTCCGGACGTTGCGCGGCCCGCGCCGCGCTAATAGTTGTTCAGATACTCCCAGCCCGATTTCATCATCATCAGGCGGTGACGTGCCCCTTCGGCGCTAAGATCGAGAGACCGATATCCCGCGTCTTCCTGGTAGAGCGCTGCACGACCTTCGTCTAACTCGACAATGCGCGGAACGAATCTCTCCACTTCGCCACCGTTCACATGATCGGCGATGGCGGCGGCCTGTTGAAACGCGCCCAGTTTCGTCAACGATACGAACATCGGCGCCGGCAACTGGATTTCGTCGCTCGCGCGTTGCTCGAGCGCGTCCGCGACGGCGAGCCACCGGTAATCGGTGATCTCTGATCGATCGATCACGACTTCCGTGTCGACCGATACCCGGGCGAAAAAAATCCACGTAGCGAAGCGTTTCGGTTGCGTCTCCGGGGTAGTCCAATGAGAGAACGGAGCGAGGTCGCGGCCGTCCAGGACGACACCTGTCTCTTCCCGCGCCTCGCGCGCCGCCGTGCGCCGCGCGATCTCGATCGCATCCCCCCCGGTCTCCGCCGTCCGATCGACCGCATCGACCTTGCCGCCGGGGAAAACCCAGGAACCGCCGTGGAAAGCGATTTTGGTGTTTCTTCTCACCAACAGGACTTCCGGTGCGGCCCGCCCGTCGCGTACGACAATGACGGAGGCCGACGCTAGCGCGGGAGGAATCGACATCGGTGGGGTTTCTCCAATCGGTATGAACGAAACGACATGTTATCACCAGCGCACGCCGCATCCGGCCCGGCTTCTCACTTTCTCCTCCGGCCCCCATGGGTTTCCGACGGGCAAAGGTGTAGATTCCCCGTCGTGTCCATGAGGAGCGGTCTCGAAATGATTCGCCGTCGCGTTGGCGCCAAAAAGGTTCGGCAGCCGAGAACGGCGATCGGAGCATTGTCCGTGATAGTGGTGGCCGCGCTACTGGCGGCCTGCGACCGGGTACCGCCGGCGCCCCCGGCCCCGAACGACTCCTGGTACCGTGGCCTCGACAACCCGGCGCATAAGTTCTATCCCTTGCCGCCGTTTTTGTTCTCGCCGGTCAAAGCGGAACTGGTCGAAGAAGCCGTGGCGGCCTTGGGCGACGGTCCGCTCCTGCAACTCAGCACCCGCGAAGCCATCCGCTATTCGGACGACCGGCTGCGGACAATGCAGGAACTGCGGCCGTTTCTGATCCACGGTCTGTACCGCAGCAAGCGCGCGTTCGCGGTCGCCATCGCCGACCGAGCGCTCTGGGTCGACAGCGCTGATCACCACGAGGATGCGAGCCCGGTGACACGCCAACCGCTGGTGATCTATATCGACGAAGTCCCGCCGGACGTTTACGTTACCGTTGGCGAGGCCGCAAAAGCTGCGGCCGCCGCGCGCCACAGCGACCAATGACGGCGCGGCGCGAGGGTGAGAAACGCGGTCTCAATCGGGGGTGACCGTCACCGGCGTGCGGCCGTCCATGGCGACATCCAAAGCTACGGTGCCCGTCGAGTCCGCGGTAAAACGCTCCGGTGATGCACCGCTTACCGTATAGCTACGCCCCGGCGACAATTTCGCGAGACGGATCGTCCGGGTGGCGGATTCCTTGCTGCCCGGATAGAGCACCAGCATCAGATTTGCCCCGTCGCTATGAGCGCGGGCCACCAGCACATCGGGATAGTCGGCTTCGGCGAGGCTGGGTCCTTCGAGTACGGACGCCTCGGGTCCCCGGTTGAAAGAACGGCCGAAATCCCCGGTACGTGTAAACGCCGCTTGTGCGAGCAGTGCGTTCGTCAGATTAGAACCGTCCGTGTAGGAACGCACGCCGCCGCTCGTATTCAAACCGCAATCGCTGTGCAGGCTCGTCTCCACGGCGTCCGCCAGCCGGTCCTCACCAAATTCCCTGGCGCCCAATAAAGCCTGCGCGTAATAGTACGCAAATCCCGGGCGGTAATTCCCCGCATCGACACCTTTCTTCGGCAGTTTGTACCGGGCAACACCGTCGTCGCCGGTAACCACGTTACGACCCAATTCTTTGCGCGCTATCGCCCACAGGCCCTGACCGCGCTCCGGCGAAAAGCAATTCGTCAGCCACGAGTACCCTGCCTCGTCGACGGGGAACGGTACCGGCAGACCGGTGTGCTTCGATCGCAGACCGATAATCGAACCGCTGCCGTCGGTGAATTCCGCGTCCAACATGCGGAGCCATAGGGGGAGTATTTCGGGTACTTTGGCGGTGCCGAAAACCGCGTCCGCCGACGCGAGCGCCGCCATGCCCATGTGATTGCACACCGGATAGATCCAGTTGGGCTCGCATGGATACAAGCAAAAATTGCTGGCCGCGATATTCTGCTCGATGGAATTCATCATCGACTGCAGATTATGCTCGTAGGTCGTGCGCTCGTTTAGGCGGAAAGTGAGGCTCCCGCGCTCGGCATAGCGGCGGTCGCCACTGTTCAGCATGTATTGCCCGACCTGCATACCGAACCAACCCGTCAACATGATGTTGTCTTTGTCGACGGGATCGAAATTCGAAAAATTGAGATGGCCCCAGCACGACTCGTACACCCAATAGCCCCATACCTTGCGTAATAGGTACTTTTCGATAAGGTTTCGCTGGGCCCGTTTCATGTAACCCTGGAAACCGGGCGTGTAACTACCCTGCGCGATTCCCAGCGCGTAGCCCATGTAGTTCAACTGATAGCGTAGTGCCGCAGGTTGAAACTGCTCGACAATATCGAAGCCGTTGAACTCTTCGATCGGCTGCAGAGCCCGATCGAGCAGGTAACGAAGCGAACCAAGCTGTTCGGCGGTCAACTCGCGTGCGGCCGCATCGGGAACGCCTCGCACCTGTTCCGCTACCTCGGCCAGCGAGATCGGCAAAAACGCATTACGGGTGTCGCGCTTACGCGCATTCGCGGCGCGCCGGTTCGCATTCGTCAAACGAAAGACCAGGCCGAGCCCGGCCATACACGAAGCGACGATCAGATGTGCCGCCGGCCACCCGGGAGCGCTCGCCATGACGCCGGCGCCAACAGCGGCGCCGACCCACACAAGCGGCGGTGCCAGGACGACGCCCGCCCAGAACCACGCCAGCAGCGCCATCAGGAATACGAATACCGTTGCCGGAAACAACAACATCGCCCATCCACCCACGGCGACGAAGCCACCACCCGGCAGCCACAAACCCAGTCCCGCCGCCTGCCAACCAGCACTCATGCCCAACAAGAGCGGAAGCAAGCCGATCACGCAGACCGCAAAGTAAATAGAGGCCGTTCGACGTTGCCGGGCGATAGTGACCGGGCCGTTCGAATTCGGCATCCCGAGGCGCCATAACTTGCCAACTTCTGCATCGATTACTGACATCGTCTTTCTCCGGCTGCTACGCACTACCTCGACAGTGTAATCTAAATGGTCAGACCGGAGCCTAATTGCCGCTGACGACGACCAAGCAAGCTACTCAGCGCCCGAGCGAATCCGGCACGGGCGGCATGCCCGCGAACTTCTCCAGCTTCGGGTTCATGACATCCCATGGGTGAGCGCTCGCCGTGAAGATGTCCATCGTCGGCTTGTACGTGCTTGGGTCGTCCAGACTCGCAGCATGAATGAACGCGAGTTTCGGCCGATGAGGTTCCAGGATAGTGATTGGCGATCCACATTCCGCACAGAAACCACGCCGCATCGTATTGCCCGCGTCGGACACTTTAGCGTGATACTTCGGCTCACCGCAGCGCAGTCGAAACGATTCCTTCCAGACAACCACAAACGAAGCAAAGGCGCTGCCGCTTGCGTGCTGACAGTCTCGGCAGTGACAGTTCAACGAAAGAACCGGTTCGCCGGAATACTCGAACCGAATCGCCCCGCAGCCGCATCCTCCTGAAACGGGATCCGTCATTGGCATCTGCTCGTCTCCCTCATGGTTTCTTCTTTCTAACCTAGATGCCTCGGTAGTCCCTGTCGATCCGCGCGATTAGCGCCGCGCTAGTCGCGTCTAGATAATTGATCCGAAATGCGCTTCAATTTTATCGTCATTCCTGCGAAAGCGACCGCCATGGCCGCTCCTTGGCATCCTGCCATCGCGGCATTTGTGCATCCATGCACATCAGACGTAGGAATTGCCCACCGCAGGAAAACATTGTTTGACTGGACCCCGGATCAAGTCCGGGATGACGACTGCGAGTGCAACTACAAAAGTGAAGCGTTTTTCGGAACACCTATTTAGCGCCCCCCTCCATCGTTTTCTATTTCTGATAAACGACCTCGCCGGCAAATAACGTCATGTCCACAACGGTGTCGGCAATATTGTCGGGAGCAATATCGAACAGGTTTTGTCCGAGCACGATCACATCCGCGGACTTCCCTACTCTTAGGGATCCCGTTTCTGTTTCGCGACGATGCGCCCTCGCGCCATCGATGGTGAAAATTCTCAACGCTTGTTCCAGACTAATCGCCTACTCCGGCCACAATGCTTCCGATGTGCTGTCAGAAGAATCGCGGCGGGTAACCATTGCCCCGATTCCGATCCAGGGATCCATGGACGACACGGCTGCGGGCCAATCCGAACCGGCGAGCAACGGCGCACCCGCTTCCAACAGATCCCGGATCGGCCAGTATTGCCCGGCCCGCTCGCCGAGCGCCTCACGCATCGATTCGATAATCGGCGATGGATACCAGATATAGGGCGGCAAGTCCGCTACTACGTTCAGTTGTCTAAAACGCGGAATATCCACAGGGTCGATAAAGCCCGCATGGGCTAGTGCGTGACGTAAATCGGAACGCCCCGAAAGGGTATGGGCTTTTTCGATTGCGTTGAGCGCGGTTCGTACCGCGCGATCCCCGGCAGTATGAAGTTTTACCGTGAATCCGCGTTTCTCCAACTCGCTGATATCCGCGGCGAGCGTAGTCTCATCCACATGCAACAGTCCACTGAACCCGTCTGGAAAATCTCGGTCGGGCAGATAGGGCGCCAGCATGGCCGCCGTACGCGCCGCAGTGGGCACGCCGTCCTCATAGATTTTTACGAAACGGGTATCGACACGCGGCGAACAATAGCGGTCACGCAAGGCTTCGATCTGCGCGTAATCTAACGGCGTCTCTCGATGGCCGTAGGGAGTCGATATCGACGCCGCCACATATAGGCTCAGCGCCCCGGTCCGATCTGCGACATGATAGGATTTGAGCAGCGCCTCGCTGGCATCAGCATCCGTTACGCCGGTAATGCCGTAACCGTTCGCGATGCGCACCATTTCGAGAACGCCTGCCCGGTATTGTTCTGCACTCCAATCCGGTAAGCGACTCCTCGCGGATGCATCAGCCTCTTCGAGCAGCAGACCGGTTGGTTCTCCTGTTTCGGCCTCCCGCATGACTTTTCCGCCGGCGGGATCTTCGCTGTTCCGATCCACACCGACGAGTTGGAGCGCCCGGGTATTAGCCCAACCGTTGTGACCGGAGTCATCGCGCAGGTATACGGCCTTGTCGCCGGAGAATTGATCCAGCCATTTACGCGGCGAGCGTAGCGCATGCTCGCCAAAGAACCCGCTGTGCCAGCGACCGCCGATAATGCACTCCACATCGGGATTTCGCGTCACATATTCGGTAAGGGTGCGGGCGATTTCCGCGGGGGTTGCCGCGAATTCAAACTTGCAGCTGAAAAGGTTGGCAATGGCGCCTTTTGTCGGGTGGCAGTGGCCGTCGATCAAACCTGGCATTGCCATGCGGCGCTCCAAATCAACGACCCGGGTCATTTTGCCGCGACACTTTTGTATTTCCGAGGAAGTACCGAGCGCCATGATTTTTCCGTCGCGGACAGCGACGGCCTCGACGACCGGTAGATCCTGCTCCATAGTATAAATAAAACCGTCGAGCCGAACGGTATCGGCGATATCGGTTTCAGACTGCACTCGGGCGACGTCTGCCACCGGCGTGCTCCACCGGTGTTACAGGAGGGATACGAAGAGGAGCCGGCACGACACTCCGGTCTGGAAGAAAAGGTGGCGCAGCGAGTAAGACTCAGGAACCTCTGATTCATTCTGGGACAGTGGAGTAGTTACTAAAATACTGTTCAGGTGAAAACACGGCGCGCAGGTAATAGCCGGAGCGCCGCAACGCAGACCGGGACGATTTTGGGCGCAAGGCGATGTTCCATGAATTGATCTAAAGGTTCGCTAAGTCACGCCCCTCACTGTTCTGAATGGAATCCCTCCGTCACCTTCTTCTCGCCAAACCGCAGTGTTGCGAAAATGCCGGCCGGCGGACCGCATCAACTCAAATCGATACCCAGATCCGCGATCCCCGGATAGGTTTCTCGCGAGAGCGTGTAGCGACGCGCGCAGTCGCGTAGACCTTCTCCTTGCCGCTGCTGCGTGATCACCCCGCCAGCATCGAGCACCCGGGTGCCGCCGACGAAGTCGACACCACGGGCGAACAAGGGATCGGGGAAGAAGCTTGCGCTCGGTCCGACCATTACGAGCACCTCGGCATGGCCACAATACCCGAGCATTTCGTCAATACTATTATTGATCAGGGTCGCCGCGGTCGTAATGATCTTGTTGCAAGCGCCGAGCGACCCGGGATCGAAGGTGATGCAAACGCCCGCTTCATCCTGAAGCATGTGCGCTTTGCGCTCGATTACGGTCACCGGTACATCGAGCGCGCTCGCTTGTCGGACCAGCGAAGGGAATTTACCGATCATACCGAGCCGATCCCCCGGACCGAGCGACAAGCCGCCCATCGAATTCGTGGCTTCGTCCAACTCGAAATCAGCACGATGAAAAAAGCCCTGGGTTATCGCGTTAATAGCGGCGAGGCCCACCGAACGCGCGATGTCATCGTTACCTGCGTAATGTCGCGCAATCGAAATGGCGTCGGCGCCGACGAGTTCGGCGGCACTGAATCGCTCGCTGATCCCTCGCTGCGACTCACCCATCCAGGCGTAAAAAAGCCCGGCCGTTCCGTCCTCGAGTTCGATCAGGCCGAATTCGGCATCTTTGTCGGCGGTGATGTGCGGTTCGGGGATATAGACCTGGCGTACCTTCGGTAAGGTGATCCGCTCGTTGACCCGCTCGACCAGCGCCAATAGTTCCGTCTGGATGCCCATCGGACCAGTGTAAACGCGGTCGTGCCGGTAGTTCCACACCCAGACGTCCTGTCGTTGGGGTTTCACCGTTCTGTTCAGCGAACGTCCGAACCGGCGCACGAGTCTTTCTTCGACCTTCTCGTGTTGGTCGCAAGCCCGGTATGACCGCGATGATGTGCGCCCGGCGGTACCTCATTCGATACTGATCGATCATTGGGAACGGCGTTTTGGCGCCGAAAACCCTCAAATCATCCGGATCTACTTCGCCGCGACCTGAACAGTTTTAGTCGGCAACTCGACTGCCTCACAAGGAATCAAAGGCTCTTAACGCTTTGTGCATCAGCATCGCGCTGTCCGGACACATTGTTTACACATCTGCACGGGCGAGGCTTCAGCTGTTTGTTGACTGACGGATTGCCCGATTGATCATTCTCGAAACTTGCTCGTTCGCCTGCGTAGGTACGATCTCAATTTCAGGGTTTCTGCTAGCAAAGACCCTGAATATTTCATCGGCAAATGCCTGTCCGATTGATTCGACGCTTTCAAAGTCCAGGATTACGTGGCGGAATTTAGAGTTATAACTGAATCTGGTGTTTAAGGAAGTTGAATAAAGGCGGCGTATCTG
>CAZFZX010000097.1:0-16808 GCA_964523765.1 uncultured Enterobacteriaceae bacterium
TGAACCCGTGGTTCGATCGCGACTTATCGCTCGCTGGAAGGGTGACGCTGCAACCGTTGGGGGGCGGGCTGATCCACCGCTTGGTCGATTTCGAACGGGCCCTTGCGATCATTCCCAGTCTTGCCATTCACCTCGACCGGAGAGCCAACAAAAAGCGCTCGATCAACAGCCAGACCCATCTTCCAGCCATTGTCTGCATCGACGGGGGAGAATTCGACTTAGAGCGGGAGATCGCCGACCGGGTGGTGGCCGCGGATCCCGATCTCGGCGAAGTCGAGGTTACTGCATTCGATTTGTCGCTATACCCGACGGAAAAAGCGGCGCTGGTGGGTCTGCGCGACGAATTCATCGCGAGCGCGCGGCTCGACAATCTTCTCAGCTGTTATGTCGGCGCCAGGGCGCTAACAGAGGCGCCGGACACGTCGAATTGTCTAATCGCTTGTAACGACCACGAGGAAGTCGGCAGCGGATCGGCGACCGGCGCCCGCGGGACTTTCCTCAGCAGCATACTCGAACGACTGACGGAAACGAGTGAGGCGTACGGCCGTACGATCGCCCGCTCGACCCTCGTATCCACCGATAACGCCCACGGCATCCATCCGAATTTCGCCGATCGCCACGACGACCGGCACGGACCACGACTGAACGGCGGCCCCGTGATCAAAATCAACAGCAACCAGGCCTACGCCTCTAACAGCGAAACGACCGCGATCTTCAAACAAGCGTGCCGGGCGGCCGGCGTCCCCGTGCAAAGCTTCGTTGCGCGTACGGACATGGCCTGCGGCAGCACGATCGGTCCCTTGACCGCGACGGCGCTCGGCGTCAAGACCGTTGACGTCGGCGTACCGACCTTCGCGATGCACTCGATCCGTGAAATCGCCGGAAGCGAGGATGCTTTTTCCTTATATCGGGCCTTACGCTGGTTTTTCGGCCGGCGCGAAGAGGCTGTGGCGAACCCGGGCGACGAAGCGTGACGGCGTTAGCGCGGGCCGTGTAAAATGGCGGCGACTAAAATTGAGCAAACCGCCCGTCAGTTAGAAGCATCAGACCATGACGGGCTCAAACGGGTCGCCGAAAATCATTTGACATGAGTACTAAACAGATCGAACGCTTGATCCAAGCCACGCCAGTAACAGAAGGGGCCGGCGTCACGGTCCACCGCACCATCGGTACGCCGGCGCTGCGCCATCTCGATCCTTTTCTTTTGCTCGATCACTTCGGCACCGACGATCCCGACCAATACATCGCCGGTTTCCCCGATCACCCGCACCGCGGCTTTACTACGCTCACCTACATGATCGACGGGCACATGCTGCATGAGGACAGCATGGGTAACAAAGGCGATCTCAAGGCGGGCGGTATCCAATGGATGAAGGCCGCGAGCGGCGTCATCCACTCGGAAATGCCGCAGCAATCCGAGGGTCTCATGCGCGGCTTTCAGTTGTGGATCAATCTGCCCGCCGAAGAAAAAATGAGCGCGCCGGATTATCAGCCGTTCCCCGCGACGGCGATACCGGTCACGACCGCGGATAATGCTCGGATTCGCGTTATCTCCGGAAGCTATGGAGATGTCACTGGCCCAGTTAGTGATCCCAGCACCGGTGTCCGTTATCTCGACGTCACGCTCTCGCCGGGCGCGTCGTTTGCCGACGAGGTGCCGACCGGGACGACGATGTTCCTTTATGCGTTCGAGGGTAGCGGTACGATCGGTGGCGAAGAGGTGCCGACACACGCGCTGGCCGTGATGTCGCCCGGTGGAAAATTCGTGATCAGCGCCGAGAATGAACTACGCTTCATCCTCGTTGCGGGGCGCCCCATCGCTGAATCGATCGTGCAGTACGGCCCTTTCGTCATGAATTCGCGGCAGGAAATCGAACAAGCATTCGTCGACTACAACAACGGCACGCTGGCGCGCACCCGCGCGGCCTGGGTCAATGACTAAGTTCGGCTGGTGCAATTTGCAGGCTAAGCCGCCAGCAATCGTACCTCACGTTGGGGGAACGGGATCGAGATACCGGCTTCTCCGAGCGCTTTGAAAACCTCACTGTTGACGGCGTACCGGGTCTCGAAAAACGATTGAGTCGGAACCCAAAAACGAAACGCGACCGTGATCGACGAATCCCCGAAGGCCTCGATCCCTACTTGGGGCGCCGGCTCAGCGGTAACCGAGACATTCGCCGCGAGGACCTTCCCGACAACATCAATCGCGCGGTCCGGATCGTCGCCATAAGCAATTCCGATGCTCCCTTCGACCAGACGATTGGCGTACGAATTTCGGTGGATCTCGCCAACGACATGCTTGTTCGGAATGACGATATGCTCTCCGTCTTCGGCGGCCAGCTGCGTCGTGGCGAGCGTGATCTCGGTGACAAGCCCGGAGTAGCCCTGCACCGAAACCGTGTCCCCGACCTTGAACATGCGGGTCAAGATGATCACGAAGCCGGCACCGTAGTTTGAAACCGGTCCTTGAATCGCAAAACTGGCGCCGACAGCGAGCCCACCGAGCGCGGCGATCAACGGTGTAATGCTGATCCCGAGCTTGCTCACCGCTATGATCACGAAAAGCCCAATCACGATGAGGCGCAGCGTGCTTGCGATAAAATGCCGCAAAGTGACGTCGACATTGCGCCGTTCCTGCAATCGCAGTAACGCCCGCGCGACCCACCCGCCGACGATGAAACCGGCGATAAGGATGATGACCGCACCGATCAACTGGAACGAGTAAGTCACGACGAAACTGACGACGACGTCGTAGGCTTGCTGCGCGAGTTCGAGTTCTTTTTCCACGATTGTCTCCCTGCGGTTGGTAACGACCGTTGTTATACGACGATAACCCGTGGTTTGCACGAAGCACTGTCGCGCTCGACATGATCGGGTCGCATTGGGTGGCCGCTGGACTCGGTCACCGGACGGATTAGAATGGGAGAGGCATCGGCAATCGCTACCCCCACGCTTTTGAGAAAAGCAGCAGTTCATGTCCCTAACGGATCCGGAAAAGATCGACTTCATCGGCATCGCGCCGGATGCAGTTTGCGTCCTGACGATCGCCGATGACGCCGACTGGGACGATGTCGCGGATCACGTTGCGCACCTCGGGGCAAAACTAAACACCTACGTCGAATTTATTCGGTCGGGCGAAATCGATCACGCCTATCCGGCTGCGAAAGAAAGTGACCGAAAGATCGTAGTGGCCTTACGCAATGCGCCACCGCAGAGTGCGGTCGAATTCCTCAGTGACGCCAAAACGGCAATCAAGGCGCACGGTATCGACTTCAGCTGGCAGGTATTCCATGCCGGTTGACGGCCTTCGGATCCGATGGAGGCAGAACAGGGGGAATCGGATCTACCGCACGGTATCGCGGGGCAACGGGTAATGGCGACCATAGTCGGTCACGATTCGATACCTCGCGGTCAAAACAGTCCCGGCGAACCCGTGTTTCGGTCCGTCCGAGCGGGCCGCGTAAATGCCGTCCCTAGAGATCCTGCACTTCCGGCAGCGGTGTTCCATAGCTGTCGGCGAAGCTGATCTCCGCAAGTGATAGCCGTTTCAGCTGCTTGGGAAACGGCTTCGCCGGCCAGCCCACGCCGATCACCGCGGCGGTGGCAACGCCGTCCGGGATATCCAGCAAGGCCTGGACTTCGGATTCAACGCCGCACAACAGGGTCGTTAGGGTCGCCCCCAGCCCCTCGGCGCGCGCCGCGAGGAGCAAATTCTGGACCATCGGGTAGATAGACGCGCCGCCGACCACGCTAACGCGGTCGAGCCCGGCGTCGATCGGCACGACCTCGGCGATCCCGTAACAGATGACAATCTGGACCGGGACTTCGGCGAGGTGGCGCGCATAATGATCGGCGTTGGTGAGGAATTGACCGCCGAGTTTCAGATCGCTTGATCGCGCCTTCTCGAGATACGCCTCCCAAACGGGGCGGTATAGCGCTTGCAAACCCCGTCGTTTGGCGGCCTCGCGTACCACCAGAAAACGAACGGGCTGACGGTTACTGCCGCTCGGACCGAGTTGCGCCGCCCGCAACAGTCGCGCAACGAGTTCACCCGGAACCGGATCGGTTTTGTAATAGCGGCAGGTGCCATTCGTGCTTATCGCTTCCATCAATTCCATCGTGGTCTCCAGTAGTGGTGATTCGTGGATTGCGCCTGAATAGCGTTGAGATCGGTTGCAAGTCTATAGGAGACTCGCGGACCTACCGAGGCTTTCATAATTCGTGAACACGGTAGGTTGGGTTAGCCCGCAGGGCGTAACCCAACACGACGGTCAAATCGTTGGGTTACGGCGCTCAGCCTAACCCAACCTACGGTGCACAGGTGTTCAGTCTTTGTGTAAGCCTCAATAGGACGTCCTCCTCGACATCCGGCCCCGCTTCGATCGAAGTCGTGTATGATGCGGACCCCGATCGGATCGCAGCGATCGGACACTCCGCGCATTGCGAGCATCTCTCGAACCTCATGGGACAAATTATTTTCTGGCTGAGCGCAGCTGCGTTCGCGGTCGTGGCAATAATGCGCGTTACCGATCCGATCCTGCCCATCGTCGCCATCGAATTCGGTCTTACGGTCGGTGGTGCCAGCGTTATCGTAACGGCCTTCGCGGTGCCATACGGGCTCTTTCAGCTCCTCTACGGTCCGCTCGGCGATCGCTTCGGTAAACTCACGATCGTCGTCTTCGCCCTCGGGGCATCCGCTTTGTTCACGACGCTCTGCGCGTTTTCCACCAGCATCGAGATGCTCGCTGCCCTGCGCTTCCTGACCGGAGCGGGTACCGCCGCCGTCGTCCCCTTATCGCTGGCCTTTATCGCCGATCATTTCGTCTATGAAGTAAGACAACCGGTGATCGCGCGGTACTTGAACGGCCTCATTCTGGGCCAGATCGCGGGCGGCAGCCTCGGCGGCATAGTAGCCGAGTTATTCGGATGGCGCGTGATCTTCGTTATCTTCGGCGGCTTGGTCGGCGCCATGGCGTACTTCGTCTGGCGCTTCTCCAACCATCATCGTGAGACCTTACGCCCCGCGCCGCTAAGCGGCCGCAGCCTGTTCGCACCTTACATCGCGCTGCTGCGCCAGCGCCGGCCGCGGACCGTGATCATTGCCGCTACTATCGAAGGGATCTTTTTTTTCGGCGGCGGCGCCTTCATCGGCGCCTTCTTGCACCAGGAGTTCGGCCTCAGCTACGCCCGCGTCGGCGCCGTGCTGGCCTGCTTCGGGATCGGCAGTCTTATCTATAGCAATACGGCGAAATACGTCGTCAATGCACTTGGCGAACGTGGCATGATCCTCACCGGCAGCCTAACGATGGCCGGCTGCTACGCGGCCCTCGCGTGGGCACCGAGTTGGCAGATCTGTATACCGATCCTGATCGTCGGTGGCTTCGGCTTTTTCGTTATGCACAATACCTTGCAGACACTTGCGACGGAACTCGCGCCCGATAACCGCGGCACCGCCGTTGCGTTGTTTGCTTTCTCCCTGATGGTCGGGCAGGGCGCTGGCGCCGCCTTACTCGGATCGATCATCGACCGCCACGGCTACAGCGCCGCATTCTGCCTGATCGCCGTGGTCGTAGCGTCTTTGGGTATGTGGTTTCAGGGCAGACTCAAAGCCGACGCCCCTGACACCGCGTCGCAATCGGATTACTGAATCCCAATTATTGTCGTTCGTGGAGATCGACTTTTGGTACATGCGTCAACACACTGTGGATCACGATATCCGACTCGAAATACACCGTATAGTTTGGGTATTTCCAGTTCGAAATCGGGGGCTCCCCAACCGGCGTCGATTTGCTCTCCGGTAGACCGAACTGTTCGATCACCGCGGCCTGGTTCATACCACGCGTCGGACGGGGCAGGTCATGTTTCTCGGGCGCCTGCTGGCCGACCGGAATGTGAATAACCTCCGCGCAGACGCTCGGTAATGAAATCAACGCAAATAGCAACACGATGGCCCGAGTGCAGTTCATGCTCGTTCGGCTCAACTTCGTCGGCCCCGGACGATAAGCCGTCCCCGCCACGGAGGCGCTAGGCCACGGCCCGGCGCTAAGCAAGCGCCACCACCGCGGTGCCAACGGCCTTCACTTCGCCTCTTTGGTCCGAGGCAGCCAGCTCGATACGCACGCACTGCTCGTCGCCCTCACCGAATTTCTCCACTACTCGGCCGCTGGCAGTGATCGAGTCTCCTACCCGCGTCATCGCCTCGAAGCGCGTATCGAACGACCGGATCGCGGTTTGCGGGGCCCAATCCGTCAATAAGCGTCCCATATACGCCATGATCAACATGCCGTGCGCTATTACGTCGTCCAGTCCGGACGCGCGCGCGAAATCGATATCGACATGAATCGGGTTATGGTCACCCGACGCACCGCAGTAGATCGCGAGCGCCTGGCGCGTCAGCGGTGGCAAGTGAAGCGGCGGAAGCTCGTCGTCGAGATTCACCGACGCATAGTCGAGTACCGTCATCATGTATCCTCAAACGTTGCGGATCACGACCGTACGGCGGAAGTCGGCGACCGGTTCGCCGTTCTGGTCCGTGATGGTTACATCCTGGACGACGAATTCCAACTCGCCGCCCTTCTTGTCATAAATGTCCGCGACTTCCGAGTTAAACGTCAAGACGTCTCCGGCGCACGCGGTTTGCAGGTAACGAAACGCCTGTCCGCCGTGCAAAGCGTGCGGCAGCGGGATCCCCATTTCGCGAAACCATCGATACGGATCGGGTTGCTCCATCTCGAGGCAAAACAGAAATGTCGGCGGCACGGGGATAGACCGGTAACCCGCGGCCCGCGCCGTGGACTCGTCCGAATAGATCGGATCCGTTTCCCCGATCGCCTTAGCGAATAGGCGCAGCCGGCCTTTCTCGATCTCGGCCTCGAACGGCGGTGCCTTGGAGCCGATGAATTTCCGGTCGATCATTCCCTGTGCATTCTTTATGTTCGGCGGATCGTAGACATCGTAACATTACCGCTGGAATTATTGAGTAGGCCTGATGAAACTGGAAGACAATCGCGAGAGAAGCGGCCCACGCGTGCTCGAAGGCGTACGCGTTCTTGATTTCACGTGCGTGATTTCGGGCCCGTATTGCACCCGGATGATGGCGGATCTCGGGGCCGAGGTGCTGAAGGTAGAGCCGCCGGAAGGCGAGTTCCTGCGCGCAGCACCGCCGCATCGCGGCGGCACCAGCGCGATGTTCAGCCAACTGAACGCCGGCAAACGCTGTATTTCCCTCGATCTGAAGAAGCCCGCCTCGGTCGAAGTCGTTAAACGCCTGGTGCGGTCCACCGACGTCGTGGTCGAAAACTTCAGTCCTGGTGTGATGCGCCGACTCGGCATCGATTACCCCGCGCTCCGGGCGGAAAACGAACGTCTCATCATGTGCTCGATCTCGGGATTCGGTCAGACCGGACCGGACGCCGAACGGCCGGCCTTTGCGCCTATAGTGCAGGCTTGGAGCGGTTACGACGCGGTCACGCTACGCTATCAACCCGGCCTCGACAAACCGCTGAATATGGGCCTGCCCGTGGCTGACAATGTCGCCTCACTGCAAGCCTTCGGCGCCATCACCGCGGCCCTCTATTACCGCGAGAAGACCCGCGTTGGACAATACATCGACATCGCCATGTTCGATGCGCTACTCGCCACTATGCAAAAGGATTTCCAGGTGATGCTGGCGCCGGACACGATCGACCGACACTACGGACCACTCGAGACGCGCGATGGCTACATCCTCGTCATGGTAGTCAGCCAGCGACACTTCGAGGCGCTGGCCGATCTCATCGGGCAACCCGCGTTGAAGACCGATCCACGGTTCGGCGCCACAGCCGCGCGACTGCGTCACTACGGCGAGCTGATACGGATCGCCGCCGAATGGGTACGCGTCCAGACAACCGCAGAGGCACTTACAGCGTTGACCGCCTGCAAGATCCCCGTCAGCCGCTACCGCGACCTTGGTGAGACGCTCGATGACCCGCAACTCCGCCATCGCGGGATGATCGCCGAGATCGATGATGCCGCGGGAAGCTTAAAAGTGCCCAACACAGCGTTCCTGTTCTCCCATACCCACGCCGCGATACAGCCGTGGGTCGCCCCGGTCGGCGCGCATAACGATGCGGTGTTCCGCGACGAACTAGGGCTGGATCCAGAAATGATCGAGCCGCCCGGCAACTGACCCAAAGACGATATGTCGGATTACAGTGCGCTAATTGCGTAAGATATTGGCGAGCGAACCGACAAGTGAAAGTACCATTACTTGTATACAATGAGTCGCGGCATTAGCATAAGTAACGATTGGCGGCGGCCTTCAAACAACGGGGGCTGCATACCCTAGATGCCATTCAGATATTAGTCGTTCAATTCAATACAACTGTGGAGGTTTTCATGATTGAAGTAGGAGCTACGGCGCCCGACTTTGAGCTCGAGTCTCATCTTGCCGACAAGAAATACTCGGTCGGTCAATTCAAAGGCGAGAAGAACGTAATGTTGGTGTTTTATCCGCTGGACTGGACACCTAACTGAAGCACCGAGATGCCGGATCTCCAATCTAAGCTTGGAGATTTCGAGGCGTCAGATACCCAAGTTTTGGGTATTAGTGTAGACAGTAAGTTCTCCCACGATAGCTGGGCCAGTTCGCTTGGTGGAATCTCTTTCCCCCTGTTGGCTGACTTTCATCCAAAGGGTGGTGTTGCCGCCAGTTACGGTTTGTACCTGGAAGGCAATGGCATTACTGATCGAGCAACGATCATCATCGACAAAGAAGGCGTCGTGCGATATGCGGAGTCGGCCGGAATACCGGGCCTGCGTAAAGCGGAAGATCTGCTTTCAGAGTGCAGGAAAGTGAATGGCTGATTTGCTATTGGAGCTCTATTTCCATCAGCAATGCGGTTACTCAAATAGTGTGCTCAATACGATCAATAACCTACGGATAGCCGATAAGGTCACCCTGAAAGATATTCGAGAACACGTCGAATTTGAAAAAGAACTAGTGGCGAGGTGCGGTGATTCCACCGTACCGACCCTAGTTATTAACGGTGATCCAATGCGCGAATCCGAAGCAATTAAGAAATTCCTTGTCGATACATTCTTAGGCTAAGCACCCAGCTACCAAGGGAGAAGGGGACGCTGCCCAGTTAACCGCTGAAGCGGCTGTCCCCTTTTCGATGAAGGCAAAACACGAGACCTGCCCCGTCATCCTCTCTCTTCAAATATGCCACAGCCACGGTCACGCCGCTGCCGACGGCCGTATCGCTCAACCGGGCTCGCCTGTAGGACCCTGCCCCCACGCGCTCGCGTTCTGTTCGAGCCATTCGAGTTCCTCCGATGTCGATTGACGGCCCAATATCGCGTTGCGATGCGGGAAACGCCCGAAACGCCGGATCACGTCACGATGCTCCTCGCCGCTCTTGACGTTGAAGGCCGCGATCTCTCGGAAATCCGGGCTCGCCGTGTCGAGCAAATCCTGATAGTACCGTACGCAGCGGTCCTGATCTGCGAGGTCCTCGGCATGCTCGAACGGTAAGTAGAAGAACGTCCGTTCATACAGGGTCAATTCGCGGTCCAAGCCGCGAACGATTCCTTTGCGGCACCATTCGAGCGCCAACGCGTCATTGGCAAAGGCGCGCGGGGTCTTACGAAAGATGTTTCGGGGGAATTGGTCCAGCACGATGATCAGTGCTAGCGCGCCATGCGCGGTCGCACTCCAGTCGTCGAAACGATGAGCTATAGCCAGGTCCAACACGCCGGCAAAACGCTCGCGGATCTCGGCGTCGAATGCTTCATCGACTCCGAACCAAAGCTTGATCCGTTTTGCGATGTGCCGGGCGTCATCGACGGGGCCGGCGAACCAGAAGCGAAGGACGTCATCCGGTGTCGCGTTCGATATTGCCATTCAGTCTCCTAGGGTTATTCCCCAAATAGCGGCCGCACGAAGTTTCGTCGGTCCCCACCGTCAAGCGGAGCTCGAGAACTAACGGATGACGCCGCACTCACCTGCCACCCCATTTATTCGGCCCGCAGCGCCTCGACCGGGTCCATTCGCGCGGCCTTGGAGGCCGGCATGAGACCCGATATGACACCAATCAGGGTGGCGACCAGGAACGCCGCGACTACGTAGGGCCAGACGAGATTCAGCGGAAAATCCGGGATACCAAGGCGCACGAGCCGTACCAGCACGGTAGCGCCGACGATCCCGGCTATGCCGCCGGCTCCGCCCAGAATCGCCGCTTCGGCCAGAAACAAATTCCGGATCTCCGCGCGCGGCGCGCCGATGGCGCGAAATAGACCGACTTCCGAAGTCCGCTCGGTAACGGCTATCGTCATAATGGTCGTAATACCGACGGCACCGACAATCAGGGAGATACCGCCAATCGCCGCGACGCCGGCGGTCAATAGTTGCAGAATGGAATCGAGCACCGACAACATCTGTTCTTGCGTCGTGATGGTAAAGTCTTCCTGGCCGTGGCGGGCGATCAGCAAACGTTTCAACGCTGCTGAAACCGCTTTCGCGCTGTCGTCCTCGCGGTAGGTAATGTCGATTTCCATCAACCCCTCGCGATTGAACAATTCCGTCGCTTTACCGATGGGCACGAAGACGGTGTCGTCGAGGTCGAAGCCTAACATCTGGCCCTTGGATTCCATGACACCGACAACTCGGAAGCGATCGCTGCCGACCCGGATCCTCGCGCCCAACGGGTTGCGGCTGCCGAAGAGTTCGTCGCGCATCTTCGACCCCAGGACCGCGAAGGCTCGGGCGCTCTCAAACGGGTCATCCGGCAAGAACTGGCCCGCGGCGACGTTCATCCGCCAAACCGCCGGCATGTCGGCACCTACGCCAATGATAGTCGTACGTCGATTCCGTTGCCCAAACTCGACCCTGGCGTTGCCCTGAATCACCGGAACAACCGCCTCGACTGTGTTTAGCCGGTAGAGCGCCGCCGCGTCTTCGATGGTCAGGTGCCGCACGCTCGATATCGTCGCGCCCGATACCCCAAACGTAGTCGTCTTGCCGGGAGTAATACCGACAATGTTGGTTCCGAACTGGGTGAACTCCCCCAATACGAACAGGCGCACACCCTCCCCGACTGCCGTCAACAATACTACCGCGCCGATACCCACGGCGATGCCGAGCATCGTCAGACCCGAACGCGAGCGGTGGCTGCGCACGGAGCCTAAAGCAAACCAAAGAACGTCCAGGGTGCGCATGTCAGCGCTTCGACAGAGCGTCGATTGGATCCATTTCGGCCGCACGCCGCGCCGGCAGAACGCCGAAAACGAGGCCTGTCAGCATCGCAACCGCGAGCGCCAGCGCGACCGACCATGACGGAACCGCTACCGGGAAATCCGGATACATGCGGGCGACGACCTGGGTTCCCGCGAGACCGACCGCGAGACCGACCGTCGCGCCGAGGCTCGCCAACAGAAACGCCTCGGTGATGAACAACCGGCGCACGTCGACCAACCGCGCGCCGAGCGCCTTCAACAGACCGATCTCGGCACGCCGCTGGGTCACGGAAACGAGCATCACGTTCATAATCAACACCCCGGCGACGGCGAGGCTGATCGCGGAGATCCCGCTGACCCCCAATGTCAAAGTAGTCAGCACACGGCCGAGTGTCTTAACGACGCTGTCCTGAGCGATTACGGTGACATCATCCTCGCCCTCATGACGCGCCGCGATCAATCGATGGATAGCCCGCTCGCCCGATTCGAGATCCGCCTCCGTCGCCGCCTCGACCAGGATCCGAAACAGCGATTCACGATCGAATAGCGCCTGGGCGGAGGCGACCGGGACGATGGCGAGATCATCAAAATCGACCCCGACCGAGACACCCGAACCGGTTAAGACGCCGATCACGCGAAAACGCCGATCGCCAACGCGGACCCACTGGCCGACCGCCGGCTGCCGACCGAACAGTTCGTCGGCAAGTTCATACCCCAGCACACACACTGAGGCGGCACGTTTCGGGTCGCCCGGCGGAAGGAATTGGCCGCGCCCCATGCTCAAGCGGCGGACGTGGAACATGTCGCTGGTAGAACCGAGGATCGTCGTTTCTCGTTCGAGCCCGGCCGCCGTCGATACCGGCGCCGATCCGACGAGCACGGGAGCGACCGTTTTCAGACTGGCGTCTTGCAAGAGCGAATACGCATCGTCGATGGTGAGGTCACGTGGTGTCTCGCCGAGCATCGGCGGCGTTCCGCCGACGGTCTCGCTGCGCCCGGGAAGAACGATAAGGAGATTCGTGCCCAACGATTCGAACTGCCCGCGGACGAAGCGGTTCGCGCCTTCTCCTAAAGCAGTGAGTAATAGCACCGAACTCACGCCGATAGCGGTCGCCAATGCGATCAGTGCAGTCCGGCGCCAATTGGAACCGAGTGATCCGAGGGCGAACGCGATGACGTCAGCCAAGCGCATGGCCACCCCCAACATCCCGCGCAATACAACCGTCGACGATTCGTATCTGACGCTCCGCCCGCTGCCCCAAATCGGCGTCGTGGGTTACGACGATCAAGGTCACGCCCTTATCCGCACGCAGCGATTCAAGCAATTCGACCACTTGGTTTCCTGATGCCGTATCAAGATTGCCGGTCGGCTCGTCGGCCAGGATCAAAGTCGGCTCCATCACGATTGCACGTGCGATAGCGACGCGCTGGCGTTCTCCGCCCGATAGTTCCTGCGGACGATGCTCCGCGCGACCGGACAATCCGGTCGCGGCCAGCGAGCGCTCGACTTTCCCCCCACGCGCTCCCGGAGGGGTGCCCGCCAGGGTAAGTGGCAGTTCGACATTCTGGCGCGCGCTCAAACGCGGCACGAGATGAAACGCCTGGAAAATGAAACCTATCGAGTGGCGCCTTACCGCCGCCAACTCGTCATCCGACAAACCGGTGACATCGCGCCCATCGAAGTAATAAGCGCCGGCAGTCGGTCGATCGAGTAAATCGATGAGATTGAGCAACGTCGATTTCCCCGAGCCCGACGGACCCATGATGGAAATGTATTCGCCTTTCTCGATCGTCAGATCGACACCGCTGACCGCGTCGACCCGTTGGTCGCCGAGAACAAAGGTCTTGGTGACGTCGCGCAATTCGATCATGGTCGACCCGGCCGTCGTCGGGACATCAGGATCCGGCGCTGAATTATTCGACATTGTCCTCCGGCACGACCGACGCGCCATCGACAACCCCGGCTCGGCCCGTTGACAGGACCACTACCTGGCCCGCTTCGACGCCGCCAACGACCTCCGAATATTCCCAATTCGAGATCCCCGACTCAAACTCTCTGAGCGTCAATCGCGACGTCGCGGGATCGTAAATCAGGAGTTTGTTCCCTTCGACAATTGCCTCCGTGGGGACACGCAGAACCTCCTCGCGGGCCTCGATCAGGACCTCGATATCGGCGCTGTAACCGGGCAAAAGGCCGGCGGCCTCCGCTGGGTCTTCAAATCCGACCTCGACTTCCACCGTCCGCGCCTGCTTCTCGAGATCGAGGACGTAGGGGGCTATGCGACGCACCATCGCGCTGCAACGGCGCTCGGGAAACGCATCAAGCGTGACACACGCCGACATCCCAGTTCTGATCCCCGGCGCGTCTACTTCGTCGATCGGCGCGGCGATATAGATACAACCCGGGTTGATTAAGTCGACCGCTGGTAAGGTCGCTATCCCGGGCGGAGACGGCGTCAGGAATTCCCCGAGACGCACATCCACCTCGGCTATGACACCGGCGAAAGGTGCCCGCAACAAGGTCCGCTCCACGGCTTCGCGCGCGACCGCAATAGCCGCGGCACTGACTCGCGTCGCAGCGAGTCCCGCTTCACATGCCGCCCGGCGCGATTCGGCCTCCGTGAGCGCGGTATCGACCGACTCTTCGGAAATCAATTGACGTTCACGTAGTTTCTTCAGGCGATCCGCTTCGCGCTGCGCTCCGGCGGCGGTAGCGCAAGCTTCCGCCGCGCGCGAGCGCGCCGCCGAAGCTTCCGCCTCGGCGAGCCGTAGTTCGGCTTTACGATCTTCATTCCAGATCTCGAGCAGCACTTCGCCGGTCTCGACCAATGCACCTTCGGCAACGTTCAACACCGCCACCTGCCCGGGTGCTGCCGGCGACATCTGCGCCCGCTGACACGCTTCCACGGTACCGACCCGAGTGTTCGATACGGTTGCGCGAACGGTGCCGCGCTCGACGGTGTGCAAACGCACGGTGATTGGGTCGGGCCGGGTGAAATACCAGGTCGCGGCGGCAATCGCGCCGATAACCAGCAAGATGACAAAAAACCGTTTCATGTTGCAATACCATCAAACCACGGCGAATACGAAGATGGGAGAGTAATCACCAACTCATTACCCGCGGCCAAAGTCGATTGTAACCGGGAACTCGAGACTTAAGAACTCGCTCGAGGCGTGATATTACCCACGCACGACCGGTTTGAATTTTATCCGATGCGGCTGGTCGTCATCGCCGTGTCGCCGTTTCCGATCGGCCTCGTAATCCTGGTAGTTACCGGCAAACCACTCGACGTGGCTATCGCCCTCAAATGCCAGAATATGCGTCGCGATGCGATCGAGGAACCACCGATCGTGCGAAATCACCACGGCACAGCCGGGAAAATTGAGTAGTGCCTGTTCGAGTGCACGCAAGGTCTCGACGTCGAGATCGTTGGTCGGTTCATCGAGCAGCAGCAGATTGCCGCCGGCGCGCAGAACTTTCGCGAGATGTACACGATTCCGCTCGCCACCGGATAACTCACCGATCCGTTTCTGCTGATCGCTGCCTCGAAAGTTGAAGCGGCCGACGTAGGCACGCGACGGCGTCTCATAGTCGCCGACCTCGAGCGTATCCTGCCCGTCCGAGATTTCCTCCCACACGGTCTTCGATCCATCGAGGGCGTCCCGGCTCTGATCGACGTAGGCGAACTGCACGGTTTCACCAATCCGGATCTGCCCGGCGTCGGGCTGCTCCTGGCCGACTAGCATCCGAAACAAAGTAGTCTTACCAGCGCCGTTCGCGCCGATAATTCCGACGATCCCGCCCGGCGGCAGACTGAACGACAAGCCATCGATCAAGAGACGGTCGCCGAAGCCTTTCTCCAGCGTAGAAGCTTCGACGACGACGTCACCGAGACGCGGTCCCGGCGGGATATAAATCTCGTTGGTTTCGTTCCGGCTCTGAAACTCCTTCGATCGCAACTCGTCGAAGCGCTGCAGGCGTGCGCGGCTCTTCGCCTGACGACCTTTCGGGTTGGTACGCACCCATTCGAGTTCCGCCGCTATGCTCCTGCGGTGCGCAGCCTGCTGGCTTTCCTCGACCTTCAACCGCCCTTCCTTCTGCTCTAGCCAGGATGAATAATTGCCTTCCCACGGGATCCCATGGCCGCGGTCGAGTTCCAGGATCCAGCCGGCAACGTTATCGAGAAAATAGCGATCGTGGGTTACCGCCACCACCGTGCCCGGATATTGCTCGAGGTAGCGCTCCAGCCAGCCAACCGACTCCGCATCGAGATGGTTGGTCGGCTCGTCGAGCAACAGCATTTCCGGCTCAGACAACAGCAGACGGCATAAGGCTACCCGCCGTCGTTCGCCACCGGACAGTTTGCCCACCTCGGCGTCCCAGGCCGGTAGCCGCAATGCGTCTGCGGCTATCTCCAGCTTGCGTTCGATCTCCCAACCGCCGACCGCATCGATCCGATCCTGGAGTGTTCCCTGCTCCTCGAGGAGCGCGGTCATTTCGTCATCCTCCATGGGTTCGCCGAAACGCTCGCTGATCACGTTGAATCGATCGACCAGCGCCTTGGCTTCACCCAAGCCTTCTTCGACGTTGCCGCGTACATCTTTGTTCTCGTCGAGCTGCGGTTCCTGCGGCAAATAACCGATCTTGAGTCCTTTCAGCGGCGTTGCTTCGCCTTCGATCTCGGTATCGATGCCCGCCATGATCCGCAGTAGAGTCGATTTACCGGAGCCATTGAGTCCGAGTACGCCGATCTTGGCACCGGGGAAAAAACTGAGCGAAATATCGCGCAGGATGTGCCGTTTCGGCGGCACCAGTTTCCCAACCCGGTTCATACTAAAAACGTACTGCGCCATAGACCAACGATCTCCCAACTCAAATCCGCGTACGAGGCCGTGATAAAGCCTCGCGAGAAAGCGCATTGTCGCTGATACGGGTCGCCTCCGAAAGCAACGCCAATCGTAAACAAGGTGATCAAAATTGCCCGGGCGCACGCTTAGATGTGTAAAATGGTCCCGATGCGCACAATTCTGGACGCGCGCAAACCGTACCTTGGATCAACTATTTAGGATCGCGTGGACAAATCCCTACCAAAACTTGCCGTGCTGTTCGCCGATGTGTCGGGCAGTACCCGTTTATACGAGCAATACGGCGATCGAACGAAAACCTGCTCGGTAGCGAGCAACTCGGGATCGGCGGCTATCGTTCGGTGCGCGGCTACGACGATTACGAAGTGCCCGCCGATATCGGTCTCTTTCTACGCAACGAAATACGGACAAAGGCGATATCTTTATTAGCGTCCGAGACCGATAGAGGCCGCGACCGATTCAGCGCGCTGGTGTTTACCGATTACGGCGTCGCGGCTTCCAAGCAACGTCTTCCGGGCGAACCGGTTTCTCATCTTTGGTCAGCCGGACTCGGCATGCGCTACGAGATCGCCTCCTACCTCGATGTTCGTTTCGATTACGGCTGGCAGCTGAAAAATGTCGCGTTCAGCGCGGTGGGCGCTGGCCGCGCGCATTTCGGTATCGTCGTCTCTTACTAGCGCGGCACCTCAGGCGCTAGGGATCAAGTGCACGAACTCATGAGCCGCACT